>JACPHD010000030.1 GCA_016188785.1 Parcubacteria group bacterium | reverse complement strand
GTCTGGAATTTATTTAAAAACACTTAATTATGCTTTATGCCAAAATTCATATTAAAAAGCAAGTTCACTCCGACTGGCGATCAGCCCGAGGCCATTGCCAAATTAGCGGCCGGCCTTAAACAAGGCTATCGCGATCAGACTTTGCTGGGCGTAACCGGTTCGGGCAAGACTTTTACCATGGCTGGCATAATCGCCAAAATGCAAAAGCCGACTTTGGTAATTTCTCATAATAAAACTTTAGCCGCCCAGCTTTATGGCGAATTTAAAAAATTTTTTCCGGATAATGCCGTGCATTATTTTGTCTCTTACTATGACTATTATCAGCCTGAAGCCTATATTCCGCAAACCGATACTTATATTGAAAAAGAAACTGCCATTAACGAAGAAATTGACCGCTTGCGCCATGCCGCTACCCAGTCTTTATTAAACCGCCCGGACGTTTTAATCGTGGCCAGCGTTTCCTGTATTTACGGCTTAGGCGAGCGCGCTGATTATGAAGCCATGAGCCAACATTTTCAGGTTGGGCAAAAAATAAAACGTAATCAGCTATTAAGAAATTTGGTAAAAATCCAGTACATTCGCGATGATAAAGAATTTAAGCGCGGCCGTTTTCGCGTTCGCGGAGAAAATATTGAGATTCATTTAGCCACGGGTGAAGCAGTTGTAAAAATTATTCTCTTGGGCGACTTGATTGAAAAGATTAGCGTCTACAATATTCGGCCAGGCCAAGGCGCGCCGCTTTGGTCAGAACTAACTGGCCGCGAGCTTGGTCAGGAATTTAAAGAAGCGGTTATTTTACCGGCCAAGCATTTTATGACCTCGGATGAAAAAATGACGCGCGCTTTAAAAACTATTCGCGTTGAATTAAAGTTAAGGCTTAAAGAACTGATTAAGCAGGGTAAAGAGATAGAGGCATACCGGTTAGAAAAAAAGACTAATTATGATCTGGAAATGATCGCCGAAGCCGGCTATTGCAATGGCATAGAAAATTATTCGCGGCATTTTTCAGGCCGCGCGCCCGGTTCGCCGCCGGAAACTTTAATTGATTTTTTCCCCAAAGATTATTTAATGTTTATCGATGAATCGCATGTTAGCTTGCCGCAAATCCGCGGCATGTACGCGGGCGACCAATCGCGCAAACAAACTTTAATTGATTTCGGCTTCCGTCTGCCCTCGGCGCGCGACAACCGGCCACTTAATTTCGCCGAGTTTAACGCTAAATTAAAACAGGTTATTTATGTGAGCGCCACGCCGGCTGAATATGAAATCAGAAATTCACAGCAAGTAGTGGAACAGTTAGTCAGGCCGACCGGTCTGTTGGATCCGGAAATAGAGGTAAGGCCGAATCAAGGCCAGATTCAGGATTTAATCCAGGAAATAAAAATAAGAACCGCTAAAAGCCAGCGGGTCTTAGTTACGACTTTAACTAAGCGCATGGCCGAAGAATTGGCCGCCTATTTAGTCGAGCAAAATATCAAAGTGCAGTATCTGCACAGCGAAGTGGCTACTTTAGAGCGGGTAGATATTTTGCGCGACCTGCGCACCGGCAAGTATGACGTTTTGGTCGGCATCAATCTTTTGCGCGAAGGCTTGGACCTGCCCGAAGTATCGCTGGTCGCCATTTTGGACGCGGATATAGCCGGCTTTTTGCGCAATGAAACTTCGCTAATTCAGACTATGGGCCGGGCCGCCCGCCACCTTGAAGGTCAAGTCATTATGTACGCGGATAAAATTACGCCGGCTATGCGCTACGCCATTAACGAGACTAAACGACGACGACGCATTCAAGAACTGTATAATAAAAAACACGGTCTGATACCGCGCCAGATTGAATCTAAATTACCCGAGAGCATAATTCAATCTATTTAATTTTATACATTAAAATATCTTAACAATAAAAAAATTATTAATTTAAAGACTTTATATAATCTACCACTTCTTTAGGTATACTGTCTTCGTTGTTTTTAATTTCTTCTTTCAGCCCCTTTAAATCCTCTTCATTTAGTTTATTCAGATTTGAAAAATCAGCAGAAGAAGTAGAATCATAACCCAGTTTGTGCAATAATGCCAAAGTGCCTTCAAAATCAATGGTGCTTAAAACAACAAAACAATATAATGGACTCTTTAAGCGGTTTTGAAAATTAAAATCTCCTTGCAAACTGTTATTTTCAACAAATTCTCGCCGCATTATTAATTACTTTGCCGTTGCTTTGTCTTCTACAATTTTAGCTAAGTATGTTATTTGCCCAACCTCTATTAAATAAACATATTTACTGCCTTTCCATTCTATTATCGTGCCAAAAAGATTTAAACCATCCATAAAATTAATAAACTGATGTTAATAATTCTATATCTTCTTTTTTTATTAAACAATCTTCATCGCCCGCCGCCAATGAATATGGTATTTTTTCTGTTTCTTCCGTTAATAACCATGGCGCCTCTTTATGTGAAGCTTTAATAATTACATCGGTTGTTTCATTGCCGTATTTCGCGCATACTTCTTCTAATATTGCGATCTCCCTTTTTGAAAAAAATCTTTTGTCATCCTCGGTAAATGGTTTTATACATTTTATCCTCTGCATTATAGTTCCCTCCGGTCTTTCTATGGTTAAAGTATCTGACAAAATCGCATTTTCATCATTATCAACGACGCTATTGATTAAATTTAAAATTTTTGAAGGTATGGGGCCATTTTCCAAATTTACATAATCATCATATGTAATAGGCGTACCATATCTTTTGACATGTAAAAAATCGAGAAAGTAAAATAATTTCATTAATTTTACCTTTCCCAAAAAAATATTATTAGTATTTGTGCAGAAATACCTAATAATAGCCTTTAGCTTGGGCAGGGGAATGCTCATATTTTTATTATACCATAATAATTAACATTACCAAAGATGACTTTAAATATTATTAAATGCTATTAAATTTGTCAATTATTAAATAAATAGATTATTCTTTTTCTCCAAATAAAAAAGGCTTATCTTAATTTTACCAATATTTAATCGGATTTACAATCTTTATTTATAAAAACTTCGCTTTACTCCTTAATCTCCGATGGTAACCAATAGCAAACCGGTGCGCTTCATCGCGCACGCGCTTGATTAAGTGCAAAGCCGGTGAAGCCAAAGGCAATTCCAGCGGTTTAACTTGGCCGGGGAAAAATAATTTGTCCGGCGCCGCGGCTGAACGCAGACCAAGGCCTTTGGCAATGGCTATAATTGGAATTTGCCAATTATATTTTTTTAAAGCTCGGCTGGCCGCATTTAATTGCGCCTTGCCGCCGTCAACTATAATTAAGTCTGGCAGGGGCCAGTTATTATTAAATCTTCTTTCTAAAATTTCTCTTAACATGCCAACATCATTAGCCTGGCCTTGGCCGATTTTAATTTTAAATTTTCTATATTGGCTTTTATCCGGCTGGCCGCGGCTAAATACGATCATTGAGCCTACGGCCGCTTTGCCAAAAATATTAGCGATATCATAGCCTTCAATTCTTTCAGGGATTTTTGGCAAGGCCAGTATTTTAGCTAATTCCACCACGTCGTTGGCGTATTTTTCATGCACGCTCAAAATTCTTGAACTGGCCAGCGCCTGATTCATATTTTTTAACTCGTATTTTAGCCTTGCCAATTCTTCTGTCTCTCTGTTTTTTAATTCCAGTTTTTTAATTCTTGCTTCTAACTTCTTAATTATCATTTTTTTCTTGCCTTGTAAAAATAAAATCAGCGGTTTGATTACCTGTTTTAAATATTCTTGTTTAGTTATTTTACCGGCGCAAATACCTAGACAGCGGCCGATCTGATAATAAAAGCAGGCGCG
>JACPHD010000027.1 GCA_016188785.1 Parcubacteria group bacterium | reverse complement strand
GCCGCCGCCTTTTTTCTTTCTGCGCCTCCGTCTTCTTAATTTCGTATCACCGGTAACGCACTGTCCCGTGTTATTAACGGTTAACAAACTCTGGCCGGTAGACGAGGCCACATCAAAAACATTAGCGCCAGCCGTGCCTTGCACCGATAGTTTGGCTAAAGGCGAAGTTGTGCCAATACCCAGACTGCCGTCTGAAATAATTCTTAACCGTTCAGTTAATGCGCCAGTGGTGTTTTTTGTTTCAAACGCCAGATAAGAAGCTGGCGAGCTGGTGGAAACATTAGACAGAGCCGAGAGGATGCGGGCGGTTGAAGTGGAAGAGCCGCCCGTGTCTTCGGCGTTAAACAGTATGGCCGAGCCAAGGCCGGCTAAACCTCCGGAAGCCGATGATAAATGTTCCAAAGTTAAAAGATTATTGACGGACGAAGAAGCCGTGTCGCTGGCGGAAATGGTTAGAGACGAAGTGGCCGTGATTGAAGCGCCGGTAAAACCACCATAGGCGGTGATGTTTCCGTTAAACAAACCATTGCCGGCGACTGACAGAAGTTGGCCGGGACTCGTCGTCCCGATGCCGACATTGCCGTAAATATAGGTATTATGGGCAATAATACCGTTGCCCACAAAATTATGCGTGCCCTCTACTTCTATATCATAGACTTGTTCGGGCGGGAGGAGTTCAATGCTGATGATGCGGACGAATTCAACGTCAGTCACGGCATTTTCATTTGACACTCCATCGCTACTGTTGCTATAATTACTATTGTTTATGAAATTAACTGAATCCCAATTGGAAAAAATTTCGGAATATTTAATTGATCTGTCAAAATTACTGGTCGGTTCAACTTTTGTTTCTATTTTCGCGCCTGGAATCGCCGGTAAAGATTTTAATCTGCTGACTTTTTCTTTCGGAATTATTTTGGCAATATTTACTCTACTGATCGGACTTAAATTACTACCTAATTCAAAATTATGAACAATCTTCTTATCGCCTACATTATAATAGGTATTGTTCTCATTATCGGCTATATTATTATAACTAACAGCCGCGATAAATAAGTTATTATGAGCGATCTTATTCTCTATATTATTATGGGTGTAATTCTGTTGATTCTTTTTGGTTTGATTTTTTTTCATCATCCCAAAAATTTCTAACTCTTCTTTCGCTACCGCGATTTCTTCGCCTTCGGCCAGGTTGGCAACTTTTTGCCAACCTTGTTTTGTTAAATACGGATGATTCTCCGTGGTCCTAATGGTTTTGCCCGAGGCTGTGGTAATCTTGTAAATCGGCTTAACGCCCATATCTAAAAGACCAACAATCTGATGCGGCTCTAATTTACCGCTGGTTTCATTTAAAGACAAAACATATTCTCCGCCCTTGATTTGATCAATTCTTACCGGCTTCGTCATTGCGGGCTTGACCCGCAATCCACCCCGCATTTTGCGGGGCGGCTCGGAGGCCGGAATGACAGATAATAATGTATCTCCGGTCACGCACTGCCCCGTATTATTAACGGTTAAGAGACTTTGACCAGTGGAACTGGCTACCTCTAAAACATTAGCGCCGGCCGCGCCTTGGATAGATAGTTTGGCAAGAGGCGAAGTGGTGCCAATGCCGACGTTGCCGCCGTCCAAAACCGTTAAAACTTCATTAGCGCCGTCAAATAAATTTAAAATATCGCCGGTACTATCCTGCCTGATGCTTAAAGCCGTGCCGGTTGTAGAGCTGGCGATTAAACTGGTAATTCCCAGATCGGCAATACTGAATCTTGATGCGCCCTGATCTTGCACGTCTAGTAAACCGCCACCGGTTCCGGCCTGATTTAAAACATAAGCATAACCGGTGGTAGAAGCGGTTTGGATAATATTGCCGTTATCCGCCAGATTAAATCTGTTAACGCCATTATCCAAAATCTGCACGATATTGCCGGTGCCATCATAATTGACTAATAAAACCGTAGTAGTACTAGCGGAATTTAAAGCAATTTGTTTGGCATTGATGTTTATTTGATCCGTAGTTGAGCTATAACCCAAAGTGATAATGTCATTAACCGTGTCAACTTTAAAATTATCAGCCGTACCGTCGCCCACGGTTAAAGCTGAAGTAGAAGCCGTATCCAAATCTAAAACGCCGTTTAAATCCAGGTTGCCCGCATACTGGGTATTGCCGCTTAAATTCAGAGTGGCCGCTATAGTAATGACATCGTCTTTAGTGTTAACTATGAAATTATTAGCTAGACCGTCGCCAACAGTTAAAGCGGCTGGAGTTTCTTTGTTAATGTTTAAAATATTATTCAAAGCCACATTGCCAGTAATTATATTACTATCGCCGTTTAGATGAACGTTGCCGCTCACGGCTAAGCCGCCCAAGCCGGCAGACAAGCTCTGGGCGCCTAATTGGCCGGTTACGCCTAAGCTGGAAAACTCGGTGTGACCGGCCTGAAGAGTGCCGGCCACTTTTAGGTTGCCGCTAACTAATTCATTGCCGCCGATAAACGAGCCGCCGACTACGGTTAAATTATTCCGGCTGGTTAAATTATCAGCCGTTAAGTCTTTGGCGTTAATCGGCCCGGCGAATTGGGCATAATCGGTAACTAAAAGAGTTTTAGCGGTTAAGGCCGCGGCCACGGTTACGTCAGCCTCAAAGTTAGCCTGGCCTAAAACCGTTAATTTATTTTTAAATTTGGCCGGGCCGGAAACATTTAACTCGCCGCCGATAGCCGCGTTGCCGGTGATAGACAAATTACTATCTGTCATTCTGGAGGGAGCGGAGCGACCGATAGAATCCGGCCGCGCTACGGCCTTCTGGCCAGCCTTCACCGCCGGCCGCTCTTTCACTATCGTAGTTTTTTCTTTCACTACCACTTCTTTCTCCACCACAACCGGCGGCTGTTCGCCCGCCTGTCCGGCGGGCAAGTACAACCTGGCGTATTTATTTTTCAGACTGTCCGGAACAAGGCGGTCAATAATTTTTGCATAAATATTCCCCAGTGACCATAAAGAGCGGCCGGCTTCGCTAACTAAATATTTTGCGCCGCTGTTATTATATGCTTGGGCTGATTGATTGGTTTGACTAATGGTATTTTCCAGCCCGGCTAATTTTTGCTGGCCGTTTCGCGAAATCAGTCCTAGGCCTTTAGCGCTGGCTAAAGTAAGTTTTGCCAACTTCTTGCCAAAACTTAAAGACAATTCTTTTTGGCGGCCGGCCGTATTGACTAAAGTCGCGGCCGCGTTGTCTTTGGCTTGATTGATAGCTTCCTGACCGCGGCGCGAAGTCGTATTAGCTAAAGCTAAAAGGCGCGGCATAAACAGAGGCTCGACCGACGCTTCCGCTGCTCCGGCGACCCTCCCTTGTTTTTTACTCCCTTTAACAAAGGGTGGCCGGGGAGATTTATCTGTCTCATTCACCGATTCATCCTGATAATTCAAAAAGCCTCTTAAAGCCGTAATCATCTCCCCGCCTAATCGAGCGGTGCGCGCCGGCAGAAATCGCGCGGCCAGTTTTATGTTAGCCACTGGCGCGTTCAACTGTCCGCTCCAAAAATCAGTAATAAAAAACGCTTGCGCTTTAACCGCGGCTAAACGGCGGACTAAAACTCGATTACGTTGTTTTAAATTATTTTCCAGTTTTAGACTGGCGGCTTCAGAGCGGCCGGTTAATCCGGTTAGCTGGTCGGCCAATGAAATTTTTATTTTTGAACTTAAAACCTTGCCCGGAACGATTACCTCCGGACGTCCGGCCAGCTCCTTAACTTTTTCAAACGGCCGGCTCAACTGAAAAAGATATTCAGAGTGAGCGGCTGCCCTGGCCAGCCCTTTGATCTGTCCAGCCGCCCGGCTAAAACCGCGCCCGGCGGTTAAGCTTAATTCGGCCGCGGCCGAAGGCGCTAAATTAGTAAAAGAAAATATAGCCAAATAAATTATCGCGCTAGTGGCCAAAGTTTTAAAAGTCAACGGATGCCGCTTAACGATTTTCCCGCAATTGCCTAAACGGCAATTTATTTTTTCAAAATAAACCGATAGCTTCGCGACTAACCCTCTCCATACCGCTATTGTCATTGCGAGGAGTTCCGCCATCCTTGCCACTACCATAATCCCTCTCATCATTCCCGCGCAGGCCCGCCCGAACGACACAGTCGGGCGGGCGGGAATCCAGAAACTTTTTAACGCGCCAAATATTTTTTTTCGTACAACTTTAATTTCAAATTTACTTGCGACTACAATTTTTTCTTTTTTCGTTTTCACGCTCTTTGTAATTTCCTTAACCGCGGCTTTTAAGTCTTTTTCTTCCCGCTTGAGACTGCTTGACCAGACTACAGCTAATTTTTTTTCCGGCTCAATTAAATCGGCGAAGAGCATGGCTTCAGGCGAAAAAATTTTATCATTTAAAACTCCGGCCAAATCTTTTTCCACAACAACCTGGTCATTGCGGTCTTGCTTGTCCGCCAAAGCTTCAGCGACGGCGGAACCCGCAATCCATTCCGCAGTGTTGTCATTGCGGGCTTGACCCGCAATCCAGTTCTTTATATCTTTTTTTTCTATTTGGCTGTCTTCTAAAACCATGGCCGGTCCGACCAGCTTATCCTTCAGCGCCTGTTCCACTAAATTATCAATCCGATTTTTTAATCTGGCCGAGGCTATGGCTTCAGAAGCGGATTGTTCTGAAACTTGGTCGGACGACAGTCCTCGGGCCGCGGCCGGCGACAGCCTCTTTTCATCCCGCGCATGCAGTTCTAAATACTGGTCAAACCATTCCTGGGTTGAATAATATTTATTGCCAATTTTTTTTGCCTTTAACTTCTTTCTTTGCACCAATATAGAAACATAACCAAAACTATAAGAACTAGCTTCAGCTATCCTTTTCAGGGGCATTAATTTTTTGTAACTATCAGATGGTAATCGACGCATGGGGATGCTTGATTTTTTGAGCCAATTTTTAGTTGTTTAGCTCAAGAACTGCATTATTATAGATTTATTTAATTTTAGTGTAAATTTATTATTCACCTTATCAAACGGTTATCAATTTATCTGACTTTATTATAGCATAAAAACATCTAAAACTATATCATTATTTAATCTAAAATTTTTAAATTAATTTTGCGGCTTTTTAATCTTGATTTAATTGGGCAGCGCTTATTTTTTATTTTATATTACATTAAATTTTAAAGCCCGTTATTTAACATTTTTCAAACTAATTTAACTAATAAAAAAATCGCTTTAAATTTGGCGATTTATTAAAACATTTTTTAATTGATTTATCCACAGTTTTTAGGAAGACTGCTACTAGAAGACTATCCAAGCGCTAAAAAATAACTTAAAGATAAAAATTTCTAAATTAAGGGATTTCTGCTTGCGGTCCAAATAACAAAACTTCATTTTTTAAGTTTTCAAACAATTAAGTGCGACAAAGACAATTTTATGGATTTAGCTGTCACCGAAGGTTCTTTCTTTGCCCACACAGGCAGAAATTCAAAAATTTAAACCGAATATAGACTTCAACAAACTCCTCTTTCCACCTAAAAGTATATTTATAATTTACTTTAATTTTAGTCTAAATTGATTATTAGTCTTATCAAACGGTTATCAACTTTTCTCTATTTCACTATCTGCTATCAATCCTAAAACTAACCAAAAAAACAACACGCCGAAATGCAAACTCCAAAGCCAATGATCAAAGCCCATAAGAACAACCACCGCGGTTAAAACAGATAAATTAGCTACCCCACTCATACCATCGTCATTCCTCCCAATTTCTAGTTTCCAATTTCTAGTTTCTAATGCAGCTTTTGAAAATTTATTCATTGAAAATTGTTTGAAAATTGAAAATTGAAAATTGAAAATTATAAGGTATCCTATCAGCCCAAGAAAAGATATAAAACCTAATATTCCGGTCTCGCTTAATATTAACAGATAGACATCATGCGCCGGCTGATAATAAAAACTTTCTTGTCCGGGCTTTAGCCTGTTTAGAGCCAAAGTATAATTGCCAATACCGCTTCCGGCTAACCAATTTTTTTTAATTATGCTTAAAGAATTTTTTGCAGACTCCAGCCGCTCATTATTTGACTTTGCCTCTAACCGGTCATTAAGGTAGAGCCGCGTCACAACTAAATTGGGAAACTGAAAAAATAAAATAAAAAAAATTAAGCCGGAAATTAAAACGGCCTGTAAGATATTTTTTTGCGCCAAAAAATTTTTCTTCCTAACCGCGCCTATCATCATAACCGCCAGCGCCAGCGCGAGTGCCAGCCAGGCTGTGCGCGAAAAACTAAAAAATAACGCCGCGGAAAATAAAACCAACATTATCCATAAAATAATCTCTTGCATCTTACTCGTAATTCGTAATTCGTAATTCGTAATTCTAAAACTTTTTTCATAAGTTATGATCAAATTTATAGTTAAAATTATTCCTATGGCAAGTATGCCGCCAAGTATATTCGGATGATCCAATCCGCCATACGCTCTTAACCAACGCTCACCCACTCCATCCGCGCCCACGGTGGCAACAACCGACGCGCCTAATTCCGCGGCTTGATGCAGACTTAATCCCAGCCACTTATTGGCAAACGTCGTCTGCGTAAAAAACTGCCAAATC
This sequence comes from Parcubacteria group bacterium, assembly GCA_016188785.1. Lineage (GTDB taxonomy): Bacteria > Patescibacteriota > Patescibacteriia > Patescibacteriales > GWC2-42-12 > JACPHD01. The sequence continues at coordinate 9,249 of JACPHD010000027.1, read as the reverse complement.
GCCAATAAACTTTGCAGCGCCAACCCAACGAACAAACTCCAGAATAATTTAGCTCTGCTAGGCTTAACTCTAACCACCAGCCAAAACAAACCCGCGCCTAAAATCAGCCAGCCGAACTTATAAAGCGCCAGCCATTTATTTAAAGCAAAAAAAATAGAAACAAACGAAATCACGACTAAACCGCCAATAAGCCACCCGAGCTTTGAGTTTGTTTGAAAATTTATTAATTGAAAATTGTTTGAAAATTGAAAATTGAAAATTGAAAATTTATAAACTATAAACAACAATAAAATAAATATCAGCAATATATCCGTCCCGTATAAGCTATACGTCTGATATTCAGTCAATCCCGGCCTAATAATCCAGCGCGTCTGGATGGGCAAGAGAAAAACCAGCAGATACAAGCCATACTCAATTATTTTTTCTAGATATTTCATAAATTATATTGGTCATTGGAAATTTGTCATTTGTCATTATTTTAGTTCTCTTATCGTCTCTTCATATTTTCCCCTATATTCCTCTCGCCGGTCATTAGCATGCAATTTTATTATTTTGTCATTAATCACTACCCGGCTATCCTGATTCATTAAATTTTTTAACCGCCACGGCAATAATTTTAGTTGCAGGGCTTTAAATTGCGGTTCCAGGCCGCCCAGTAATAAATCCGCCAGGTCATGATAAAACTCACCTAAAACCGGCTTAATCTGCCGTTGTTTAACCGGGTAAATCGGCCGCCAATTAGGCAAGCTGTCAAAAAGCCATTGATTGACTTTAATTAATTTCTGATACACGCCACCGACGTCGTAAAGCGGCGTCAGCCCGGCCAGCCAATAAATAAAATAAATATCTATGTTATCAACCCCCTTTAATCCGCCAGCTGGCGGAGGGGGATAGGGGGGATTTTTTAGCATCACCCCGGATAAATCCATCGCCCATTCGCTCACATAAAAACTCAAGCAAATCTTATCGCGCGAATTGCCGGCTCGCGGCCGCCAGCCTAAGAATTTAGCCAGACTAGCGCAAAAAAATCTAGTCAACCAAACTCGCTTGTCCTCGGCCACGATAAAAAAATCAATATCGCTCTCGTCTTTTAAATTATGCGCGCCCAGTAAATTACCTGCCGCGATCATTTTTATCCAGGGGATAAATCTAAAAATTTTTGCCGCCAGCCTGGCGCGCTTAAATTTTCTGTTGGTAAAATCGTAGCGCTTTAAGCGCTCCAAAATAATCTCGCTCCGGCCGGCTAAAAAATAAAAACCGTTTTTATTTTCTATTTGCCCCAAACTTTCTAACGCCTCCGCTACATCGCTCAACTGGCATTTCAGGCTTAACACGCGCCATATTTCAAAATCGGTTAAAGCATAATCAAACAGGTCAAAAAAGGCAATCACCTTAATGATTGCCTCCCTTAGATTAAATTCATTTCCCTCATTAAACTGCATATATATTTAAATTTAATTCAATATCCAAATTACAAAAAAATACCAAATTTCTAATTACTCCGATTGACCTAATCAAACCCCAATGCCTAATAAAATTCCAAATCACAAACGCCAAATCACAAACAAATTCAAAATAACAAAGCCTAAACGATATATTTATTTTAGATATTGGTAAATTAGAATTTTGATATTGTTTGGAATTTGTTATTTGTAATTTTAGAAATTAGGTTAATTAGAAATTAGAAATTAAATTTCTTCCGCTCTCGGCTTCTCAATCGCCAGCGCCTCAATCTTCCCTTCACCGCCGGCGATTTTCACCACGTCTTTATCTATCTTCTTAAATTCCTTATAAGCGTTATTATAGTGATTAACCGCCGCGGACATGCTAATGCCTAATTTCTTCATAAAATCATCATAGCTTAAAATATGCCGTCCGAGCATTTCTACATGCCGCCTAATGTCTTTGGCGCTCTCTTCAATCTGCAAAGCCCGTAAGCCTTGAAGTACGGTTTGCAAATAAGCCAAAAACGAAGTGGGCGAAACGATAATAACATGGCGCTCCTTAAAAGCGTATTCAATTAAATCGCGGGTATTAACCTGCACCGCGCCGACTTTATTGATTAGTAAATCATAATAAATCGCTTCCGAGGGAATAAACATAAAAGCAAAATCCATGGTATTTTCGCCGGGCTTAACATATTTGGCTGTCTCGTCAATCCGCAGTTTTAAATCCTGCTTAAACAATTTTTCCAATTTTTCTTTTTCTTCGGCCTGGCGGCAATTTAAAATCTTTTCATAATTTTCCAAAGAAAATTTTGAATCCACCGGAATAACTTTTTCTTTGACAAAAACCACGGCGTCCACGATTGTATTGTCTTTAAAACAATATTGCATCTGATAAGAATTGGGCGGCAAAACATTTTTTAAAGTCTCTTCTAAAAAATATTCGCCTAACACGCCGCGCTGTTTGGGATTTTTTAAAATATCCTGCAGGTTCTGCAATTGGGCGGAAAAATTAACTACCTGCTGATTGGTCTGGTCTAATTTAGTCAGCTTCTCGGCCACGTCCGCGATCAAGCGGGCCGACTGGCCGGTGATGTTTTGAATAATTTTCGTGGTTTGGCCGATTTGCTCCTGATTAGCGCGATGGGTTTCGGTAAGCCTGCCATCCATAGACTGCCTTAATTCCCGATTCTGCTCGCCTAACTGGCTTAATCGCTCCATCATGGCCGCTAATTTTTCCCCGTCCCCCGAGCCTGGGCGCTTAAGCAAAAGAAAAATCACTGCAGCTAAGCCGAAGGTTAAAATAACAAAAAACAAAATAAATAAATAATTTGCCATAAAATAAGCCTATCACTTTTAGAAAAAACTTTCAATCAGCCCTTGCCAAGAGCGATTTTTTAATATACAATGAATTGCATTGTTTTAACTAATACGAATTACGAATCTATCCGCCGGCTGGCGGAACAAATTTACAAATAATAAAAAACATTTTTTATTAGTATTTGTAAATTTGTATAGGATTTGTAATTCGTATCCATTATTATTCGTAAATTTGTAAAAAATTCGTAATTCGTATATATTTTATGTCCAACTCCATTAAAATCAAAGGCGCGCGCGTTAATAATTTAAAAAATATTGACGTGGAAATTCCGCGCGATAAATTAGTCGTCCTGACCGGCCTGTCCGGCTCGGGTAAATCCTCTCTGGCTTTTGATACGATCTATGCCGAAGGCCAGCGCCGTTATGTTGAATCTTTATCCGCTTACGCCCGGCAATTTATCGGCCAGATGGATAAGCCTGATGTTGACTCCATTGACGGCCTGTCGCCGGCTATCTCCATTGACCAAAAATCCACTTCCCATAATCCCCGTTCCACCGTAGGCACGATCACGGAAATTTACGACTACCTGCGCCTGCTTTACGCCCGCGTCGGCGTGCCTCATTGCCCGATCTGCGGCCAGCTGATAAAACCATTATCAATTGATGAAATCATCAGTCAAATTATTAACGGCTTCATAAATCAGGACATTATGATTTTAGCTCCCTTAATTAAAGACAAAAAAGGCGAGCACAAAAGTTTGTTGGACGGCGTGGCCAAAGCCGGCTATAGCCGTTTAAGATACGACCATATTATTTACTCGCTGGCAGAAATCCGCGATTTAAACGTGGATAAGCAAAAAAAACATAATGTGGAAATCGTCATTGACCGCCTAACCGTCACTCGCGACCAAGAAGATTTGGCGCGGCTGACTGAAAGCGTGGAAAAAGCTTTAGAATTAGGCAATGGTTTGGTAACCATTTCTGCCAAAGAAGATTTCACCTTTTCCAAACTTTCCGCCTGCTCTAAATGCGGCATCAATCTGCCAGAACTGGAACCGCGCAATTTTTCTTTTAACTCGCCGCACGGCGCCTGTCCGGATTGCGCCGGCCTGGGCACTAAATTAGAAATTGACCCCAAACTGATTATCAATCCCAATTTAACTATCGCCCAGGGCGCCATCCACGCTCTCGCGCATGTCCCGGCCGGCGGCCAGGGCTGGCTGATGCGCATTTTAGGCACGATGGCCCAGGCCCAAGGCTTTGACTTAAATACGCCGGTTAAAAATTTAACCAAAAAGCAATTAGACCTAGTGCTCTACGGCTCAGGCGAAAAAAATTATAACGTTAACTATCAAAGCGAACGTTTTTCCGGCGAACTAACCACTGAATTTGAAGGCATCATCCCTAATTTGGAACGTCGCTTCGCTCAAACCGAATCTGATTATGTCAGAAAAGAAATTGAGCAATACATGAGAGTTTTAGTCTGTCCGACTTGCTCCGGCCGGCGCTTAAAACCGGAAATACTGGCCGTAAAAATCGCCGGAGAGTCAATTTATGATATCTCGGAAAAAACTATTGACCAGGAAAAAAAATTCTTTAACCAACTGGCGGAGGAAAAAATTATTTCCGCGCGCGCTAAAAAAATTGCGACGCCGATTTTAAAGGAAATTTCCGCGCGCCTGAATTTTCTATCTAATGTGGGCTTAAATTATTTAACTCTCTCGCGGGCGGCCAATACTTTATCCGGCGGCGAAGCTCAGCGCATCAGGCTAGCCACGCAAATCGGTTCGGCTTTAATGGGTGTAATTTATATTTTAGACGAGCCGTCCATCGGCCTGCACAGCCGAGATAACAATAAATTGATCGCTACTTTAAAAAAACTGCGCGACTTAGGCAATACGGTTATCGTGGTTGAGCATGACCAAGCCACCATGCTGGCGGCTGATTGGCTGATTGATATCGGTCCGGGCGCGGGCGAACATGGCGGCCAAATCGTGGCCGCGGGCCCGCCGGCGCGTCTGAAAAAAAATCCTAAATCTCTAACCGGCCAATATTTAAGCGGCCGAAAATTCATTTTAGCGCCCACTAAATACCGGAATGGCAACGGCCAGAAATTAACCGTCAAAAAGGCCAGCGAACATAATTTAAAAAATATAGACGTAGAGTTTCCGTTAGGCAAGTTTATCGCCATCACCGGCGTTTCCGGCTCGGGCAAATCCACCTTAATGACCGACATTTTAGCCAACGCCCTGAACCAAAAATTTTATCGCGCTAAAACGGCGCCGGGCAAACATGAAGAAATCCAAGGCCTGGCCAACATTGATAAAGTAATCAATATTGACCAGTCGCCGATCGGCCGCACTCCGCGCTCTAATCCGGCCACCTACACCGGCGCTTTTACGCCGATCCGCGACTTATTCACCTCTTTGCCCGAAGCTAAAATCAGGGGTTACCGGGCCGGACGCTTTTCTTTTAACGTGACCGGCGGACGTTGCGAGGCTTGCCATGGCGACGGCCTGATTAAAATAGAAATGCAATTTTTACCCGACGTTTATGTTGAATGCGAAGTCTGCCGCGGCCGGCGCTATAATCAAGAAGCTCTGGAAATTCATTATAAAGAAAAAAATATTTCTGATGTTTTAAATATGACGATTGAAACCGGCCTGAATTTTTTTAAAAACATCCCGGCTATAGAGCAAAAATTAGCCGCTCTTCACGAGGTGGGCTTAGGCTATGTTAAATTAGGCCAGTCCGCCACGACTCTGTCCGGCGGCGAAGCGCAGAGGATAAAATTAGCCGCCGAATTGTCCCGCCGCGCCACCGGCAAAACTTTGTACATTTTAGACGAACCCACCACCGGCCTGCATTTTGACGACATTAAAAAACTTTTGCTGGTTCTGAACAAATTAGTTGACAAAGGTAATACGGTCCTGATTATTGAGCATAATTTAGATGTCATAAAATCGGTTGACTGGATCATTGATCTAGGGCCGGAAGGCGGCGATAAAGGCGGTGAAATCGTGGCCACTGGCACGCCGCGCCAAGTCGCCGCTAATAAAAAAAGCTACACTGGACAATATCTAAGTAAAATATTAAAATGACAAGGCAAAATTTAAAATTACAAATAACAAATTACAAATAATATCAAAATTCTAATTTACCAATAGCCAAATAAATTTATTATCTTTAGTATTTGTTATTTATGGTTTGTTTGTAATTTGGAGCTTGTAATTTGGGATTTAAAAAGATTTTGCCTTTTCAACTGTCATTTTACATTTTAATTTTTACATTTTAAACTTTTAAGATGCCTTCTAATATACCAGGCCGCGCCCACTATTATAATCACCGCGATGGCCAAATCAAACTTATGAAAATAAACTCCGAGCGTATTCCAGTGGTCGCCCAATTTCTTGCCTAAATAAGCTAAACCAAAGCTCCAGGGCACTGAACCTAAAAAGCTATAAATAATAAATCTCTTAAAATTCATTTTAGCCAAGCCGGCCGGCAAAGAGATAAAAGTGCGCACCACCGGCAAAAGCCGCGAGAAAAAAATCGCGGCCGAACCATATTTATTAAAAAAATTATCAGCTATTTTTAAATCATGATGCGATATTAAAATATACTTGCCGTATTTTTCTATAAAGCCGCGCCCGCCCCAAACGCCAGCCGCGTAAGCTAAACCAGAGCCGACTGTACAACCTAAAGCGCCGGCTAAAGTTACGCCCAGCAGGCTGAATTTACCTTGCGCGACTAAAAAACCGGCGAAAGGCATGATTATTTCCGACGGCAAAGGCACACAGGCGCTTTCCACCGCCATGAGCGTGCCCACGCCCAAATATCCCCAGGCGGAGATGGTGTTAATAATAAAATTTGTTATTACACTGATAATAAAGCTCATTAATTTTCAATTCATTCTGTTATTGCGAAAAGGTTTAACTTGTCATTGCGGGCTTGACCCGCAATCCCCACCCGCCCTGCAAGCAAGGCGTTGCGGGCGCGGCAGAAACTTGTTCAGAGCGCTAAAATCTGGATTGCGGCTCGGAGGCCGCAATAACAATATTATTGTTTGAAAATTTCTGCTTACATCTTCTCCACCGTCTCTATGCCTAATAATTTTAAGCCGTTTTCCAGAGTCTGCTTGACCGCGCTAATCAAAAGCAGTCTGGCCCGCCGGACATCGGTTTTAGCTTTTAAAATCGGCGCGCTATGATAATAATTATTAAATTCCTGCGCTAATTCAAATAAATATTTGGCGATTTCCGACGGATCATAATTTCTGCCGGCCGCCTCCACCGCCTCCGGATACTTAGCCAGCCTCAGGATTATCGCCTGTTCTTTGGTATCATCTAATTTATAATTTGGGATTTGGGATTTGGGATTTGTTTGTGATTTGGGATTTGTAATTTGAGATTTTCGCATAATGCTCTGTATCCTCGCCACCGTGTACTGCAGATACGGCCCGGACAAGCCATTAAAACTTACCGATTCTTTTAAGTCAAAAATAATATCTTTGTCTAAGCCATTTTTTAAAATAGAATATTTTACCGCGGCCAAAGATACTTTTTCCGCCACTTCAAGTTTATTTTTAAGCCTGCCCGTCCGGCAGGCAGGCCCGCCTGCCGGACGGGCAGGCCCGCGCGCGCCTTTCATAATTTCTAAAACCTCTTTTTTAGCTTGGTCCAACAGCCACTCGCCTAAAACCACATTACCCAACCGCGAGCTCATTTTTCCCTCTTTTAGCCTGACCCAGCCGTAACGAAGATGCGCTTCGCGGCCTTTGGTTTTAGGCCTGACTATTTCCAGAGCTTTAATAATTACTTTAAAATACTCGGCCTGCTCCGGCCCGACCACATGTAAAATTTTATTCGGCCGGAATTCTTTAAACTGCAGTTCGGCTAATCCCATGTCTTTAGCCTCGTAAGTCGGATTGCCTTCGGAGTTAATGAAAACGCGGCTATGCAGACCGTATTGCCCTCCTTCAAAAATAACCGCACCCTGGCTCATTTTAAATATGCCGGTTTTTAAATTTTTTAAAACAATTTCCCGGCCGCTCTTAAAAACTTCTGACTCAAAATAAAGCCGGTCAAATTTAGTATTTAGTTTTTTATAAATCGCCGCGAAATAATCAAGACTCCATTTTCTAGTGATTTTATATATAGGCATCACGGCTTTATCTTGATTATAAATTTTTTTATTAAGTTCAATTATTTCCTGTTTCACCTCGGCGTTAGCCTCATAATTTTTACTGCCCAAAGCGTAAGCTTGGCCGAGAAATTCAGCCCGAGCTTTAATCGGTTCGCTTTTAACCGCCTGATATTCTTTTTTTAGCTGACTAACGCCCCACAGGCATTTAGCAATATGCAGACCGATATCGCCCTGATAATTGGCGCGGATAATTTTATAGCCGTTAGCCTGTAAAATTCTGGCCACGGCCTCGCCGGTTAAGATATTTCTTAAATGCCCGATATGGAAAGCCTTGTGAGTATTAGGATGGGCGAACTCAACCATAATAATTTTATTTTTGCCATTTTTATTCAGGCCGTATTTTTCTTTTTGCTTTAATATCTCTTCAATCACGACTGGCGCCAGTCTAGCCTTATTAAACGTAAAATTTAAAAATGGGCCGATAGCTTTAACGGCTATAATATTATCGGCTGAAACCTTACCCACTAAAAATTCCGCGGTTTCCACCGCGGTTTTTTTAAGCTCTTTGGCTAAATTAAAGCACGGCAGGCTAATATCGCCGAATTCCGGATTAGGCGGATAGACTAAATCAGCGGCCTTAACTAATTTCTTTTTTAAAGCCTGGATGACAGCTTTAGCAATATTTTTTTTTATTTTATCTAAGATATACATAAAATAATTTTCAATTTTCAATAACCAATTTTCAATCAATGCTCAAATCATTCAATTATTTGTTTGAAAATTAGATTATTGAAAATTCATTGAAAATTGAACATTGAAAATTGAAAATTTATAACACGGCTTTTCTCACTTCCCCAATCTCTCTGCCCAAAAACTTTTCCCCTAACTGCCTAAACTTTTTTTCATCATCAGTCGTATAAAAAACTAATTTTTTGTTTTTTCCCAGTTTATTTTCAATTTCCCCGTGCCGCTTTAAATAATCAGCTAATTTTTCCGCGGCCGCCACGGCCGGATTTATTACTTTAACCTTTCGGCCCATAATGCGCTTAATATTTTTAAGCATTAAAGGATAATGCGTACAGCCTAAAATTAAAGTATCTATCTGTTTAAGCTTAAGCGGCCGCAAATATTTTTTTAAAATCATATTAGCTGCCGGTTTGCCGATCCAGCCCTCTTCAATTAAAGGCGCGAGCAAGGCACAGGCTTGTTGAAAAATTTCCAAATTATTTCTTAACTTTTCCAGCTCTTTTTTATAAACTCCGGAGCTTATCGTGGCCCTGGTGCCGATGACGCCCAATTTACGAGCGCGACTTAATTTTACGGCTGCTTCCACCAGCGG
>JACPHD010000028.1 GCA_016188785.1 Parcubacteria group bacterium | reverse complement strand
TATATGTAAAATTATTTAGCTGTTTCTACCGCTTCTTTAAGTGAAGCGATCAATTCATGCACGACCTTTGGAGACTCTTTGGGATAGTAGAGAAGGACTTTATTATCTACCGGCACAACCCTGGTATGTCCCTCGTATCCCGGTACGCCAAACAGCCAACGGCCCACCGTATCTACGGCTATCTTTTTACCTTTGCTGTCCTGGCCTTTGGCATCGCACTTTATCGGCTGATCGTAGAGGAATAATTTGCGTATCGCCTCGCTGATGAATACCTTGGCCGTTACCCCGAGCGGCTTTGGCGCTTGAATGTCAACCTGCATATCAAGCGGCATTGCGGCATTCGGAAACGTTGTTGTTGATTTTTTCATACGCGTAAATTTATTTATTATATTAGTTCTCCGTGATCAAGGGAAAAATTTAGAAAAAATTTTCTACATTTGATTCTCTATTTTATATTTAGTTACCATTGAAACATTTTTATTGCTTTTTACCGCTTCTAATACCTCTTGCTCCCTGCTTAATTCTGATATTCGATCCAGAATAGCACTAGAAACATCAGGATTATTTGCTATCACTATTCTAATGTAGTCATTATCATTTTCGGCCAACCGTCGCAACGAAGCTTCCGACGTACTCAAGTTGCAGGCAGAAAGAGTACGAATTATAGGACTTTCATCCATTGATAATAAATTAGACACGAATGAAGCGCTGGAATCTACGGCCTCTTTTCTTTTACGCTCAATCGGCCATCCTACTACTTCTCGTTTTTGATTTTCTAATCCGTTATCAATTTCGCTGCAAAGATTATTAATTTCCTCCAATAAACATTTACCGCTGGTTGATTGTTCAACTTCGCTTAACAAGTCGTCTATTCGGACTAATCGCGATTCAAAATTATCTCTCGTAACTTTTTCTTTTTTGGGGAAAATCTGTTCAATAACTAATTTTTTCTCTTTTAACTGCGGTGACTGTGTTTGTTCCTCGGATGCCCGATTGAGTTCAAATGATTTTCCCATAATTTTTGAAACCAGCGGAGAAATAAGGAAAGGGAATCTTGTGATTTCTTCAATCGTGAACCCTGCTTCCAATACATGAGGTAGGGCTTCGTATTTACCGGCTATAATAACTTGCCTTAGACCCTCCTCTAAGCCCGTAAACTTATCTATGACCCTCTTATTATTCAAATAATACCCTCCGCCCGATTTAATTATCTCCAATACGATATTTCTGTGATCTTTTTCACTAAAAAAATCAGAGTACTTTTCAAAATTTTGAGCGACTTGATATCCTCCGCCACCTTTGATAACACCGAACAATATGTCTCTTTTATCTTCAGGTTTGACTCCGTTGAATTTTTCAAGGTTGGAGACAACCGTCTTTCCAGCACCGGACGCATTCAAGGCTTGCACGATCTGGAGATGATCATTAGCAGTTATACCAGTAAATTTACTCAAGTTCTCAACCGCTTCTCTGCCACAGCCACTTTCAATAATTGATAGTAAAATATTTAAATGCTGATCTGGAGTAATTCCGGAAAATTTTTCAAAATTTTGTGCTACTTTAATTGGATTTCCAGACTTAAGCATATTTACAATAAATTTCTCCGGATTTTGGTCGTCTGCTGACTCACCGTTTACTTCGGCTAGCGCTCGCATCATTATAGTTTGATCATCTACACCTGCAGTCAGTGCTCGATGGGCTCTTTTTATAACTCCAAATGGGGCGTCATTAACCCAATCAATTTGATCAAAAAGTTTGCTATTATGATGACGGCCCTCATGATTAAAATGGAAGTGCAAATCCAAAGCTTTTTGGGCTAAGCTCTTTCGTTTTTCAAATCGCTTATTAACGACGGTCTGTCTTTCTTTAAGCACTCTCAGAAGCTCTTCCGGTGTCCGATTTTGCAATCGAGCTATCTCATTTTGATATTCTTGCTGGAGATCAAAAACTTTTTTATTGTAGCGATTTTTAACTGATGCGGATATAGAATCTCTTTCTTCTTCGGTTATATCATACCCAGCTATCTTGGTTTTGGATTTCTCAAGCCAACGATTTATTTTTTCAGTTTCTTTGCCAAACCATAACTTGGCTCTTTGAATTGCTTCACCATTTTTCTGCTTAGTCATTAGTTCGGCCGCTTCCTCCGCTTGCTCATGTTCCTCTAAAAAAGTAAAATCTTCAAAAGTCTTAACATCCTTATCGAGTTTCTTTTTTTCGTATCCGTACCGATTGTCGCCAGATTTTCCAATAAATCTTTCAACATTTCTGAAATTTGTCTCTTGAATCTTGCCCCTCATTCCTCGCATCTGGCGCATAACTTGATGGCCTAATTGTCCTACGATGATCGATTCTTTAAATGGGGCATTGTAAGGAGATGCAGAGGTGTTCAGTGTTCCATTGTAATTAAAAGCGCCCTCTAATCTCCGGGCAGTTAGCAACACTGTTTTGTGTTCCAATTCTTTTTCATCCAAACCTTTATCAGCAAATCGTTTATTAATCTCTTGGCCACATTCCTTATAGAGTTGACTAAGTTCAGGATATAGTCCTAGAGATCCTTTAAAGACTCCAGAATAATATCCGTGAAATTGAACCACGCTCTTTACTGGACTTTGTGCAGATCTCGAAGTTTCTCCCTTAGCTTGTTTTTTTCTTTCTATTCCTCTGTTGATTCTATTGGTGGCAACTTTCACAGCACCCATCTCCGGAGTGCCTTGCATCGCCGCAAAATAAATATCTCTAATGACACCGAGTTTAATTGTTTCCGGACTAGCTTGTGAAGCATCAAGTACTTCTTTCTTGACCACGTCAACATACTGCTGTTTCTTATAATCCCCTTTCTGGGTGTTCACTTTTCTGGTTGCCTCTCCGCTAATATACTTTTGATAAAATTCAAGACGGCGGGCAAGATAGCTATAGGCACCGGGGGTTAATCCGAAATCACGGATAGCTTCGGTCGCTTCCGCAACACTCATTAACTGCAAAGATTTTAATCGTTCAAGGCCATCTTTAAGAATTCCAAATCTCTCAATCTTTGTTCTGTCAGAAATTCTTAAGTCACCCTCTAAGTAAGAAAAAATTCGGTCTAAACTTTTTAAATCAATTTCACCAATAGGTTCAATTTTATTTTTTTCTTCAAGCGGCGTATCCAAGTCAAGAACTTTTGGCCACTCGCTTATATGACTGGCGCCGAAATCAGCTAGTTCACTTTGTAACTGCCTATATCTATTGGCAGCATGAGCTTGATCTTTGTTTGGGCGAGCCGAATTAACGCTCCTACCTGTGTGTTTTTTCTTCCGTTTTGTTATTTCGCCATGCCTCTCGATAAACTCATCCGTTTTTTTTCTTTTGCGAAATTTTCCCCTACCACTAAGATTTATTTCTTTAACATTATGTTCATCAGTTTTTTCTTTTTCAAGAGTACCTAATACTTCTCTAGTTTCTAGAGATTTTTTTTTAACTTCTTGCTCAAGAAATTCTTGGTTTGGGCTTATCGTCTGTTCAAATTTTCTTTCGCTCATAATTTTGTTAGTTTATTTCATTTTAACAAACATAGAGAGAAATTAAAAGTTAACCTCATTTAATTTCATTTAATCTTAATCTTATTTAAAACTTCTTCGGCCTGATTAGCCTGATACTTTTTTTGCGGCCAGGGCCTTAGTCCGTCATTCAATAATCTTGGCATGACATGAAAATGCAAGTGCGGCACAATTTGTCCAGCCGCCGGGTCATTGTTGACCGCCAGATTATAACCGGGCGTGGCCAAATTTTTTTTAAAACTCAAGCCGATTTTTTTCACAATTTTTATAATTTGACAAACCGTCGGCTCGTCCGCTTCTTCAATATTAGTAAAATGCTTTTTAGGCACAACTAAAGTATGCCCCGGATTTACCGGATTGATGTCTAAAAAAGCCAACGTACTTTCATCTTCATAGACTTTATAGCTTGGTATTTGGCCGGCGATAATTTTACAGAAAAGACAAGACATAAATAATAATTTTCAATTCTCAATTTTCAATTCTCAAACAATTTTCAATGTTATAACTTTCATTTGAAAATTTAATAATTTAATCATTCATTGAAAATTGGTCATTGAAAATTGAAAATTTATAATATCTTATATTTCCCTTCCGCCTCATTCTCCCATCTTATTTCATCAACTTCTCCCCTTTTTGCTTGACCGCGATATAATTTATCCGGCAGATTTATACACCAACCGTCTACGTCTGAAATATTTTTATAGCCATGCGCGACGCCAGGCGGCACAATAACTAAAACCGGATTGTTTTCTCCGGCTTGAATTTTTAAATATTCGCCATTAGTCCGGCTATTTTCCCGCCGGTCCCATAAATGCAAGGCAAAATTTCCCGGCCCCATAAAAACAAAACCGTCGCTTTGCTCTTTATGCTCATGCGGCCCGCGCGCCACGCCCGGCTTAGTTAGACTTACATAAGCCATCGCCGGCCGGTAAGTCGTCTCGTCCTGTCGGAAAAATTCCGCCAGCCAACCCCTAGAATCAATATTTTTATTTATTTTTTTAACTACGACGCCTTCAATCATATAGTTGTATTATAGCATATTTTATTAATTTTCAAATATCAATTTACAATTTTCAAACAATTTTCAATGCTATAATTTTCAATTGAAAATTTAATAATTTAATCATTCATTGAAAATTGGTCATTGAAAATTTATCTTCTAGCCTTGGGCGTTACCCAAAAACCCATATATTTGCCGAACATCAGCCTGGTTTGCGCTTCCAGACCGGGGATGGCGCCGAAAAATATAATGCTAACCGGTAAAATCAGCCATTGCAATACCATGGCCAGACTCTTATAAAAACTATATTTCTTGGGCCGCTTGGGTAAAAGCAGAGAAGAAATAATAGCGGAAAAAACCAGGCCGATCATAGCCACGGTCATTAAAGTTCGCGATACTACCGGCAAATTATTAGACAAAACGGTCGCGTTAAAACGGTCGCCGCCTAAAATCATGGGCATCCAGCCGATGACGCCGATGATTAAAGCGTTAGTCGCCCAGGAATTAAAACCATAAAGCTGAACTAAAATTTTATTAATCATTTTGCCCACGGGCAGAATTTTTCTCTCCTTGATAGTATTAAACATTAAATAAGATAAATTTTCCACGCCCCAGCCCCAGCGCCTTTGCTGTTTATATAAATTTTTCATGGTGCGTATTATAGTTTCATCCATACAAACATCCATCGACACGGGAAAATATAAAGGCTCAACGCGATAATCGCCCTTATACTTTAAATAGCAATGCCAAAAAACGCGCGAGTCTTCGCTCACCATATTAGTTGACCAAAAATCAATTTCCATTAAAGCCCGCCAAGTCATGGAGTGCGAAGAATAAGTCGCCAGCTTTTCCTGCCTAATCTGCTGCATCATCTGCCAAAAAGTGTTGGAAGCGGCTGCCACGCGCGCGAAAAAGGGCGCTTGCCAGATGTTGTTGTGATAAACCGGGATGGGCTGAAAGCTCGCCCGATAAGGATCCTGAACGGTTAAAAATTTATAGGTCAAGCAATAAAAATAACCAGGCCGAACCACCGTGTCCATATCAAAAACGCTGATTAAAATTTTGTCATAATCATAATTAAACTTATCAATAATTTCTCGCTTGACTTGCCGGCCGGCCCAGGCCTGGTTAGCGCCTTTGCCCTTAATCTCGCCGGCGATATTATCCGGATGCACAGTTATCAAAAAATGCTTAAATTTACCGCTAAATTCACGCTCAATTACCCTGGCTCTAGCCATAGCTTCCTGGCCGGCCCTTGCTTCAATGGCCAAAACCATAATCATCTTGTCGGTCGGATAGCCGTCCCGGACAAGAGCCTCAAAACTCGGCCTGATAACTGCCAAACTTTCATTATAAGTCGGGAACAGCACTAAATGAATAATATCCGGCCACTTTAAATTATTGGTCCGGGAAGGCGGCAGGCTTTCGCATTGCTCGCGCCAGTCAATTTTTATATTTCTTTTCATGCCTAAATAAGCGACGAAAAGATTTAGGCCCAAATAGATTACCAAAAACAGCCAATAAACATCAAAAGCAATTATAAAATAAGCCGTCCAAACCGGCTTAAGCGCGGAAAATACCAGCAAGATAATCAAAGTGGCCCAAGATAAAAACCCGGGTAAAATTTCCAGCAGACGGTAAAGCCGCCTATCTTTAACATCGACTAGATCGGTCGCCTGGCTTATTTTTAAATATCGCATATATTATTTTTTTACCGGCCTAAATATAACATCGCCGGCGAAATAGAGCAAGTAAAGAAAAAACGTAAAAATAAGCCAATCCATAAAATAATTTAGGTTGGAAAAATAAAGCGAAAACACCCGTAAAAACCAAAGCGGAAAAAGAAAAATATCCCAGCTGTTAAAACGGTTTAATAAGCCGATCAATACTCCGAGAGAAGTTAGGGGAATAAGCAAAGCGGCGAAAAGGCCGGGGCTGGGCCGGTTAAACATTTCGTCTGCCAGATTGGACATTAGTTTTAACAGATAATAAAAAGAAACCCAGCCAAAGCTGGCATAGGTAAAAAAAATAATAATCATCCAGGCGTTAGCCGAGCAAACTTGGTTCGGCGAATCCGGCGGACAATAGTTTAAAAGATGCCTGACGTCGGTAATAATATAAGCCGTATTGGGAAAAAATAACAGCCAGAAAATAAACAGAACGGCCGCCGCCGCTCTCTGGCTAAATCTTACTAGGCCGGTGCGGCGCCAATACGACTTGAGAAATATATAAAACACTAGGGGCAATAGAACTAAAAAAATATTCCAAACAACGGTAAGCAACTGATAATCATTAATAGCGATATTGCTTAAGGCCGGATAATGATCATAAATATTGTCAAGACTTAAAAAATAATTCCGCATAGCTTTAGCCATTTAAAATTACATCTTCATTTTCTTTGATAATAACGCCGAATTTTTCGGTTTTATCAGAATGTTTTGGTTCAATTTTTTTCCCCTGAAAATCAACTGGTCCGCTTTTAAGCGCCTGGCCCAAACTAGCGGCCGGCTGATTTTTAACCGGGGAAAAATCTTTAAGAATCTCTTTCGGCCCGAGTTTAACCGCCAGGCCGGCTAATTCCCGTTTTTTAGACTCTAACCGGCCTGCCAGCTCCTGCTTTTTTTCTTTTTTGGCCAGACTCAAACAATCTTTGCAGAAAATCGGCCTAATCCCGTCCGGCACGAAAGAAACTTGCGTTGGCCTGGAACAACGGCTGCAAATATAATTATATTTATTATATTTATTATTATCCGGCGGCCCTGCCTGCGCAGGCGGGCGAAAACTTTCCGTTTTTAATCTAACCGGCGGCGCGGGATTTTTTGGCGCTTGTTTAAAAATTTTTCTTTCCGGGCTGGGCTCAATTTTATCTTCCGGTTCTTCATTATTAGCGTGCCAGCGGTTAATTTTATCTTCAACCACTAATCTTTGTTTAGCATATCTTTCGCGCGAAATCTTAATTACTTTTTCTTTATTGCCGGTTTTTTCCTCTTCGGTTAAAGGCGCGCGGCCGCGGGCGGAAAACGGATCAGACGAAATTCCGTCAATCATCAGTTTAATGTAAAATTCATATTTAGCCAGATTAACCAAATCTTCTTCGGTAAAAACCGGGGTAAATTCTTTAACCAATTCCTCGGCGTCAGTCGCGCCCACCCTAAAAACAACCAAAGTGCCGACGTTGCCGAAAACCGCCGGCTTAACTATTTCCCCGAGTTGTTCAATATATTGATGCGCCATTATTAAATTAAGCCGATATTTTCTGGCTTCAGATAAAATATTGGCAAAACTGTCGGTCGTGAAATTTTGAAATTCGTCAATATAAAGATAAAAGTCTTTACGCTCTTTTTCTAATATGTCCACCCGGCTCATGACTGACAGCTGAACTTTAGTAATCATCATGGCGCCTAACAGGGCCGAATTATCTTCCCCGATCCGGCCCTTGCTTAAATTCATGATTAAAATTTTCCCCGTATCCATAACTTCTCTTAAGTCAATTGAAGATTTCACCTGGCCGACGATATTTCTTATAAGCGCGCTGGACAAAAACTGCCCGACTTTATTTTGAATCGGCGAAACCGCTTCCGAGGCGAAATTATTGGCGTAGCCGGAAAATTCATTAACCCAAAAAGATTTTACCACCGGATCCTGAATTTTTTCAATAACTTTTTTCCGGAAATTTTTATCCGCCAGCATCCTGGTTATAGCCAATAAGGTTGAGCCGGGATAATCTAAAATAGCTAAAATAGCGTTCCTTAAAATATACTCCAGCCGCGGCCCCCAGGAATCGGCCCAAAGTTTTTTAAAAACGCCGATTAAGCCGGAAGCCACCAGATGCCTTAAATGAGCATCCACCTGTTCAACGATGTTAAAAGCGATCGGATAATCAATATCGGACGGATTAAAATAAATTACGTCGTTAACCCGGCCCGAGGGAATGTAATCAATAATTTTTTCCGCTAAATCGCCATGCGGATCAACCACCATAACGCCTTTGCCCGACCTAATATCATCAACGATCATATTTTCCAAAATAGTTGATTTGCCCATGCCGGTTTTACCGACTAAATACATATGCCGGCGGCGATCGTCGGTTTTAATGCCAAACTGCCTGTATTGATTGCGGAAATTAGTTTCCGCGAAAACGGTTATTTCTTCTGGCATATAAAAAGTATAAAGTTATAAAGTTAAAACTTTTAACTTTTTAACTTTTTAACTTTCAACTAAACTATGGGCAGATTATCCGGCGGCGAATCTTTTGCTTTAATCTCCAGCTTATTCTCATCTATTTTACCGGCTGGAGCAAAAATATTTTCCGCCTTGGCCGTAAAACTAACCTCCAAATCTTTAGCCGTACTTTCAATGCTGATGGGCAAGCTGGACGGCGGCTCGGCTTTCCGGCCCGGCGCTTTCTGCACTAAAGGCGCTTTAACCGAGGCTTCAACCGGGAAATGCCAGATTGAAGCCAGCTCTTCAATATTAAGAATATGCGGCAAACGGCCGCGGGCATCGCTTCTGAATCGATAAGCGGTCATTAATTTATTTTTTCTAAGATTAAGCCGATATTTGCCGAAAATCCGGTCATAACGAACTTTAGTCTGCGTGCCGCCGTCGCCCGTGTCCGGCTTATAAGAATTCAAATCATTAAAATTAAATTGCTTCATATAGCCGGTAAAACCATAAGCTACTTTATTTTTGTTTATCATTTCTTTTTTAGCTATGTATAAAAACCTTATTTTAACGGCAAAACCGAGCTTACCGACTTTTTCCTGAATTTCTTCAACTTGCTTTTTCTGCCTGGGCTTTAAATTCATCATTTTAAATTGCGGCTCTTTTTCCTCTGTTTTGGCGGTTTCAATATCCGCCCATAAACTATAAATCATCTCACTAATATATCCCATTAAGTTAACCAGGCCGTCAATAAATTTATCTATAAGATTATTTCTAGCGACTTTCTCGCCGATAATCTTTTTTATTTCATCATCACCTTTGTCCGACCATTCGCTGCTGATCGGTATGACTAAAATCTGATACCATAATTGCTCGCCCTTTTTCATACTGGCCATTAAATCCATTAGCGCAGCCATAGGATCTTTATATTGAGTTTCCGGCTCGCCCATCTGATGTTCAAAATGCTTATAAGTTTTAATCGGATAAACCGAGTCTTTGACTAATTTAAATTCACTGCCGAAAATATCATATTCCTCGTCCGGGAAATGGGTCGGCAGGCCAATAACATAATCATTGACTTCAGTAATTTCCGCGTCCGGATATTGGGAATAAATCGCCGCTTCCAATAGGTTGCGGTATTTTTCCGGCAGCCAAACTAAAAATTGCGTATAACCGCCAATACTTACTATCTCCAGGCTAAAATAAAGCTGCCACTCGCCCAGCCACCATTTTTCAAATAAATCCTTGGTGCTGTGTGCGCCGGCCAAATAAGAAAAAATATTTTCTACGGCCATAGGCGTTTGGACATTGCCGCGCGGCACATCAATCGCTAATAAAACAGTCTTCTCCGAAGCGCCGTAGGCCAGACGGATATACCTTAGCCAAACCTGGCTCACGCCCCAGATAAAAGTAATGGCGAGCGGAATCCAGCCCACATAATAAAACAGCTTTAACAGCATTTGATCAGCCGGTAAATCAAAAATGTCCAATATTGGCTGTAAGTTTATAACTATGTCCATAACTAAAAAAATAGTTAAGATTTACCCCGTTAGAAATCTTACGCTGGTAAACTCTAACTGCGACACCTTTCTAATGGGGTTTGCTTTACTATTTTACCACATTTGCCTGAACTTATTCAACTAAAAACTTTGTTTCAGACTGTATTTTCCGTCAGAGGTAATGTCAAACTTGTTTTTATTCATCAAAGCTAAATTTATAGTAGATCTTTTAACGGCTCTTTGCGCTAAAACTTTACTGATAATTTCTTCACGATTTAAAGACTGAGCCGATTCGGCGACAATTTTTTCAACTACCTCGGCTACCGTGCCTTTTTGATAGCCCCATTCTTTAAGGCCATAAAGACCGCGGCCGACCAAAATATATTTTTCATCCAAAATTAACTCATTATGCACCGTGGCCGCGTTGGCTTTTTTTCCGTCAAAACTTATTTGATCTATTTTATCGGCAATCCCGACGAAATGCATGGGCTGGCCGTTATTTTTTAAAATCAAATAAATTTTGTCGTTAACCGTTTTTGGCCTGATTTCAGGCCAGTCGCTTATGCCCCAAAGACCGAATTTATTCTGTTCAATTTTTTTAGCCGCCCGCAGGATTGAATAAATCACTTTATTGCCGTTAATAATATCGGCCGGCTCTTTAAACAAATCATTGGCTAAAATATCTGAAACATTTAAACTGCCGGCCAGGCTGAATTTTTCCTGATTATTTTTATAAGCCAGAAGCTCTTTGGCTAAATTAACCAGCTCTTCAGTCCTAAATATCTTTTTAATTTCTTGGATTTTTTCCAAAAGCTCTTTGGCCAAAGCTTCTAAATGCTCCAATGACTGATATTTTAATTTAAAAAATTCCTTAAAATATTCTGAATCACTGATAACTTCAAATTCGTCAGACAATAATTTTGCTATTAAAAAATCAAAATGACGCTTATGCTTTATTTCATCTTGGCTATTTTTGCCGCCGCCAACGGAAAAATTAACTAAATTGCTGAACAAATACTCCTTTTCCATAAACCCGCCATGTTCTTCCAGCAAATTGCTTATAATATTTTTTAAACCGCTCAAATGACTGTCTAAATTTTCCGGCCGCCTTAACTTTTTGATGCTGGCAGTTTCAATCTGTCTGATGCGCTCTCTGGTCAATTTATGTATTTTGCCGATTTGCTCTAAAATTTCTTTGCCGCCGCCTGGCGCGAGGCCAAAGCGCCTAATTAAAACATCGCGCGCCCTGTCGTCAAGCTCGCTGAATAAATTAGTAATTATTTCAACCGCGTCAAGCCTGGTAGCTTCTTCGGCCTGATGATTAGTCATTATTTGATCTAAAATAGATTTATTGTCATCTTCCATAAACATAAAAAATCAGGTTAATATTTCCTTTTATTGCCGTATATTAACATATTTATTTTAATAAGTCAAGGATTTTAAAAAAATAAGGCTAAAATTAGCCTTAAATATTTTAATATAGGCCACTACCCCCCCCCCTCTAACTCCCCTTTATCAGACAGGAAATTATTTTTTATAAATCAGCCAATTTTTTTTATCTTTCAGTCTAACTAAAACAAACTCGCCTTTTAATTTTTTTCCGGCCAAACTGAATTTCATACTGCCGCGCTCCAGACCGCCGTCCAGAGCCTGCCACTTGCCCTTATCCCAGATTTCCACGGCGCCGGCGCCGTATTCGCCTTGAGGAATTATACCGGAAAAATTTATATAAGCCACCGGATGATCTTCAACGGCCACGGCCAGCCTTTTCAAGCCGGCACGCTCCGGCACGCCTTTGGGTACGGCCCAAGATTTTAAAACACCTTCCTGCTCCAGCCGAAAATCATAATGCAAATTACGCGCCTGATGTTTTTGCACCACAAAACGAGATAAACCGCGTTTTTTCACTTCACCTTTAGGTTCAGGCGTTATAGAAAATTTCCTTTTAGCTTGATATTTTTCTAAAGCCATATAATAATATTTAGATTATGAGATGATTACAAAACTATTTCGTAGCGAAATTTACCTGCCCGACTGCCTGCGGTAGTGGGCGGGCGGGGATATTTTTAGCTAAGACGAGGAAAACCAGCAAAATGATTTGAGCCCCGCATCTTGCGGGGTGAAAATCATTTTGCGCAGTTTGACGAAGTCTTAGCTAAAAATAGCCTCG
The DNA here is from genome assembly GCA_016188785.1 of Parcubacteria group bacterium. Taxonomy (GTDB): domain Bacteria; phylum Patescibacteriota; class Patescibacteriia; order Patescibacteriales; family GWC2-42-12; genus JACPHD01. Next base: position 1,675 of record JACPHD010000028.1, on the reverse strand, counting down.
CAAATGCGAGGCAGTAGAAATAGTTTTGTAATCATCTCTACTTGCCAATAATAATTTTCTGCAGTTTTTTCACGCCCGCGCCGCTTACCCGCATGCGCGGCCGCTTTCTTTTCTCCCGCGCCTTAAGCCGTTTTTCCGCTGCCAGCTCCAACTCGCTAAAATTTTGTTTATTCATAAATAGATGTTATAATATTACCAGTCTAATACTAATAATAATCTAAAAGATAATATATTTCAATGCAATATATAAAAAAGCCATGGTATAAAACTTGGCGGGGTGCGGTTATATTATTCTTTTCGGCCACAATATTGTTTGTTTTGACAATCGGTGTTTTTTATTTTATTGGCACGGTCAAAAACGGTAAAACTGAATTAAGCCAAGCCGCGGCTAAATTAAGCGGCCCGATTTTCCAAGCCGCGGCCGGCCAACATTATTGGCTAGGCAATGACCAGGCTAAAATTACTATTGTTGAATTCGGCGATTTTGCCTGCCCGGTTTGCGAAAAAGCCTTTCCTACCATCAGGGAAATCAGCTTAAAATACAAAAATGACATTAAATTTATTTGGCGCGATTATCCGGTGGTGCAGGATTATTCCGCTTTATTAGCCTTAAGCGCGAGATGCGCCGGCGAACAAGGCTTATTTTGGCCCATGCATGACAAACTGTTTCAAAATCAAGGCGTCAGCGCGGCCGAACAACTTACGGCTTTAGCTAATCAGGCCGGCGCCGATACGGTTAGATTTAAAGACTGTTTAAGCCAGCAAAAATATCTGCCGCAAATTCAAAAAGACTTATCAGACGGCCAAACTTTCGGCAATATCGGCACACCCACCTATTTTATTAACGGCCATAGAATCCCCGGCGATATACCGTATGATGTGTTTGTTAAAATAATTGAGGAACTTAAAAAATAATTTTATGACCCAAATCCGCATTCATGGCCGCGGCGGCCAGGGAGTAGTTACGGCCGCCGAACTGATCGCCATCGCCGCTTTTAAGGGTGGCTTACAAGCGCAAGCTTTTCCTTCTTTCGGCGTGGAAAGAACCGGCGCGCCCGTGGAATCATTCGTTAGAATAGACAATCAGCCGATTATGACTAAGGAACAAATTTATCAACCTAATGTTTTAATCATTCAAGATGCCAGCCTGCTGGACAATATGGATATTACGGCCGGCGCGGACAAAAAAACCATAGCCATCATTAACACTGCCAAAGCTAAATCAGACCTTAAAATTGACCTGCCGCCAGCCAATATTTATACGATTGACGCTACTAAAATCGCTTTAGAAATAATCGGCAAAAATATCGTTAACACAGTTATTTTAGGCCTGTTCGCTAAAATAACCGGACTAGTCAATTTGGCCTCGCTTAAGCAAGCCATAGAAGAAAAATTTTCCGGCAATGAAAATTTAATTAACAAAAATATTAAAGCCATAGAACGAGCTTACCGAAACGATTTTTAATTTATGACAATTCCCGCTAACTATTTTATATCCAGGAGGACTCTTCTTTTAACCATACCATTTATACTGCTGGCCTGGTTTTTTGTTTTTAGCGCGGCAACGCAGGCCCAAACCAACCACTGGACATTAGTCTCCTCAACCATGCCCACGGCCCGCACCGGCCTGGCCAGCGTGGTGATAGGCAAAAAGATTTACGCTATTGGCGGCCGG
>JACPHD010000029.1 GCA_016188785.1 Parcubacteria group bacterium | reverse complement strand
GAAGGCTGCCATACAAAAATAAAAATGATTAAAAGAGTGTCTTATGGTTTCAAAAATATTAACAACTATATCGCCAAAATAACTTTAGCTTTTTTACCGCTGATCTGGATATTAAGCTATCACACTATTTGACGGGGAGCCAATTAGTTGAAGGCGCTCCAGACAAAGAAACTATAGAAAATAGAAAGAAATTTTTTTCTAAACTAAAAATTGAATTGGCTGATATGGCTTGGGCGCAAGTCGCTCAAGGGTTGAAAATAGCCCGCGTGAACGCGGCTCAAGCCGGAAAAATAATCAAAGCGGCCGATGGCTTAATGACTGATGTTAAAGGTTTGGCTCTGGCCGTGACCGCGGCTGATTGTCTGCCGATTTATTTTTACGATCCGGTTAAGCAGGTTATTGGTCTGGCGCACGCCGGCTGGCGCGGCCTGGCCAAGAATTTTCCGGCCAGGCTGATTAAAAAGCTGGCCGGAAAATATAAATCAGACATTAAACAAATAAAAGTTTTTGTCGGCCCGCACATAAAATCATGCCATTTTGAGGTAAGGCCTGACGTGGCCGCGAAATTTAGGGATTATCCGAAACATTTAAGAAAGCGGCCGAGCAAGATTTTTATTGATCTGGCCGGTGTTGTCAAAGAGCAATTAGTAATAGCCGGGCTTAAGCCGGAAAATTTTAAAGTTTTCGGCGGCTGTACTTATGATAATAAAAATTATTTTTCTTTCCGCCGCGATCAGGGAAAAACTGTTAAAGCTATGGCGGCTTTTATAGTATTATGCTAAATAGTTTTATTAAAATATTTTACTTTTTTGGCTATAGCTATATAATAAAGTAATAGAAGTCTTATCTATGAAAATAAAATTGTCAATTCTAACAGCAATGATTATCTGCTTAGCCGCATTGGGAATTTTGGCGCTCTATTTTTTTCTGGCGCGAAATCAATTATGGCGGCCGGGCGGGATAGTTAACGGGGCATCATCCGATATTCCGGCTGATCCGGACCAATTCGGCTGGGCGCAGTCGTCAGGACCGCTGGGCGGAACCGTAATTAGAATGATTCCGCATCAAGGCAAGATTTGGGCGTCTTTATATTCAGGCGGAGCTTATGAACTGCAAAAAGATAATTCGTGGCAGCAGATCGGAATCGGGCGCGGAATTTCAGAAAACCGCGGCTTTGATATTGTGGCGGATCCGGTTAATAAGAATATCGCTTATGTTCCGGAAATGATCGGCTGTATTTCCAAGACGGAAAATAACGGCGCGCGCTGGCAAGGGCTGTGCGGCAAAATGCTTGGTGATATCCAGGCGGATAATTTCAGCGCGCACACTTTAGCGCTTGATCCGGCCGACTCAAAAATAATCTATGTTCCCGGCCAGGCGCACGATGGCACGAGCATGCTGGTCGTTTCCGTTGACGGCGGAGATAATTGGGAAAGGCGCTTTGTATTTGATCGGCACTACGATTTCAACCACCTGGTTTTCTTTGGATCAAAGATGTATCTGGGCACGGTTGAAAATGGCGTTTTTGTTTCTGCTGACAAAGGCAAGAGCTGGACGTCATTTAATACTGGCCTTAAAGATATGAAAACCGCCCGTTTCGTTAATTTTAAAAATACTCTTTATTTTCTGGGCGCTCAACTGCAATTTAATACTCGCCTAGGCGGCAGTTTGTATCGTCTGGCCGCGGACGGTTCAGCCTGGAAAAGAGTGCCAGGTCTTGAGCAGGTTACCGGCCTGGCTACGGACGGAAGCAAACTTTACGTCGGAACATGGAGCCCGGATCCAAAGCTCTTGGTTTCAACCGATGGCCGCTCTTTTAAGGAGATGGCGTCGCGGGGACTGCCTCCGGATTGGATTGGGGAAATCGCCAGCCTTAATGCAAAAATTTATGTGGGCGTCGGGGGTAATGGCGTGTATGTTTCTACCGATGGCGGAAAAATTTTTGGAGAATTAAATAAGGGCATGATTTCCGTGGCGACGCGGGAAGTGCATGTCAATCCCAAAAATGAAAATGAAATTTACGCCGGGACTTGGGATAGGCTGGGGTTTTATTGGTCAAAAAATGCCGGCAAGACCTACGGCCGCTTAGCGACTGATTATTTTGTTCTCGCGCTTCAGCCTGATCCGCGTGATTTTACTCGCGTCTATATTGGCGGAGATAAATTCGCGGTTGGCCTTATTTCTAAAAATGGCAGCCGATTTACGGAAAAAAAGCGGCCAGGAAAAAATAAACAAGGCTTTATTGAATCAATCGCGATTGATCCGCAAAACAGCAGTCATATTCTCGCGGGTGTTGGGGCCGAGGTGGCGGAGACGCCGCCGGGCGAGGGTCTATGGCAGTCGTATAATGGAGGAGAAAGCTGGACCCGCGCTCGGGGCATAGGCGATTTCGCGGTCTATTCTATAATATTTCATCCTGATAATTTAAAGATTGTCTACGCGTCCGCCTTGGGCTCGGGCGTATTTAAAAGTAGCGATGGCGGGCGTAATTTCACGCCGCTTGGCAACGGCTCATTAAAATATACTTATCGCTTGGCCATGTCCGCGGGCGATCCCAATGTTCTGGTAGCGTCTTCAAATGTGTTTTTCGGTCAGCTTTCGACAGAGGAACAAATTTCCGGCAAGTACGGAGGAATTTTTCAAACTAAAGACGGCGGGGTTACCTGGCAAGAGCTTACGGCCGGAATTAGAAATTATGAAGGCGGCGACAGCGCGGAAGATTTTCTAGGCTGGCTTTATAATTTCGGTCACTTGCCCAATTATGAAAATATTCTGATTGATCCGGCAAATCCCGATCATCTTATCGTCGGCCATCATGGAGAAAATGTCGTGGTAACGCGCGATGGCGGCGCTAGCTGGGAAAAATCATTGCCGGAGCAAATGGTGCCGGGAAATATTCATAATTACGCTTATTGCCTGGGCGCTTCGTCTGATTTTAAAAAAATATACTCCTGTACCTGCGGCCGGGGTTTATGGCGGGGTATTTTAGATAAAGACCAGAAGCTTACCTGGGATTTTGTAGATACGGCCTACGCGAAAGAATTAAATCCAGGCTGGCAACCTCATAACGCGAGAGAAGCTAAGCAGTTTATTATGTCCGGACAGTATAATCATGGGCATTAGCGACGGTCAGGTTAATGAGTTTATAAATTATGCTAAATAGTTTTATTAAAAATTTTAATCAGAACGGAGAAGTTTATTTAAGAATAAAAGCGCGGCCCGGCGCGGCTAAAACCGGCGTCAAGGAAATTATGGCCGACCAAACGATTAAAATTGATTTAGCGGCCGCGCCGGTTAAGGGCAAAGCCAACCAGGAATTAATAAAATTTTTGGCGCGGCGGTTTGACACGGCGGCCGGTAATGTTAAAATAATCAGCGGCGCCGGAGACAGGGTGAAGCTGGTGAAGCTAGTAAGATAGCAATAAAATGTAAAAATCAAAGTTAAAAATGACAATTAAAAATGCAAAATTCTCTTGAATGTCAAATTTCCAATGACTAATGACAAATCAATGACCAATGACTAATTTCCAATGAATTATTTTTTGACATTTGGATTTTGACATTGATTTGTCATTGGATATTTGTCATTTGTCATTATTATTTATTTTTCATTTTGAGATTTATATTTTAAATTCCATCTATGTCTGAAGCAAAAGAAAAAAATATACCAGTTCACGTCGGCCTGATTATGGACGGCAATCGGCGCTGGGCCAAAGAAAGGAATTTGCCGAGTTTTGAGGGGCATCTCATAGGTTATGAAAAAATGAAAAGCGCGCCAGCCTGGTTTTTTCCCCGCGGCGTGAAAATTTTATCATTTTTTGCTTTTTCCACGGAAAATTGGCGGCGCCAGCCGGCTGAAGTGAATTATTTAATGAAGCTGTTAGAAAACGCGGTTGAAGCTAATTTGCGCGAATTGGCCAAAACCAACAGCTATAAAATTTTAATCAGCGGCCGACTGGAAGAATTGCCCGGCGATTTGTCGGCTAAATGCTTAAAAATAATTCAAGAGACTAAAACCAATAGCCGGGGAACTATCAATCTTTGTTTAAATTATGGCGGCCGGGCGGAAATAGTTGACGCGGTGCGCAAAATGATTAAAAATAAAGTGGGGCTGGAGCAGGCGCATGAAGGCATGATAAAAAAATATTTGTATCAGCCGGATTTGCCGGATCCGGACATAATCGCGCGCACTTCGGGCGAACAGCGGCTGTCCGGCTTTTTAACCTGGCAGTCGGTCTACAGCGAATTATTTTTCATGAAAAAATACTGGCCGGATTTTGAAGAATCGGACGCGGAGGTGATTTTAAGAGAATACGCGGACAGAAAAAGGAAGTTTGGCGGGAATGGAGGATAAATATAAGCAAGTAATTTTTTATGATTGCGCAAAATAATAAAACGCCCTTGGCTGACCGGATGCGGCCGCAAACTTTGGCGGAATTTTTAGGGCAGGACGAAATCGTGGGGCCGGGAAAAATGTTAAGGCAGGCTATTGCCGCGGACAACGTGCCGTCCTTGATTTTTTGGGGGCCGCCCGGCTCGGGTAAAACAACTTTGGCGCAGATTATCGCGCGCGCGACCAAAGCGGAATTTATCCGTTTTAGCGCCGTTACCAGCGGAGTCAGAGATTTGAGAGAAGTGATTAAAAAAGCCAGGGAGAATGCGATTGAGGACAAGAAAACTATTTTATTCATAGATGAAATTCACCGTTGGAATAAGGCCCAGCAGGACGCTTTACTGCCACACGTGGAAAAAGGCTTAATTACTTTAATCGGCGCCACCACGGAAAATCCCAGCTTTGAAGTGCGCGGCGCTTTGCTGTCGCGCTGTCGCGTATTTGTTTTAAAACAGCTAGGCCAGACTGAAATCGCGGAGATCATTAAACGAGCTTGGCGCGATAAAGAACGAGGTTTGGGCCAGCTGAAAATAAAAATAGCTGATCAGGTTATAAATTTTTTGGCCGGCCTGTCTAACGGCGACGCGCGCGTGGCGTTGAATGTTTTAGAATACGCTTCTACTTCACCCCAACCCTCTCCTTCTAAAGGAGAGGGGGTAATAATTTCCGCGGATATAATCAAGCAGGCTTTTCAAAAATCGCCTTTGCTTTATGATAAAGACGGAGAAGAGCATTATAATATTATTTCGGCCCTGCATAAGGCTTTGCGCGGCTCGGACGCGGACGCGGCTTTGTATTGGCTGGCGCGCATGCTGGAAGCGGGCGAAGATCCGCTTTATATCGCGCGGCGGCTGACGCGGTTCGCGGCCGAAGATGTTGGTTTGGCTAATTCGCGCGCCTTAGAGCAGGCCGTGGCCGTTTTTCAGGCTTGCCATTTTATCGGTTTGCCCGAGTGCAATGTCATACTGGCGCAAGCCGTGGTTTATCTGGCTAAATGCGAAAAGTCCAATGAATTATACACGGCTTACAATCGGGCCGCGGCTGACGTGCGCGAGTTAGGTAATCTGCCGGTGCCGCTCCATCTTCGCAACGCGCCTACTAAACTGATGAAAGAGTTGGAGTATGGCAAGGGTTATAAATATTCGCCTGATTACGGCTATAAGGAAAAACAGGAATATTTGCCGGAGAAGCTGAAGGGGAGGAAATATCTTAAGTAATTTTTAATTTTCAATCCGCCGGCCGGCGGACAATTTTCAAATAATATTTTTTTGTCATTGCGGCCTCCGAGCCGCAATGACAATAAGAATTTATGGACTACTCTAAAAAATCAATGGCTTTGCATAAAAAACATCGCGGCAAGATTGAAATTAGGTCAAAAGTTAAATTAAAAAACAAAACCGATTTGTCTTTGGCTTATACGCCGGGCGTGGCCGCCGTGTCTAGGGCGATCGGTCAGAATAAAAAAATGTCCTGGCAGTTGACCAATCGCGCCAATCAGGTGGCGATTGTTACTGATGGTACGGCGATTTTAGGTTTGGGCAATTTAGGGCCCGAAGCGGCCATGCCGGTTATGGAAGGCAAGGCCGTGATTTTTAAAGAGTTCGCCGGTATTGATGCCATGCCGCTTTGTCTGGCTACTACGGACACGGAAGAAATAATAAAATTTTGCCAGCAAATTCAGCCCAGTTTCGGCGGCATAAATTTAGAAGATATTGCCGCGCCCAGGTGCTTCGCGATTTTAGAGCGGCTGGAAAAGGCCCTGGCTATTCCGGTGTTTCATGATGACCAGGACGGCACGGCCATTGTGGTTTTAGCCGCCTTAACCAACGCTTGTAAAGTTATGGCCAAGGATATGAAGAAATTGAAAATAACCATAAACGGAGCCGGCGCGGCCGGCCTGGCCGTGGCCAGATTGCTTTTGGCCGCGGGCGCGGGTAATTTAATTTTATTGGATAGCCAGGGAATTATTTACCGCGGCCGGAAAAATTTGCATCAGGCCAAGCGTGAAATCGCCTTAAAAACTAATCAGAAAAGAATTAAAGGCGGGCTGGTTCAAGCTGTGGCTGGCGCCGATGTTTTTATCGGCGTGTCGCAAGCTAATTTGCTTAAGCCGGAAATGGTGAAAAGCATGGCCGGTCAGCCGATTATTTTCGCCCTAGCCAACCCGATTCCGGAAATTATGCCTGATTTGGCTCGGAAAGCTGGCGCGGCCATAGTCGGCACTGGCCGATCTGATTTTCCCAATCAGATTAACAACGCTCTGGTTTTTCCCGGTATTTTCCGCGGCCTATTGGATAGCCGCGTCAGGCAGGTAACAACCGAAATAAAAATTAAAGCGGCCCTGGCTTTGGCCGGTATTATTAAACCGAGTAAAAATAAAATTTTGCCGTTAGTGACGGATAAAAAAACGGTAAAAATTATTGCTAAAGCCGTTAAATAACACCTCTTATGTCATTGCGGGCTTGACCCGCAATCCAGTATTCAGCGCTACGAGCAAGTTTCTGGATTGCGGCTCGGAGGCCGCAATGACAAATAGTTTTTATGACAAAAAAAGAAAATGTGTCAAAATTAGTTGAATATCAAAAAGGTACCGTGGTCAGCCGGACTATAATTAATAAACCGGCCGGCACGGTTACTTTGTTTGCCTTTGACCAAAGCCAGGGTTTAAGCCAACACACGGCGCCGTATGACGCTCTGGTTTATTTGCTTGACGGTCAGGCTGAAATAATAATTGCCGGCCAAAAGCACAAGCTGTCTGCCGGAGAAATGATTATCATGCCGGCCGGCGAGCCGCACGCGCTTAAAGCCGAGGAGAAATTTAAAATGATGCTAATCATGATAAAACAGACTTAGGTTGAAAAAAATTAGCTTTTAATGCTATAATAACTTTATGGATATCTCTTCTTATTTTAAACAAGCGATTGAACAAAACGCTTCTGACTTGCATTTGGCGGCCGGCAGTATTCCGGCTCTGCGCATTAGCGGCGAGTTAATTAAATTAAACCATGGCGTGGTTGAAAATGAAGATTTAAAACAGGCCATAATTTCTTTGATTAGCCAAAGAACCATGGAGAAATTTGAGCACAAACGGGAATTGGATTTTTCCCAGGAATTTTTTGGTTGCCGTTTTAGGGTTAATTTGCATTATCAGGAAGGTAAAATCGGCCTAACCGCCAGATTGGTGCCTAAAATTGTTCCCGAGCCGGCGGAATTAGGTTTTGACGAAGTGATTTACAAGCTGACTCATTTGAAAGACGGGCTGATTTTAGTGACCGGCCCGTCCGGCTCGGGCAAATCAACTACTTTAGCCTGCATGATTAATATTATTAATAAAGAAAGGCGGGCCAATATTGTAACAATTGAAGATCCGATAGAATATTTATTTCAAGAAGACCAAAGTATTATTGAACAGCGGGAATTGGGCCATGACACCATGAGTTTTGCCTCGGCCTTAAAATATGCTTTGCGCCAGGATCCTAACATAATTATGTTGGGCGAAATGAGAGATCAGGAAACGATCGCTTCGGCTTTAACCGCGGCTGAAACCGGCCATTTGGTTATTTCTACCCTACATACTTCAAGCGCGGCCGAAACTATCAGCCGGATTGTTGACGTTTTTCCCTCCCGCCAACAGCAGCAGCAGACTCTGAATCAGCTAGCCTTAACTTTACGGGCGGTCATTGCTCAACAGCTCCTGCCCAAGCTCGGCGGCGGCCGGGTAGTGGCGCGCGAGATTATGATTAACAATTCGGCCGTGGCCAATTTAATCAGGCATAATCAGATCGGCCAGCTGTATTCGGTTATTCAGACTGGCCAAAAAGACGGCATGATAACCATGAATAAAGCCATTGGCAAATTGCTAAAAGACGGGCTGATAAGCCAAGATGTGGCGCGTAATAGCCAGAGAGATCTGGAAACTCAAGCTTCTTATTATTAAATCTTTAAAAACTTTTTCTAAACCCCGCATTTGCGGGGCAAAAATTATAAGGTATCAAGTATAAAATTTAATAGCGCCCCGCAATTTGCGGGGCTACGGCCATAAAATTTTAACTTGATAAATAATTATATGCTACCGGAAAAATGGCGGGAAATAGCCGGCCAGATTAAAGACAATTTTAAAGTTGAAGAGAGCGGACAGGAGCATTTTGAAGATGAGGGCGGCGCGGATATTGAGTATCTAGTTTTTAACGGCCCCTTAGGCCGAATGAAGCTGGAATTTATTTCTCGGCCGGTAATTTTAGATAAGAAAACCAAGTATTCAAAACGGCTGGGCGCGTCCACGGTCATTAACTATATTTATAGCCCGGACGAGAAATTTCATAAATTAAAAGCCTATAAATGGGACGAGGCTTTAAATGATTGGCTGGAAATGGAAGCTAAAAAATTTGATTTATGAAGTATACGAATTACGAATTTATTACGAATTTACGAATATTAAAAATTAACTTTGTATTTTATTTGTAAATTTGTATAGGATTTGTAGTTCGTATATCTAAATATGGCTAAAAAATCAAAAATTTTAATATTATTATTAGGCATCTTATTGGTTTTGATTTTATATTTAATTTTTACTTCAGAATCAATTAAGCCGGAGAATAATGTTAATAAACAGGTAAAGCCAGATAATCTGGCCGGGCTGGAAACTAATTATAAACTGCAGGCCAGGGAATTTTTTCTGGCTTATGAGGCCTTGATTAAGAATAATAATATTACACAGCAGAATATTACTGAATTAGAAAATAAATTATTAGCCTTAAAAGTGCCGGTAAAATTTAAAGAACTGCACCTGCGATTTGTTTTAGCCTTAAATAGAACGGAAAATTATTTAAACCAAAAAGATGAGCGGGAAAAAGGCGATAGTTTTCAAGCGATTAGTCAATTAAAAGCCGATTATAGCTGGCTGAATAACTAAACCTTTAAAAACTTTAACATGACATTAAATCGCTTTTTGCCTTTATTTATACCTTTAGCAATTTACGCTTTGGCTGAAATATATTTTTTTTATCCTAAGCTGATTTACGCGGTCGTTATTTTAATAAATTTATTGATATTTTTCGCGGTCGGGCGGTTTTCTTTAGCCAGCCAAGTTGATAGAGAGTGGTGGAATTATCTAATTTTACCGGCCGTCATGGCTACCGCCGTTATAGCTTATTCGGTTTTTTTAAGCTCTAAATTCGTTATTCAATTACTGCTTGTTTTAAATTCAGGATTTTTATATTTTTATTTGCGCCAGATTTATTATTATCTTTTAAATCCGAGTTCTTATGAGACTTTCAGTCTGGAGAATATCTCTTCTTATGCCGGCTGGTTTAGTTTTTTTCTTCTCTCAGCCGCGATTTACGGCTTGCAATCGTTTTTAAATTTACCGATTTTTTTTCTGGCGCTGATTATGCTGGCCGCGGCCGCTTTAATTATTTATCAGATTATTTGGGTAAATAAAATTGAACTTAAAAAGGGTTTGCCTTATCTCTTGGTTGGCTGTTTGATTTTAGTTGAATTATGGTGGTCAATTTCCTTTTTGCCTTTTAATTATAATATTTCCGGACTTTGTCTGGCGATTTGTTTTTACGCGGTTAGCGGCCTGATTAAAAACAAGCTGCTTGACAAATTAGACGCGGCCAGGGTAAAAATGTATTTAATCTTAGGTTCGGTTAGTTTATTTTTAATATTATTTACAGCCAAATGGCTTTAATATGAATTATTTAAAAGAATTTTTTAAAAAACATAGATTAGTTTTTCTCGCGGTAATTATTTTAATTTTGAGCCTCGGCGGCGGCGTTATTGGCGGTCTGGTCGCCAGATCTTATCTGATTGATGTCTCGTACAATCTTCCCGCTTTCGGCAATCTTGATTTTTCCCGCGGTCGATTTAGAGATCAGGGTATAGTAATCAGCAACGCTAAAAATGTTATCGTTCAGCAAGACATAAAAATAGAAGAAATCATTGATTCGGCCGGCGCCAGCTTAGTCGGCATTTATAAAAAGCAGAAAGTTAAGCCGGCTAATATTTTTTCGCCGGATAATTTTTATAAAATAAGCGGCGCCCGCCAGAACCCGTCCGTACCGGCACGGGCGAATGACTCTGTCGGGCTGGCGGCCGGGCAGGCCCGCCTGCCGGACGGGCAGGGTTTTATTATTACTTCAGACGGCTGGATAGTAACCGCTTTAGCTTTGGATAAAATTTATGCCGATTACGCGGTTATTACCAAAGACAAAAAAATATATCAAATTGATAAAGCCTTGAGCGATAGCCTGACCGGTTTTAATTTTATTCATGTGGCGGCTAAAGATTTCCCGGTGAAAAAAATCGTGGAAATTCAGGACATTAAGAAAGGCAGTTTAACTATTAGTTTAAATTGGCCGGCTTCAGGCTGGATTTCTTCAGTGCTCGGCTTTAAGGAAAAAGGCGGGCTGGTTGAGTCCAGCGATAATTTTTCCGCTAAATTGATTTTAAATAACGGCCTGCCCACGGAATTCAGGGGCGCGATTATCTTTAATTTGGCCGGCGACGGTTTAGGCCTAGTTGATAGTAAAGGCGAAATTGAGCCAATGGCGCATTTGGCGGCCGCGGTTAACAGTTTATTTAAAAATAAAATTATAATCAGGCCAAGCCTGGGAGTTAGTTATATAAATTTAACGTCATTGGCCGGGTCGGATCAACCTAATAATTATTGGCAAAAAGGAGCAATTATTTATCATGATTTAAAAAATGCCGCGGTTAAAAAAGGCAGTCCGGCGGATAAAGCCGGCCTGAAAGAAGGCGATGTTATAATTTCGGTTGATAATATTGAGCTTGATAAAACTAATGATTTGGCGGAAATTATTCAAAGCTACGCGGCCGGGGATAAAATTAATTTAGCGATTAAGCGCGATGGCGTTATAAAAGAAATTGAGGTACTTTTAGCCGAGCAGAAATAATTTTTATTTTTATTATTGTATGTTATAATAGTGAGTGATATATGACCATAAAGTCTATTAGAAATGCTAAAAGTTTAACCGGTAAAAAAGTTCTTTTACGAGCGGATTTTAACGTATCAATCAAGGCCGGCCGGATCAAAGATGACTATAAAATCGTGGCTACCTTGCCGACGATTCGTTTTCTCTTAAGGCATAAAGCCAGAATAATTATAATGACTCATTTGGACGTTAATAAATCTTTGCCGGAAAAAAATAAACTTTCCACCAAGCTGATAGCCGTTCGCTTAAGCAGATTATTGGGTAAAAAAGTAAATTATCTTGGCGCTTGCCTTGGCCCGGAGGTTAGCCGGGCGGTTGCCCGGATGGAGCCAGGGGAAATCGTCTTATTAGAAAACTTGCGCTCTTGCCAAGAGGAGGTGGCCAATGATAAAAAATTCGCCAAAGCTTTAGCCGGTTTGGCCGATATTTACGTTAACGACGGTTTTGCCGTAAGCCACCGCAATCACGCCTCGCTTAACGCGATTAAAAAATATATTGACGCTTATGCCGGCTTATTATTAGAAAAAGAAGTAATAAATTTACATAAAATTCTACGTCCGGCCCAGCCGCTGATCGCGATAATTGGCGGTTCAAAAATGGCCACCAAAATAAGGCTGATAAAAAATTTGGCAAAAAGATCGTCTAAAATTTTAATCGGCGGAGCGCTGGCTAATAATTTTATCGCCGCGCACGGCTTTAAAATAGGAAAATCTTTGGCTGACCAATCCAGTATCTCTCTGGCGCGGGCTTTAGTGAAAAAATATAAAAATATTATTTTACCGGTAGATGTTATCGTAGCGTCTAAAGCGCTACGACCAAACGCTATAGTTAAAGAAGTTAATAGGGTTGATAAAAATGATATAATTTTGGACATCGGGCCGAAAACTATCAGGCTTTATTCTCATTTTTTAAACCAAGCCGCTACTATAATCTGGAACGGCCCCGTAGGAAAATTTGAAGAGCCCGCTTTTAAGCATGGCACCTCGGCTGTCGCTAGAATTATCGCCGCTCGCGCCACCGGTCCGGCTTTCGCGGCGGTGGGCGGCAAAGAGACGATTGAAGCCCTGAAAATGGTGAAAATGATTGATTATATTGACTGGGTTTCCACCGGCGGCGGCGCCATGCTGGCGTATTTGGGCGGCGAGAAGATGCCGGGGTTAAAAGGGATAGTTAAGTAGCGTAAGAACAGATTCCAATTTTAGAATAAAATGTAAATTATTAAATTTTAATATTGAAATAAAGAATAAAAATTTTCAATTTACGAATTTTCAATTTTCAAACAATTTCCAATGTCATAATTTTTAAGTTTTCAACCCGTGGCATTGAAAATTGATAAATTAAAAATTCATTGAAAATTGGTAATTGAAAATTGAAAATTAATTTTATGATTCCCAACAAAATCGTGACAATTTTTATCGGCGCGTTCTTATCGCTGGGGACGATTTATTTGGCCCTGCTTTCCTGGAACGCGGCCAAAGAGCATAATTATATCGGCATTAGCCCGAAACAAGCTCATTCCATTTCTATCACCGGCGAAGGCCGGATAACTGGCGTGCCGGACGTGGCTAAAATACAGCTTGGTTATTCAATTGAGAAGTCAACCGTGGCCGAAGCGCAAAAAGACAATGCCGGCAAAATGAACGGTATTATAGATAAACTAAAAAAAGATTTTAAAATTGATCCTAAAGATATTCAGACCGCGAATTATTATATCTCGCCGCAATATAACTGGAACAACGGCAAGCAAACTTTGCGCAGTTATTTAGTTAGTCAAAACCTGAACGTCAAAGTAAAGCAAATGGATAAAGTTTCGGCTATTATTGAAGCGGCCGGCGCGATTGGCTTGAATCAGGTTGGCAATTTAACTTTTGAGACTGACAATCCGGAACAGCTAAAACAGGCAGCGCGCGCCAAAGCTTTGGCCCAGGCCAAGGAAAAGGCCGAAGCTTTATCAAGAATAGTGGGCGTTAAATTGGGTAAAATTATCTCTTTTTCGGAATCATCAAGCGACAATCAGCCGCCGCCGCTTTACGCGCTTGATAAATCAGCTGTGGGCGTAGGCGGCGCGGCGCCGGCGGTTGAAGCCGGCAGTAATGAAATAATTATTATTGCTACAGTGGAATATGAGATACTGTGATCCCACAAATCTACAAATCAGCTACGAATATTACAAATATATGGAGGAGGAAAAAATTTTGTATAAAGATTTAAGTTATAAAATCGTAGGTATTTTGTTTGAAGTATATAATAAATTGGGTTACGGCTATAGAGAAAAATATTATGAAAAGGCAATAACAGAATACTTTAACCAAGAAAAAATTAAATATAAAAGACAAGCGGCCTATAAAATAGCCATAAAAGATAAAGTAATAGCAATTAATTATATGGATTTTATTGTAGAAGATAAAATTGTCTTAGAACTTAAAAAAGGGAATTATTTTTCTAAACAGAATTTAGAGCAGGTAAAACAATACTTGCAAATTACCGGTTTAAAGCTGGCAATTTTAGCAAATTTTATGCCAAATGGCGTTAAATATATCAGAGTTTTAAACCCTAATAATCTGCAAGATACGAATTCGTAATATTTGTAATAAGATTTGTAGATTTGTGGGAGATTATTATGACCAACAATAAAAAATCAGGCTTTACTTTAATTGAACTTTTAGTTGTTATTAGTATTATCGGGTTTTTAGCCACTTCGGCTATGGTTTTGTTAAATTCTGCCAGGGTTAAAGCCAGAGATAGCAAGAGAAAAGCCGATTTAACACAGATCAGAAAAGCTTTGGATATGTATTTTGACAAATATAATTATTATCCGCCTTCGGCTAGCTGCGGCTGGGATTGCAACGGTTATTCTTTCAGTACTACCGGCGGCAATTGGATTGCCGGCTTAGAGGAATTTTTGCCGAAAATTCCGGTTGATCCTATAAATAACGCATCTATTCCCTGGGGCGCTGGTAATTATTCTTACGCTTACGGCAACGTAGGCAAAAACAGTTATCCGGCGCAATATGATTTAACCGCGCAGTTAGAAAATACCAGTGATCCTGATAGATGCGGCGTTAAAAATTATAAATATTATTTTGGCGATTCGCCTTGGTGCACGGCTTTTGGCGGGTCATATAGCAACCAGATTTTTGAAGTGTCGCAGCTAAAAAGTTTTTAAGTATATTTTATATTTTGATTATCAAGTAATTTGACAAAAGCATAATTCTAAAATAAAATAAAATTATTATGACTTATAGATTTACTACAATTATAATTCAAGAGGGCGAATGGTATGTAGCTCGTTGCGTTGAATTAGGAGTAGTTAGCCAGGGAAAAACCATTGAAAAATCTCAAGAAAATCTTAGAGAAGCGGTTGAACTTTATTTAGAAGGTCAACCTCAATTTAAGAAATATCTCTCTAAAAGAGCTCCCATAATTACCTCGCTTGAATTAAAATATGCCTAAAATTTTGTCTGGCAAACAAGTTATTAAAATTTTATGCCGAGAATTCGGCTTTTATTTTGTTTCTCAAAAAGGCAGTCATGTTAAACTTAAAAAAACAGAAAAGGCCAGGGAAATTATTACTATAATTCCGCTTCACAAAGAATTGGCTCGCGGAACCTTAAAAGGAATTTTAGATTTAGCGGAAGTTGATGAACGAGAATTTTTTAAAAAAGTTTAGTCAAAATTTATGCCTAAAATAAAAAACATAATAGCCAGAGAAATTTTGGATTCGCGCGGCAATCCCACGATTGAAACCCGCGTTTTACTGGATAACGGCCTAAGCGCTAAAGCTAGCGTGCCTTCAGGCGCGTCTACCGGCATTCATGAAGCGGTTGAATTGCGCGATCATGATAATAAGCGCTACGGCGGCTTGGGAGTTTTAACTGCCATTAAAAATGTGGAAGATAAAATCGCGCCTAAATTAGCTGGCATGGAAATTAGCGAGCAGGAAAAAATTGATAATGCCATGATAAAATTAGACGGCACAAAAAATAAAAGCCACTTAGGCGCGAACGCGATTTTGTCCGTCTCGCTCGCTGGCGCTCGCGCTGGCGCTTTAGCTCTGGGCGTGGAATTATATGAATATATTGAGAAAAATTACAAATTACAAATTACAAATTACAAATTGCCCACGCCTTGTTTTAATATTTTTAATGGCGGTAAACACGCGGATACTAATCTGGATTTCCAGGAATTTATGATCATACCAATTTTAGCAACCAGCTTTAAAGAAAAAGTTAGAATGGGCGCGGAAATTTTTCATGTCTTGGGCGAAATTTTGAAAAAAGCCGGTTATGACACGGATGTGGGCTCTGAAGGCGGCTACGCGCCGGACATCGTTTCCTCTATCCAGGCGATTGAACTGATTATGGCCGCGATCATCAAAGCTGGCTTTAAGCCGGGCGAGCAAATCGCTTTAGGCGTAGACGTAGGTTCGTCGCAATTATACAATAAAATAGATGGCAAATATATTTTTAAATTAGACAAATCAAGTTATACCTCGGCTACCTTGGCCGGATTATATCATGAGTGGTTTAGAAAATACCCGCTCATCTATCTTGAAGACGGCTTGGCCGAGGACGATTGGTCCGGCTGGCAAAAATTAAATAAAGAATTGGGCGCGGAGATTATGTTGGTCGGCGACGATCTATTCGCGACTAATCTTGACCGTTTGCGGCAGGGATTGAAAGAAGGCGCGGCTAATGCTATTTTAATAAAACCCAACCAAGTTGGAACTTTATCGGAAACCATGGCCTGTGTTAAGCTGGCAAAACAGCATAATTATAAAATTATTGTCTCTCATAGAAGCGGCGAGACCGCGGATGATTTTATCGCTGATTTGGCCGTGGCGGTCGGCGCGGACTATATTAAGGCCGGGTCATTGTCGCGAGGTGAAAGAGTAGTGAAATATAATCGGCTGATGGAGATAGAAGAAAATTTAAAATGAAAAATAAATTTTGTGATTGTCATTGCGGCCTCCGAGCCGCAATCCAGATTTAGGCGCTACGAATAAGTTTCTGGATTGCGGGTCAAGCCCGCAATGACATTTTTATTTTATATGCCTGAACAAGAAAAATTAAATAAACTGCCAAAAAACATCCTGCCTCTGATACTGGTGATCTTAGACGGCTGGGGATTGGCTAAGCCGAATAAAGGCAACGCGGTCGCTTTAGCTAAAACGCCGACTATGGACGGACTAATAAAAAAATATTCGCAGACCGAGCTTAACGCTGCCGGCAAGTTCGTGGGTTTGCCACCGTTGCAAGCCGGCAATTCTGAAGCCGGCCACATGAATATGGGCGCTGGCCGAATCGTTGAGCAGGACGCGGTCATAATCGGCCGCAGCATTAATGACGGTTCTTTTTTTAAAAATGCCAGTTTCATCGAGGCGATTAGGCTGGTTAAAAGAAATAAATCCAGATTGCATCTTATGGGCATGATTTCCAACGGCATGAGCGCGCACAGCGACCCTGATCATTTACTGGCCTTGTTATCTTTAGCCAGGACCAGCGGCGTAGAAGAAGTTTATTTGCATTTATTTACTGATGGCCGGGATTCGCCGCAATATGCCTCGTTAAAATTGATCACGGATATTCAAAAAGCTTTTAAAAACGGTGAAGCCATCGCCACTATTATGGGCCGGTTTTACGCCATGGACAGAAAAAAAGACTGGATTAGAACTAAAAAAGCTTATGAGGCGCTGGTTAATGGCCTGGGCAGAAAGGCGATTAGCGCTCAAGCGGCTATTACCGAAAGCTATAATCGAGGCGAGAGCGATGAATTTATTGAGCCGTATGTTATAATTAAAAACGGCAAACCTTTACCCAGGATAGCTAACGGCGATAGCCTAATATTTTTTAATTTAAGGTCTGATCGGGCCAGGCAATTGGCCAAAGTTTTCGCGCAGAAAGATTTTTACGGCCTTAATCAGTCCGCCTTTAACCGGAAAAAGTTTCTTAAAGATTTATTGTTTGTGGCCATGACTGATTTTGGCCCTGATCTGGGAGGTATTTTAACGGCTTTTCCTGCTAGTGATTTAAAGCAAACTTTGCCCTGGCAATTGGCTGATTTAAAACAGCTGTATATGGCCGAAACCGAAAAATACGCCCATGTAACTTATTTTTTTAACGGCGGTTATGCTAATCCGGTGGCCGGTGAAGCCAGGCGAGTTATCGCTTCGCCTGACGTAAAATCATACGACGACACTCCGGCCATGAGCTCGGGAAAATTAACTAAAGAAATAATAAATAATTTGGCTAAGAAAAAATATGATTTTACGGTTTTAAATTTGGCCGCGCCGGATATGGTCGCTCATACGGGTAATTTGGCGGCTGGCCTAAAATGCTGCCAGGAAGTTGATAAATATCTGGGAGAAATTGTAAAAGTTTATTTAGGCGCCGGCGGCACGGTTCTCATAACCGCTGATCACGGCAATATTGAAGAGATGATTGATTTAAAGACCGGCGAAATTGATACGGAACATTCAAACAATCCAGTGCCGTTTATGGTGGTTAATAAAAATTTGGGCAATAAAGTTAAATTAAGAAACCGCGGAGTCTTGGGCGATATCGCGCCGACGATATTAGAATTGCTTGGCCGGCCTAAGCCGGCAGAGATGAGCGGGAAGAGTTTAATAAAATAATTTTCAATTTTCAATGATCAATTTTCAATAAATTTACAAATTTTTAAATTTTCAATTAGTTTAGTTGGGTTTTATTTGAAAATTTGAAAATTGAAAATTGGTCATTAAGCTGTGGCGAAAAAATTTATTATGATAAATAAACAACAACAAATCAGACCCAAGCCGGTCGTTTTAATGGTGCTGGACGGTTGGGGCATAGCCAGCGCTTATACCGGCAATGCTATCAGCCAAGCCAGCACGCCCAATCTAAAAAGCTATCTGGCCAAATATCCGGCCCTAGTTTTAGCCGCTGCCGGCGAAGGCGTGGGTTTGCCCTGGGGAGAGTCGGGCAACAGCGAAGTTGGCCATTTAAACTTAGGGCTAGGCCGCATTATTTATCAAAGCCTTCCCCGGATCAATAAATCCATCGCTGACCATAGTTTTTATAAAAATAAAGTTCTGCTTAAAGCCATAGAGCAGGTTAAAAATAATAACTCAAAATTGCATTTGCTGGGACTGGCTTCGGACGGCTGTGTTCATGCCTCGCTTGAGCATCTTGAAGCCTTAATCGCTTTAATGGCTGAAAGCCAAGTTAATCAGTTTTATGTTCATGCTATTTTAGACGGCCGGGATACGCCGTTTAATTCCGGCTTGGGCTTTATTAAAAAACTAGCAGCGTCTTTGGCCGGCACTAAGGGTAAAATTGCTTCCCTGTCTGGCCGGTTTTACGCCATGGATCGGGATAATCATTGGAATAGGACAGCTAAATCGTATGACGCGATGGCGCTAGGCGCGGGCGAGCGTCATGAATCAGCCGAACAGGCGGTCGCGGCCAGTTATGAAAAAAAAATTTATGACGAAGAATTCATGCCTACGGTTATAACCAAGGACGGCCAGCCGGTCGCGAAAATTGAAGACGGCGACGCGGTAATATTTTTTAATTATCGGCCTGATCGGGCGCGAGCGCTTACTAAAGCTTTTGTTTTGCCGGGTTTTGCCAAATTCAAGCGGGAAAAATATTTAAATATTTTTTTTGCCGCCTTTACCGAATACGAAAAAGATTTGCCGGTGGCAATAGTTTTCCCGCCGGAAATTTTACAAAATACTTTAGGCGAAATTTTATCTCAGGCCGGTTTGAAGCAATTAAGAATCGCGGAAACCGAGAAATACGCTCATGTGACTTATTTCTTTAATGGCGGCCGTGAAATTAAGTCTTTAGGTGAGGAGCGAATATTAGTTTCGTCGCCGGCTGTTTCCAGTTATGATCTTAAGCCGGAGATGTCAGCCCTGGAAATAACCGACCAAGTTCTTAAAGCGATTGAGCAGGCTAGCTACGATTTTATTTTAATAAATTTCGCTAATACCGATATGGTGGCTCATACCGGCAATCTGCCGGCTACTGTCAGGGCGGTGGAAATAGTTGATAAATGCGCGGGCAAAATTGTCAGCGCGGTTTTAGCTAAAGGCGGCCTGTTGTTTATTACGGCCGATCATGGCAATGCTGAAGGCTTATTTAATATGCAAACCGGCCTGATAGATAAAGAACACTCGGCCAATCCGGTGCCGCTTTTAATCATCGGTCAAGAGTATGAAGGCAAAAGCCTGTCTTTAACTGACGCGCCTGGCGGCGATTTAAGCCTGATTCAGCCTCAGGGCCTCTTGTCTGATGTGGCGCCGACAATTTTAAAAGTCATGGGGCTGGCCAAACCAAGCCAAATGACGGGCCGGAGTTTGATTTAAATTTCTAAATTACTAATTAACCCAATTTCTAAAATTACAAATAACAAATTCCAAACAATATCAAAATTCTAATTTACCAATATCTAAAATAAATATATCGTTTAGGCTTTGTTATTTTGAATTTGTTTGTGATTTGGCGTTTGTGATTTGGGATTTTACCTGCCTGCGCAGGCAGGTTAGGCATTGGGGTTTGATTAGGTCAATCAGAAATTTGCATTTTATTTATTATGATTAAACGTTTATTCAACGGTGAAATAAATAGCATTACCGCGGCCGCTTTATTAGTTGGCGGCTCTTCTTTAATTAGCCGTGTTTTGGGAATTTTTCGCGATCGCATTTTAGCCGGCCAGTTCGGCGCTGGCGATACTTTAGACATTTATTACGCGGCTTTCCGGATGCCGGATTTGATTTTTAATTTATTGGTTTTAGGCGCTTTATCAGCCGGTTTTATCCCTATTTTTACTTCGTTAATTAAAAGTCCTTTAGAAAAAGTGCGGCATTGGCTAGGAGGCGATTATAAAGAGGCTTGGCTCTTGGCTAGCAATATTTTAAATATTTTAGCTTCTGGCCTTTTGCTTTTATGCGGCTTAGCCGTGATTTTCGCGCCGCAGATTGTGCCTTTGATTACTCCGGGTTTTAGCTCGGAGAAGCTGGATTTAACCGTTAGCTTGTCCCGCGTTATGTTTCTTTCGCCCATATTTTTAGGCATTTCCAGCGTTTTTGGCGGCATTTTGCAATCGTTTAAGAGATTTTTTGTCTACTCAATGTCGCCGATTTTTTATAATATCGGCATAATCATCGGCGTTTTATATTTTACGCCGCTTTGGGGAATCTATGGTTTAGCCTGGGGCGTGGCGCTGGGCGCGGCCGCTCATATGGCCGTGCAGATTCCGGCTTTAGTTCAGCTCGGTTTTAAATATAGATTTAAATTTGACCTTAAAAATCCCCGGGTAATTAAAATTTGGCTGATGATGGTGCCGCGCACCATGAGCCTGGCGATTGCCCAGCTTAATTTAGTGGTTATTACCATGATTGCTTCAACTTTATCATCCGGCTCGCTCTCTATTTTTAATTTCGCCAACAATTTGCAGTCTTTTCCCGTGGGTATTTTCGGCATCTCTTTCGCCATCGCCGCTTTTCCCGCCTTGTCGGCCTCGGCTTTTGATAAAAAGAAGTTAGTGGCGAATTTGTCTTTGACGGTCAGGCAAATATTATTTTTTATTATTCCAGCCACGGTTATTTTATTGGCTTTGCGCGCGCAAATCGTCAGAGTCATTCTTGGCACCGGGCGGTTTGATTGGCAGGACACTCTTTTAACCATTGATACTTTGAGCTTTTTTGTGATTTCGCTTTTTGCTCAAGCCTTAATTCCGCTTTTGATCCGCGTTTTTTATGCCCGGCATGATTCTAAAACGCCGTTTATTATCGGTTTGAGTTCGGCTTTGCTTAATATTTTTTTGTCAGTTAAATTTTCAGCGAGCTTAGGCGCGCCCGGCCTGGCGCTGGCTTTTTCCCTAAGCAATGTGCTAAACTTGATATTGCTTTGGGCCTGGCTTAATCTTGAAATAGGTAAAATTGACGAGCTGAAAATTTTTATTTCAACCGTAAAATTTTCTTTGGCCGCTTTGGCCGGCGGTTTAGCGGTTCAGGGCGTGAAACTAATGATCGGCGCCAAGATTGACATGACTAAATTTTTAGGCGTTTTAACTCAAGGCACCGGCGCCGCTTTGGCCGGAATTTTAATTTATCTTTTAGTCTGTTTAATTTTAAAAAGCGAAGAATTATTTAGCTTTTGGTCTTCCTTGAAGCGCCGTTTGGCCGGCGTTAAAAAAATGGAAACGGCCGATCAAGGTGAAGCCAGAGGAATTTAATTTTTATTTATGCTAAACGACAAAAAATTAGCAAATGGCCAATCCGCTCAAGCGAAAAAATTTTTATTTGTTTCATTAGAAAGTTTAAGCGGCGATTTGGCTTGGAGCTTGGTTAAAGAAGGGCATCAAGTAAAAGCCTATATTAAAGCCAAAAGCGACTTTGATGTTTATAACGGTTTTATTGAAAAGGTGGAAAGCTGGGAAGCTTATAAAGATTGGGCTGACGTCATAATCTTTGACGATGTCGGCTTTGGCCTGATAGCTGAAAAGTTGCGCAAACAAGGCAAATTAGTTATCGGCGGTAGTCTCTATACAGATCGGCTGGAAATAGACCGCGAATTTGGCCAAGACGAGATGAAAAGTCATGGCATCAATATCTTGCCCAGCTGGCAACTTAATGATTATGAAGCAGCCATTAAATTTATTAAAGAAAATCCGGCCCGCTATGTCTTTAAGCCCAGCGGCAATACGCCTTCGGGCGGCAAGGGCCTGTTGTTTTTAGGCCAGGAAGACGATGGCAAAGATTTACTTGAACTGTTAGAGCAAAATAAAAATGTCTGGCAGAAGAAAGCGCCCTTATTTTTACTGCAAAAGTATATTACCGGCGTGGAAGTGGCCGTGGGCGCCTATTTTAACGGCCACGACTTTATTTATCCGATCAATGTAAATTTTGAGCATAAAAGAATTTATCCGGGCAATATCGGCCCGTTTGCCGGCGAGATGGGAACCTTAATGTACTGGAGCTCGCCTAATAACTTATTTCGCGCCACTTTGGAAAAAATGCTGCCGGCTTTAAAAGAATCCGGCTACATCGGCTATGTTGATATCAATTGCATCGTCAACGGCCGCGGCATCTATCCGCTTGAATTTACCACCCGCTTCGGCTATCCGACGATCCATATTCAGCGAGAAGGCCTGTTAACGCCGGCCGGCGAATGGCTTTATAAAATGGCCAATGGCGAAGATTTTGAATTAAAAACCAAGCGCGGTTTTCAGGTGGGCGTGAGAATTTTAGTGGAATCTTATTTTTCCAAAGATGAAAATTCTGACGTGGTAAAGCTGTATCGCGATTTGGCTATTGCTTTTAAAAATAATTATAATTTAGAAGGCGTGCATATTGAAGACATTAAAAATGATAACGGCGTCTGGCGGGTGGCCGGTGTCTCCGGCTGTTTATTGGTGATTACGGCCAGCGGCACGACCGTGGAAGAAGCGCGGCATCTGGTTTATGGCCGGGTGAAAAATATTATTATTCCTAATATGATCTACCGCACCGATATCGGCGCGCGCTGGGCACTTGATTCTGACCGGCTGCATACCTGGGGGTATTTAAGATAGCAGGTATGAAAAAGAATAAAATTATTAAACAAAACAGTTTTTAGGATGTTTATTATATTGATGAATGATGTTTCGGGCTGTTATTTATTAAGATTGTTTGGACTTATTAACCAAAATGATATATAATTAGGAGAGTTAATTCACCTAAATATATAATATTATGCAGATTATTAAAAGAAAAATCCAAGAAATAGTGGAAAAGTCGCTTTTTAAAGGGAAAATAGTGGTTATCTTAGGCGCTAGGCAGGTTGGAAAAACTACTTTAGTAAAAGAGATTCATAAAAAATATCCTGATGATTCCATATATTTAAATTGTGATGAGCCGGATATCAGAAGCGCTTTTTCAGATAAAACTTCTACTGAAATCAAAGCTTATTTAGGGAATAAAAAATTAGTTATTTTAGACGAAGCGCAAAGAGTTAAAAATATTGGGTTATCATTAAAACTAATCGCCGACAATTATCCTCAAATTCAAGTTATCGCCACCGGTTCATCTTCTTTTGATCTGGCAAATGAAATAAATGAACCATTGACTGGCCGAAAATATGAATTTTATCTTTATCCCTTTTCTCTGGCTGAACTTACGGCCATATATTCTAATTTGGAAATAAATCGTCTTTTGGAACATCGTCTTATTTTAGGAATGTATCCGGAAATCATAAGCGATAGCCAGGAGGCGGATAGTAAATTAAAAATTTTGGTTAAAAGTTATTTGTATAAAGATATTCTGCAATTTCAAAACATTAAGCACGCGGAAGCGATTGAAAAATTACTTCAGGCTTTAGCGCTGCAGATTGGCAGTGAAGTTTCTTATAATGAACTGGCGCAAACCGCGGGTATAGACAGAAATACCGTAGCCAGTTATATCCAAATTTTGGAAAAAGCTTTTGTTGTTTTTCGGCTTAATCCTTTTAGCAGAAATTTGAGAAATGAATTAAAAAAGCTGAGAAAAATATATTTTTATGATACCGGCGTGCGAAACGCGCTGATTAACAATTTAAATCCGCTTCAGCTTCGCCAAGACGTCGGCGCTTTATGGGAAAATTTTATTATTAGCGAGCGATTAAAATATACTCGCAATAATGGATTAGATAAAAATACATATTTTTGGCGAACTAAACAAGGCCAGGAAATTGATTATTTAGAAGAAGCCGGAGGTAAATTATCAGGTTTTGAAATAAAATGGACTGAAAATAAATTTAAGAAATCAAAGTTATTTTTGGAAAGTTATCCTGGTAGCGAAATTACTTTAATCAATCGGCATAATTATTGGGACTTTGTAATATGAATAAAATCAGAAATTTTTGCATCATTGCCCACATTGACCACGGCAAATCCACTATGGCGGATCGCATGCTGGAAATTACCGGCACGATTGAAAAAAGAAAAATGAAAGACCAGGTTCTGGATCGCTTGGATTTAGAAAGAGAAAGAGGCATTACCATAAAATTACAGCCGGTCAAAATGTCCTATCAAGGATATAGTTTGAACTTGATTGATACGCCCGGACATGTTGACTTTTCTTATGAAGTTTCGCGCAGTTTGGCCGCGGTTGAAGGCGCGGCGCTTTTAGTGGACGCGTCGCAAGGCATTCAGGCGCAGACTCTGGCCAATTTATACTTGGCATTAGAGCAAAATTTAACCATTATTCCGGTTATCAATAAAATTGATTTGCCGGCGGCGAACATTGAAAAAACCAAAAAAGAAATTATTCAGCTGTTAGGCTGCGCGCCAGAGGAAATTATTTTAGCTTCAGGCAAAACCGGCCAGGGCGTTTTAGAAGTTTTGCAAGCCGTGATTGAGCGCGTGCCGGCGCCCGTAGAAACGGGCAGTGGCGCGTTTCTGCGGGCTTTGATTTTTGATTCAACTTATGATGAATACCGCGGCGTGGTCGCCTATATCAGAATTTTTGACGGCGCCGTAAAAAAGGGCGATAAAATAGTTTTGCTGGCCACTAAAGCTAAAAGCGAAGTTTTAGACGCGGGAATTTTCGCGCCCGAATATAAATCAACCGGCGAATTAAAAACCGGCCAGATCGGCTATATTGTGACCGGCTTTAAAGGCGTAAGCGAATGCCGGGTAGGCGATACCGTTACCAATTACCAATTACCAATTACCAATTACCAATTAAAACCATTGCAAGGTTATAAGGAAGTTAAGCCTATGGTATTCGCCGGGGTTTTTCCCAAAGAGGGAAATGAATTTGAAGAACTGCGCGAAGCCATTGACAAGTTAAAACTTAACGACGCGGCTTTAGTTTATGAACCAGAGCATTCCCAGGCTTTAGGCTTTGGCTTTAGGTGCGGTTTTTTAGGCCTCCTGCATTTAGAAATTTTTCAAGAGCGCTTAAGCCGGGAATATAATTTGAATTTAATCGTTACCATTCCCAGCGTGGCTTATCAGGTTTATAAAAAAAATGGCGAAGAATTGATTATCCGCAGTCCGCAAAAATTGCCTGACCTGGCTGAAATAGATAAAATTGAAGAGCCATGGGTAAATCTGGATATTATCGCGCCTAAAGAATATCTGGGAGCGATTTTGAATTTAACCCAGGAAAAACGAGGCCTTTATAAAAACACCGAATATATTGATTCAAGCCGGGTAATTTTGCATTATGAGATTGCGCTGGCCGCAATTTTAACGGATTTTTATGATAAGATTAAAAGCGTTAGTTCCGGCTACGCTTCCATAAATTATGACTTGGCCGGTTATAAGCCGGCCGACGTGGTGAAAATGGACATTTTAGTGGCCGAAGAAGCGGTTGAAGCTTTAGCCATGATAGTCTATCGCGACGAGGCTTTTAAACGGGGCAAAGAAACGGTCAATACTTTAAAAGAAACTTTGCCTAAACAGATGTTTGTGGTTAAATTGCAGGCGGCCGTGGGCGGCAAAATTATCGCGGCTGAAAGAATTTCCGCCAGGCGCAAAGACGTGACGGCTAAATTATACGGCGGCGATGTGTCGCGCAAACGTAAATTATTAGAGAAGCAGAAAAAAGGCAAAAAGAAAATGGAAGCGCAAGGCAAGGGCCGGGTGGAAATACCGAGCGATACTTTTGTAAAATTGTTAAAGAGATAAAGAAAAAATTTTCAATTCTCAATTTTCAATTCTCAAACAATTCGCCAGCTGGCGAATCAATGCTATAATTTTCAATTTGAAAATTGGTTATTGTAAATTGAAAATTAAAGAAAATATTTTATGAAAAAAAAGTCAGTATATAAAATTATCTGGACCATTATCAGCGTCATGGTGATTTTTTCCATGATCGCCTGGACCTTGGGCGGGTTTTTTTAATTTTTAAGCTATGGCCAATCAATGGAAATTAATGCCGTTAGCCACGGCTGATTTTATTAAAAAAAATCCTGAGTATAATAAAATTATACTGCAGTTGCTTTTTAATCGGGGCTTAATTGATAAAGGCCGGATTGAAGTTTTTTTTCAGCCGGATAAAATTAGACTGTCTGATCCGTTTTTATTTAAAAACATGGCCGCGGCCGCGGCTTTAGTCATTAAACACATTAAAGAACAAAATTTAATAGTGGTTTACGGCGATTATGACGCTGACGGCGTAACCGCTACGGCTACTTTAATTGAAATTTTAAATATTTTTAAAGCTAAAACCAGGGTTTATATTCCGGGCCGGGCCAGTGAAGGCTATGGCTTAAATAAGAAAGCCATTGCCGAGTTGGTTAAAAGCGGAGCCAAGCTAATAATTACAGTAGATAACGGCATAAGAAATAAAGCCGAAGCGGCTTATGCTAAAAGTTTGGGGATAGACCTAATTATTACCGATCATCATGAGCCGCCGCCGGAACCGAGCGACTGGCCTGATTGTTTAATTATCAATCCTAAGGCCGAAGCTTATCCTTATAAAAGCTTGGCTGGCGTGGGCGTGGCTTTTAAATTCGCCCAAGGCCTGATTGAACTTTCCAAGTTAGACGAGCCGTTAAAAAATAAGCTGGCGGAAAAAATCTTGGATCTGGCCGCTATCGGCACGGTGGCCGACCTGGTGAGCTTACTGGGCGAAAACCGGACTTTAGTCAGCCGAGGCTTAAAAATAATCAATCAGCGGAAACGGCTGGGCATCGCCGAGCTCGTAAAAACGGCCCAAGCCAACGGTAATTCAAATAAAAAAATAAACGCGCTTGCTATCGGCTGGCAAATTTCTCCGAGATTGAATTCGGCCGGCCGGCTGGATCATGCCAATACGGCTTATGAGCTGTTAATTACTAAAGACCGCGGCGAAGCGCAGGCCATCGCCAAAAAATTAAACCTAAAAAACGGCGAAAGGCAAAAGATTACCGAAGCTATAACTGATTATTGCCGGCAGATTATTAAAGAAAAAATGGCCGGCGACAAAATTTTAGTAGTTTGTTCACCCAATCTTGCCGCTGAAAGCGAAGAAACTGCCTGGCCGGAAGGAGTGGTCGGATTGGTGGCCGGACGATTATGCGATGAATACGGCCGGCCGGTTTTAGCCATCACTAAAATAAAAAACGAAATAAAAGGCTCGGGCCGAAGCATTAGCGAATTTAATATTATGCAGGCGATTGAAAGCTCCAGCCGCTATTTGGAAAAATTCGGCGGCCACGCGGCGGCCTGCGGCTTTACTTTAAAAAGCCGCGAAGTGTTAGCCGAATTTACCCGGGAAATGAAAAAAATCGCTGGCCAGGATTTAGACGGAGTTGAACTAACGCCGAAAATTTTAATTGAGGCCCAGATTGATTTGGCGGATATTGCCGATGAATTATTAGAAGAGCTGGA
The DNA here is from genome assembly GCA_016188785.1 of Parcubacteria group bacterium. Classification (GTDB taxonomy): domain Bacteria; phylum Patescibacteriota; class Patescibacteriia; order Patescibacteriales; family GWC2-42-12; genus JACPHD01. The sequence continues at coordinate 22,606 of JACPHD010000029.1, read as the reverse complement.
AAAATTTGAGCCTTTCGGCCAGGATAATGAGCGGCCGAAATTTTTAAGCCGCGGGCTGGCTATCATGGATAAAATAAGCATGGGCGCCGAGGCCCAGCATATTAAATTCAGGTTTGGCGCGATTTGGGCCGTGGCTTTTGGCCAGGCGGAAAATTATAAAGATTTTAAAATTGGGGATAAAATTGACGCGGTTTATTATTTGGAGTTTAATGAGTTTAACGGGCGTAAAAGCGCGCAGATGAAAATTGTGGATATTAAGAATGCAATAATTTAAAGTTAAAAAATCAAAGTTAAAAATGACAGTTTAAAATGCAAAGTCAAACAAATTCTAAATAACAAATACTAAAAAATTAAGTTTTTTTGGAAATTAGCAAATTAGAATTTAGAGATTGTTTGAAATTTGTTATTTGTAATTTTAAATTTTGCCTTGTCATTTTTCATTTTGATATTTACATTTTACATTATTCATATTTATTTATGCAATGTAATAGATTAACACTCTTTACTGACGGCGGGGCGCGCGGCAATCCGGGTCCGGCCGGCATTGGCGCGGTTATTTTTGACGAGCAGGGCAGAGCTGTGGCGGAAATTTCTCAATATATCGGCCAGACTACTAATAATCAGGCCGAATATAAAGCCCTAATCGTCGGTTTGGCTAAAGCTAAAGAACTGGGCGGCGTTGAGCTGGCGGTTTTTTTAGATAGCGAGCTGGTGGTTAAGCAGTTAAATCGCGAATACCGGGTTAAAGACAAAGTTCTTGCGCCTTTGTTTGTTCAGGCATATAATCTTTCTCTAGGCTTTAAAAAAGTTGTTTTTAAGTATGTCTCGCGAGAAAAAAATAAGCTGGCGGATAGATTGGTTAATTTAGCGCTGGACAAGGCGGGAAAATAAATTTTGGACGCATAGCTCAGTTGGTTAGAGCGCTCCGTTTTTACCCCGTTAAATTTATGGGTGATTAGCTCAGTTGGTTAGAGCGCGTCGTTCACATCGACGAGGCCGCTGGTTCAAATCCAGCATCACCCACCATAACTATTTAACGGGGCAAGCATCGGAGAGGTCGAAGGTCCGAATCCTTCTGCGTCCACATTTAAAATGGTTATGTTTTTTTGTCTCTAGGGCTTGATTGCTCGCAGCCTATTTTTTATACGTAACGCGATAGATTACGCCGGCTTTATCGTCCGAAATATACATGGCGCCATCAGGCTGAATGATAATGTCAACCGGCCGGCCTGATACTTCGTTATTTTTTAACCAGCCGCTGATAAAATCTTCCGCGCCCAGCATATTTCCTTTTTCATCTAATCTGTACCTGACGATTTTATAGCCGGTGGGAATGCTTCGGTTCCAGGAGCCATGATAAGCGACTAATAAATTATTTTGGTAATCTTCGGGCCAGCCCTGTTGAGGAATAAAAGCGAGGCCTAAGGGAGCGGAGTGGGCCTGGATATCAATATAGCTGGGCGCGCGCGTGGCGCAGAGATTTGCCGGAATATTTTTACTGAAAGGATCGGAAATATTTTTACCGTAACAATCCGGCCAGCCGTAATTTTTGCCTGCTTCTATGATATTGATTTCATCCGGCGGGATATCATCGCCGATAAGATCGCGGCCCATTTCCGTGGCCCACATCTTTTTTGTCTCGGGATGCCAGGTAAAAAATACCGAATTGCGCAGTCCTTGAGCAAATTCTTTAAAATCACGGCCGTCTTTATTCATACTAAATATTTTGGCGCGGCGGCGGTCTTTTTCATCGCAGACATTACAACTTGAACCGATGGAGACATAAAGCCGTTTATCCGGCCCGAAGCCTATGGTGCGCGTGAAATGGCCGCCGCCGGCCGGCAAGTCAATTATTTTTTTTAAGTTTTTTTCTTCTCCATAAACAGCGGTTTTGGAAATTTTATTTTCCTCGGCGATATAAAGGGCAGAGGCGTCATCAGGATTAAAGGCTAAGCCGTGCGGGTTATTAAGGCCGCTGAAAACGGCGCTTTGCTTTATTACCCGGCCATTTTCTATTTCTAAAAGAGAAACCGCGCCTTGCGCCGGCTGGCTTACCCAGAGGTTGCCTTTATTATCAAAAAGCAGTACTCTGGCTCCGGACAGATTTTTCGCGAAAACAGAAATAGAGAAGCCGACCGGTAAAGCCAGCGGCCCGTTTTCAGGAGCGGCCGTAAAGGAATCTTCAATTTTTTGCCGCGGTTCTTTAATAGCCGGCCAAACGCCTCTTAAGTTGTTCCAATAAAACACGCCGGCCCAAACGATTGTGGCGCCACTAATTACTCCGGCAATAGCCAAGATAATTCTTTTCATACATTGAGACTCTCACATTATAATAATATCATATTTTTTTCTTTTATGTAATTCGTTTACAATATTTTTAGGCCTTATAAAGGCGGCTTTCTTTTTGTTTGATTTTTTGATAAAATAAATTCATAATTTGCATTACTATAAAGAAAAAGTTGGAACTGCGCCTAACTAATTCTGGGGCGGTTGTTCTTTTTGCTAAAATAAGACTATGCTCGCTTTAAATACAGATATTATCAATATTAACCGCGTAGGCGCGAGCGCGGCTAAAAAGCTGAAAAAATTGGGCGTGGCCACGGTGCGCGATTTGTTATTTTATTTTCCTTTCCGCTATGACGACTTTACTAATCTGACGCCAATCGCTAAACTGCAAGCCGGCAGGAGCGCTAACGTGGTCGGCCAGATTGAACTGATTCAAAATAAGCGCAGTCCGCGCCGCAAAATGAATATTACCGAGGCTTTAGTAAGCGACGGCACGGAAACTTTAAAAGTTATCTGGTTTAATCAGCCGTTCATCGCCCGACTGCTTAAAGTGGGCGATAAAGTGTCCTTGGCCGGCAAGGTGGAAGATGATTATGGGGGCTTAATGATGAGCTCGCCGGTGTACGAGAAGGTTAATCTGGGCACGATTCATACTCAGGGGTTAGTGCCGAATTATCATTTGACCGCCAATCTAACTCATAAGCAGGTAAGATTTTTAGTTAAACAGGTTATCGGTTTGGCGGCGCGCGTTCAAGACTGGCTGCCGTTAGAAGTAAGATATGATGTTAAACTGATAAATCTGGCCGAGGCCATCAATAAAATTCATTTTCCTAAAAATAATCCGGACATAAAAAAAGCTCGCGAGCGCTTAGCCTTTGATGAGCTTTTTTTAATTCAACTAGAGGCGCAATTGGCCAAGCGAAAGTTAAGCCTGAGCCGGTCGCCGGCGATTAAATTTCATGAGCCGGAAACCAGAAAATTCGTAAATAGCCTGCCGTTTAAACTGACGGACGCGCAAAGAAAAGCGGCTTGGGAAATTTTGCGCGACCTGGAAAAAGATCGGCCCATGTCCAGATTGCTCGAAGGCGATGTGGGTAGCGGCAAAACCATAGTGGTAATTATCGCCATGTTAAATGTAGCGCTTAATAACCAGCAAGCGGTTTTAATGGCGCCCACGGAAATTTTGGCTAAACAGCATTATGACACGGTCTGCCGGTTGCTGGAAAATTTTGGTATTAAGGTGGGATTGGTAACCAGAAACCAAAAAGAAATTACCAATTACCAATTACCAATTACCAATAAAATCTCAAATTTCAATAACCAAACAATAAAATTAAATGCGAAAAATATAGTTGATGACGCTGATATTATTATCGGCACTCATGCTTTAATTCAGGAAGATATTAAATTTAAAAATTTAGCGCTGGCCGTGATTGATGAACAGCACCGATTCGGCGTGGAGCAGAGGCAGGCGCTCTTAGAAAAAAGCGGTGATAATTTGACGCCGCATTTATTATCCCTGACGGCCACGCCGATCCCGCGCAGTTTAGCTTTAGCTTTGTATGGCGACTTGGATCTGTCCGTGATCAATCAGCTGCCTAAAGACCGCCAGAAAATTATTACTAAAGTGGTGTCGGAAGAAAGCCGCGCTCAGGCTTATGAATTTATCCGGGCGCAGGTAAAAGCCGGGCGGCAGGTTTTCGTTGTTTGCCCGTTAATTGATATTTCCGATAAGTTGGGCGTAAAATCGGTGGAGGCCGAACATGAAAAGCTGGATAAAATAGTCTTCCCTGATTTAGCCATCGGTAAACTGCATGGCCGGCTTAAAGCCGAGGAAAAAGAAAAAATTATGCGGGAATTTTTAGATAATAAAATAAAGATTTTGGTGGCTACTTCGGTGGTGGAAGTGGGCCTGGACGCGCCCAACGCTTCAGTTATGATGATTGAAGGCGCGGATCGTTTCGGCCTGGCGCAAAGTCACCAATTCAGGGGCCGGGTCGGCCGCAGTCTTCACCAATCTTATTGTTTTCTTTTTACCGACAGCCAGTCGCCGCCAACCCTGGCAAGGCTGCAGGCGCTGGTTAACTCGGCGGACGGCTTTGAGCTGGCTAGGCTGGATTTAAAGTTCCGCGGGCCCGGCCAGGTTTATGGCCTTGAGCAAAAAGGCTTTCCTGAGCTTAAAATAGCTTCGCTGTTTGATTATGCTTTAATGAAACAGGCGAAAGAGCAGGCCGCGAAACTAATGCAGATTGATCCGTTTTTAAATAAATGGCCGGGCTTAAAAGAAAAATTAGGCCAGTGGGAAAAAATGGTGCATTTGGAATAGAATTATAGCCGGCTCGTGCAGCACTAACTTAATTTTGTCCATCAAACAATGCTTATTAGTGAAGATAGCCAGAATTAAGTTAGTGTTGCACTAGTTATGAATTTTACCATCTCTTTAATATTTTTTATTTTAATCAGCTTGATTTTTTTGGAGTTATATTCACCGGCCGGAATAATAGCTTGGGTAAAGTCTAATCTTTCCGCCTCGCTTATTTTCTGTTCAAGCTTGGCTACCGGCCTGACTTCGCCGCCCAAACCGACTTCGCCCAAAACCACTATTTTATTTTCAACAATTTGGTTTAAACGCGAAGAAGCAATGGCCAGACAAACGGCTAAATCCAAGTTCGGGTCGCTAATACGTAGGCCGCCGGCTACGTTTAAGATGACATCCTGGTTATTTAAATTCAGGCCGGCGCGCTTAGTTAAAACCGCGATTAAAACTGACAGGCGGTTTAAGTCAAAGCCCGAGGCTTTTCTCTGCGGATAGCCGAAGACGGTTTTTGTAACCAGGGCCTGGACTTCAATTAAAAACGGCCGCGTCCCCTCCATCACGCAGCTGATGACCGAGCCGGTAAAATTTTGGCCGGCTTCTATGAAAACTGCTGAAGGGTTGGCTATTTCTTTAAAGCCGCTTGAGGTCATTTCAAAAATGCCGATTTCGTTGATTGAACCGAAGCGATTTTTAGTCGTTCTAAGAATCCGGTAACCATGAGTTTTTTCACTGGCTAAATAAATAACAGTGTCAACGATATGCTCCAGTGATTTGGGGCCGGCTAAGAGGCCGTCTTTAGTAATATGCCCGATTAAAATAATCGGCAAATTATTTTTTTTGGCAATCTCCAAAAAATTTACCGCGCTGGCGCGGATTTGATTAAGGCTGCCGGCCTCCGAGGGCACGGCGGCTGAATAAACCGTTTGAATTGAATCAATAATTGTTAAGGTCGGCTGTTCTTGCTTAAGGGCAGCTAAAATTTTTTCTACATTAGTTTCGCTTAAAAATTTAATTTTATCTGTTTTAATTTTCAGCCGATCAAAACGATCTTTAATTTGGCCGGCCGATTCTTCGCCGCTCACGTAAATTACTTCAGTGTTAAGTTTAGCGGCAATTTGCGCCACTAAAGTTGATTTGCCGATGCCTGGTTCGCCGCCTAAAAGGATGAGCGAGCCGGGCATAAGGCCGCCTCCTAAAACGCGATCAATTTCGCCCAGGCCGGTGCTTAATCTCGCGGCCTGACTAGTTAGCCTGGAAATTTTAGATAAATCAATTATTTCCGCCGGGCTTACGGTTATGGCCTTGGCCGCGCTTTTTTGATCAACCGTTTGCATCTCTAAGCTGCCCCAGCCGCCGCATTCTAAGCAGCGCCCGCTCCATTTTGGAAACTGGGCGCCGCAATTTGAACAAGCATAGATGGTTTGGAGTTTGTTTGGCATTATAATAAAAATACAAAATTTTTTTAAATCCCAAATTACAAGCTCCAAATTACAAACAAATTCTAAATAACAAATACTAAAGAATTAAATTTTTGGAAATTAGTAAATTAGAATTTTGGTATTGTTTGGAATTTGTTATTTGTAATTTTAAATTTTACTTCAATTTTATCTTATTTATTTTCCCGGTATTAGCGTCCGTGAAATAAAGATAATAGCCGTTGGCCGAAATAATTAAATCAGACATGGTAAAATTGCTATCCGGTACGGCGATTAGCTTTTTTAAGCCGGTTTGCGTATCAATTTTATATAAATTATCTTTAGTGTTTTTAGCTAAGTCAGGAAATAGCCCCGCGCCTTCTTCAAGCCTTTCGGGCACGGCGCAATAAATTTCGGCAGCCGCGGAAAAAACGCATTTGTCCGCCCAGGTTTGAATATCTAATTTATTGCGGCCGGCGCCGATATTCTCGCCCTGGGCGTTAGCCAGCCAAAGCTCCGGTTTTAAGTCGTTGGAGCTTGAATAAACGCTGTAAAGCAAACGATCGCCTTTAGGCGCCCATTTAAACTCAAAGCCCCGGCCGTCAATGGTTAAAGCTTTGAAATTTTCATTGTTTAAGCCGACAAAATAGACTCTTTGCTGGTCGTAATTAATTCCTTCGGTGTACATAGCCACGGTTTGGTTATTAGGCGACCAGGAAGGATAAACCGTCTCGTTCTTATCGCCTAAAGCGGCCACTCTTTGCGCCGCCGCGCCTTCGGCGTCAGTTACGGCCAGCCAGCGGTTAGCCGGATCATCAGCCAGACTTTTTAAAACAATTTTTGAACCGTCCGGAGAAAAGTCAAAATCTTGCCAATGTTTAGGCAGGCTGATTTGTTTTTTGTTTTTAAAATCGTAAATAATTTTCGCCTGATCAGGATATTCTAAAATAGCTTTATTTTTGTCAGGCGACCAGGTGATTTTTTCCACTTCATGAAAAATTGTGTCCGACAGCGGCCTGGCCTGGCCGTCTTTGGTCAGGCTATAAAATTTTCCGTCTTGTTTATTATAATATTGCAGATCGCTGCCATCGGCGGATAAAGTCGCGGCTAAACTCGGCGCTTGGTTCAATTCAGCGGTTTGGGTTAAGCCGCCGGCAGCGATCGGGCTGCCTTGGCTGATGGGTTGTTCGGTTTCTCCCGGCAGGCCTTGAAGCGGCTGGCCGGCAGTCGTGGTCTGGCCGGTTCCGGATTTAGCCGCTGGCAAACCGCCCTGGCTGCTGCTGGTGGCTGATTTTTCTTGAATCGCCGGAGCCGGCGGGCTTGATTTAAAAAACATAGCGTAAAGCAGATAGCCTAAAATAAAAACAATTAAAATAAAACCAAGCGCGATAAAAATTTTTTTGTAGTCTTTTGGAAAATTCATGAAATATGGTATAATATAATTTAACCAAGTATTTGTCTTTGATTTTTTAAGCTCGGTTATGGTATAATTATATAATATAATATAGCCAGTGTCAAAAATTATTATTTATGAGTTTATTTTTTCCCCATGAAAGTTATTTAGGCATAGACATAGGCAGCTCCAGCATTAAAATTGTTGAATTAAAGAATCAAGGCGGTAAAGTAAGGCTTTTATCTTACGGCTTCAGTGAAAACCCTGATGATTTAGATAAGACTAGCCCGGCTAAAATCGCTGGCGTTATTAAGGAGATCTGCGCTAAGGCCGGCCTTGTTAGCCGTAAAGCTGTTTCGGCTTTGCCGACTTTTTCGGTTTTTTCTTCAATTATAAATTTAACCGGCGTCGATAAAAAAGACTTGCCTTCGGCCATTAATTGGGAAGCGAAAAAAGTTATTCCTTTACCTCCGGAAGAAATGATTTTAGACTGGAAAAAAATTGAAAATACCGACCCAACCGCGGATAAAAATAATATTAAAATTTTATTGACCGGCGCTCCGCGAACTTTAGTTAAACGGTATATTGAAATTTTTAAAAATGCCCAAATAAATTTATTAAGCTTAGAAACCGAAACCTTCGCGCTTATTAGATCGCTTTTAGGCAATGACAAATCGCCGGTTATGGCCGTAGAAATAGGCGCTAAGACCACTAGTTTTACGATTATTGATCAAAGCATTCCGGTTTTAAACCGCAGTATAGATATTGGCGGCTGGACTATCACTAAAGCCATTAGCCATAGCCTTAACATCGGCCTGGAACGAGCCGAGCAGTTTAAATATGATTTAGGCGTGGGTTCGCCGGCCGCGGCCGATAATGCCATTCCTAAAACTATTATTGACAGCGTCTCGCCCATAATTAACGAAATAAAATATGCTTTGAATTTATTTCAAAATAAAAATAATAAAAAAGTTGATAAGATTATTTTAAGTGGCGGTTCAGCTTTGCTTGTAAATTTTACCGATTATTTGTCAAAGATATTAAATATAAATGTAATGGCCGGCAATCCCTGGTCAACGATCTCTTACCCCTTGGATTTAAAGCCGCTCCTGGACGAAATCGCTCCGCGCTTAGCCATAGCCATCGGCCTGGCGCTTAGAGAAATGGAGTAATAAATAAAATTTTCAAATCCCAATGACCAATTCTCAATAAATGACCAATTATTAAATTTTCAATTGAAAATTAGAACATTGAAAATTGTTTGAAAATTGAAAGTTGGTAATTGAAAATTAATTAAATATGTCTGATATTAATTTTTTAGACAACAAAAAACGCGGCGACGGCCAAAAGCCAGAGAGTAAAGACGATAAAAAAGAGACATTAGCCTGGTCTAACCCGGAAAAAGAAGTTAAGAGCCGTAAAAATTCTGCCTTTTCCTTTTTGCCGTTTACGAATAAGCCGGCGTCGGTTAATAAGAATTTTGTCGCGCCTATTGATAAAAGCAAGCTTAAGCGGTCTCGCGAAGAAATTTTAAATTTAATAAAGCAACAGAAGAATTTAAAACCGCCGATAAAAGAAAAAGGCGAATTTTTAAGAACTTTAGGTGAAAAATTAAAGAAACCGCCGGCGCCTAAACAGGTTTTAATTGACTACCAGCGGGTTTTTAATCAGGAAATAGAGCGCAAAAATCAAACCGGCGAAATTTTTAAGATTAAGCCGGAGATTAGAAATAAGATTGCCAGCCAGCCGGCGTCAGCGGTAAAAAAATTTAGAAATAATTGGCTGAGCCAGTTAATAAAAAAATTGTTTAAAAGCAAAATAATCGCTTGGCCGGTTAGTGAAAACAAAACAGCAAAAATAGTTAAATTAATGCAAGCTGAAGAAATTAAACCGACGTTGGTTCAGCCGACTATTCAGCCGGAGAAAAAATCAGCCGAAGTTAAGGAAACAAAGATTGTTCAAGCCGAACCGATTCATCATGATAAAGCCAGGCAACGTGTTTTGGAAACTAACTTAATTCAAGGAGAGCTGGCAATTTTTTTTAACTGGCGCGCCAAAGCCATTGTTTTCGCCGGCGCGATTTTAGCGCCGATTTTGGCCGTGGCGACGATTTATTATGGTTTGGTATTTTATGAAAAAAGCAGCCAGGCTAAAAATTTGGCGCAAGCGCAAAAATTCGCTGAGCTTAAGCAAAATATCGCGGCAGAAGAAGCCGGCCTGAAGGAAATTTTAGCTTTCCAGGCTAAATTGAAAACAGTTTCTCAAATATTCGCGCAGCATATTTATTGGACTAATTTTTTTAAGTTTCTGGAAGACAATACGATGGCCAACGTTTATTTTATAGATTTTAAAGGCAACACCAGCGGCAATTACACTATGAACGCCGCAACCGTTGATTATCGCAGTATTGATGAACAAGTTGATGTTTTTAGAAATAATAAGAAGATAACCGCGGCTTCAACCGATGGCGGCGAGCTGGTTAGCGGCGATCAGACTAACAAATCTCGGGTAAAGTTTATTTTAAATTTTTCTGTTTTAAAAAGTATTTTTACTGAATAACTATGGAACTTGAGCGCCAGGAAAATAAAATAAATACATTTTTACTGCATTATTTTAATTATTTAATTTTGGCTTTAGGCCTGATTATTTTAGCCGCCGGTTTATTTATACTAGTTTATCCAAAATATCAGCGAATTGCCAAAGCTAACCAAGAGGCTAAAAATAATTTGCAAACTGAATATGAAGACAAGCTTAACTATTTAAATTCTATCAGTAATTTAAAAAAATCATATCGGTCGATTAGCGAGGGCGACCGGGCTAAGCTCGCTGGCCTGGTGCCGCCGGAGAGCGATACTAACAGCCTGATTACCGAGATTGAATCTATGGCCGCGAGAAATGGCGTTATCTTGACTTCAATAAAAATTGAATCTAAAAACGCCGTCGGCCGGAATAATTTTAGGGTTGAGTCAAAAGAAAATCAGGAACTGGCGGCCGGGATTTTTAGCCAGCCGCCGCCGGCAATCGGCCTGATTAAAATGGAGGTTAGTTTGAGTTCGGTTGATTATTCGGCTCTAAAAAATATAATTAAAACTTTTGAAAATAATTTGAGGCTGCTTGATCTAGCCGACATAAGTTTCAATGTTAGCGAAAATCAGGCGCTTTTAATCATTTATAGTTATTATTGGCAGTAATATGTTAGTGCTAAAAAAAATATCAATAAAAAAATTAGCTGTTTATCTGGCCATTATTTTTTTTATGCTTAGCGGCGCTGGTTTTATGTTATATCAAAATAAAAAGCTAAGCTCCGGCCGGCCGGCCGGAGCTAATCTGCCGCCCGTTCCGGCCGTGGCGCTCGAAGGTAATACTCCTGGAATGACCGGGGTTAATAATCCGCCGCCAGCCGAGCCGAGCCAGGTTCTAGACACAAAAGTCTTGGATATAAATCTACCGGCCCGGCCGGCGCCGGCCGGTAAGAATAATCAAAACCGCGGCTTTGATTTAAATATTTTTTCCAGCGATAAATTTAAAAATTTGCAAGAAAATATTATTATTAAAAAACCGTCCGCCGCCGGCAAACGAGACCCGTTTAAGCCGAATTAAAATATGAGCAAAACCGAAGAGCTAATAAATTTATTAGCGCAAGACAAAATAATCACCGCCGAACAATTGGTCGGTCTAAAGAAACTGCCCGAGTATAAGGCTAATCCGGAAGCGGCGCTTATTAAAAGTAATTTAATTGATCTTGAGGATTTAACTAAATTCAAGGCCAAAGTCTATAATTTTAATTATCGCGGTTTAATCGGCGCGAAAATTTCCGACCAAGCCTTAAATTTAATTCCGGCCGAGGTGGCGGAAAATTATAAAATAGTTTGTTTTGAAGCCGCTCAAGGCAAGATGAGGGTCGGCCTGGTTGATCCGGAAAATTTTAAAGCGATTGAAGCCATAGATTTTTTAGCTAAAGAAGAAAATTTGCAGCCGGAGTATTTTTTGATTTCCGCTTTGAGTTTTGAAACCGCTTTAAGGCATTATAAAACTTTAGGCAAAGAAGTTTCCCAGGCTTTAAAAACCAAAGCCGAAGAAGAAACTTTAGAGCGTGTCGAACGAAAGATTAATCAAGCCGAGGTTGAAGAGATTACCAAATCGGCGCCAATATCAAAGATAGTCTCGGTGATTATCAGGCACGCGGTTGAAGGCCGGGCCTCGGATATTCATATTGAACCCATGCAGAACGAAAGCCGGGTAAGGTATCGCGTGGACGGCATTTTACATAATTCGCTGGTTCTGCCTAAAAGCGTGCACGGAGCTATTGTTGGTAGAATTAAAGTTTTGGCCAATTTAAAACTTGATGAAACCAGAATGCCGCAAGACGGCAGAATCAGAGTTAATATTAACAACAAAGATATTGATTTAAGAATTTCTATTCTGCCTTTGCTTAATGAAGAAAAAGTGGTTATGAGGATTTTGGATGTAACCAAGGGCGCGCCAACTTTGGAACAATTAGGCTTTATGGGCGCCGGCCTTAAAGTAATTAAAAAAAGTTTAACTAAGACCGACGGCATGTTTTTAATAACCGGTCCGACTGGTTCAGGTAAATCAACCACGCTTTTTTCTGTCTTGACCAGCCTTAATGAAGAAGGTATAAATATTTCTACCCTGGAGGACCCGGTTGAATATTTTGTCCGAGGAGTTAATCAATCGCAGGTCAGGCCGGAAATCGGCTTTACTTTTGCCTCGGGTTTGCGTTCGCTTTTGCGCCAGGACCCGGACATAGTGATGGTCGGAGAAATCAGAGACAACGAAACCGCTGAATTAGGCATCCACGCCAGCTTAACCGGGCATTTTGTGCTGTCAACCTTGCACACTAACGACGCCCTGGGCGCTATTCCCAGATTACTAGACATGGCGGTAGAGCCTTTTCTTTTAGGCTCAACCTTAAATATCGTTTTAGCGCAAAGATTGGGCAGAAAAATTTGCCAATATTGCAAGACAGAACATAAGCTGCCGGAAGATGTCATAACCGATATTAAAAAAGAATTAGCCATAACGCCGCCAGCGGCGATTAAGGAAATGATGCCTGATTTTGATTTAAAAAAAATGAAATTTTATAAAGGTCGGGGTTGTACTCGTTGCGGCCTGACCGGCTATATCGGCCGAATCGCTTTAGCCGAGGTGCTTGATATTAATGATAAAATAAAAGAAATTATTATGAATAACAAGGCTAATTTAACGGTTGACGATTTGGTGAAAAACCAGAATTTTATTACCATGAAACAGGATGGTATCATAAAAGTTTTATTAGGCTTAACCACCATGGAAGAAGTCTTAAGAACGATTCACGTTAATTAGTATACGAATTACGAATCCAATCGGATTTACGAATATTAAAATAAATATTTTATAAAATATTTGTAAATTTGTTCCGCCAGCCGGCGGATGAATTTGTATATATCTTAATTAATTATTAAATAAATTATATGCCGAAAGATAAAATAAAAATTCTTTTAGTTGAAGACGATTCATTTTTATTGGGCATGTACGCCACTAAGTTTGAGATGGAAAATTTTCAGGTAATTACGGCCGAAGACGGGGAAAAAGCCGTCCGCCTGGCCTTAAAAGAAGCGCCGGATGTAATTCTTTTAGATATTATTCTACCCAAGGTTGATGGTTTTGAGGTTTTGCGCCGGCTTAAAGCTAACCGTCCGACTGCCGCTATTCCGGTGATACTTTTAACCAACTTGAGTCAGAAAGACGAGATTGAGCGAGGCTTAAAAATGGGCGCTGAAGATTATTTGATTAAAGCTCATTTCATGCCGTCAGAAGTGGTTGATAAAATAAAAAATGCGCTAAATAAAAGTTAAAAGCTTTTTCAAAAAATATATGGAAGTGCCCTCAATTTTTTTAAATAGAATATTATCAGAAATGGCGCAAAAGAACGGCTCTGATTTGCATTTGGCCGCTGGCAGTCCGCCGCTTATAAGAATAGACGGCCAATTTATTCCTTTAATTGGCCAGAAGCTGGTTACCAGCGAGGTTATAAATAAAATCGCCGAAATTTTTTTAGACCCCGACCAGATCGTTAAATTAAAAGAAACTAAAGGAGTAATTTTAGTAAAAAATATTTCCAACTTTCGTTTTCGGATAAATATTTTTTATCAAAAAGGGCTCTTGGCGTTATCGTTTCATTATATTCCGGGCGTGATAAAAAGTTTTGACGCTTTAGGTTTGGCCGCCCCCGGCCGTAATTTTTTGCGGGCCGCCCCCGGCCTTTTAATCATAGCCGGCGCTTATAATTCCGGTAAAACTACCACAGCGGCTTCTCTGATTGAAGAACTTAATAAAACCAAAGCTTTGAATATCATCACGATTGAAGATCCGATTGAGTATTTATTCATCAGTAAAACCAGTTTGATTATGCAGAGGCAAATCGGCGTTGACGTTAACAGCCTGGCCGATGCTTTAGATTATTGTTTAAGCGAAGACGTGGATACGGTTTACATTAATGAAATGAAAGACAATCAAGCTTTTAGTTTAGCTCTGCCAAAAATTTTTGAGCTGGCTTCGGGAAATTGTTTAGTTATTTTAGAAATAAACGCCGATAGCTCGGTAAGGGTTTTGGAGAGAATTTTAGCCGGTCTAGCCCCAAGTCTGCCGCTAGAAGCCGCGCGTTATAATTTAGCGGATATTTTAGTCGGCGTCTTGACGCAGAAATTAGTCAAGCGCCGCGGCGGCGGCTTAGTTTTAGCTAATGAAATATTATTAAATAACGCGGCCGTTAAATCATTAATTAGAGAAGACAAGATATATCAATTAGAAAGTGTCATCCAGACCTCAAGAAAAGAAGGCATGATCAGTCTTGATAAGTCGCTTAATGATTTAATTGAGTCAGGCGAGGTCAGGCGGGAAGATATTTAATATGCCAATTTATAAATACAAGGCTTTTGATAAAAATAAAAAAGCGCAAGAGGGTATGGTGGAGGCGGGTAGTAAAGACTACGCAGCCGAAATATTGGCGGAAAAAGGTTTTTCCATTGTGGCAATTTCAGAAGTGTCGGCCGGCCAGGCCAAGATTAATTTGGATTTTTTGAATCGGGTGAAAGCCAAGGATGTGGTTATTTTTTCCCGGCAATTTTCAGTTCTGATTTCAGCCAATGTTTCTATGGTGCAGGCGCTTAAAATTTTGATTGAGCAAACGGCTAACATTACTTTAAGGATGGTGGTTTCCGAGGTGGCCGACGAAGTTGACGCCGGCTCGGCTTTGTCCGAGGCTTTAGGCAAGCGGCCTAAAGTTTTCAGTAATTTTTACGTGAGCGTTATCAGGTCAGGCGAAACTTCAGGCAAGTTAGACGAGGTCTTAAGCTATTTAGCCGACGAGATGGAAAAAGATTATGATATGATGAGTAAAATCAAGGGCGCCATGATTTATCCGGCTTTTGTTTTGTGTTCGCTCGTTGTCGTGGGTATTGTTATGATGATTTTTGTCGTGCCCAAGCTTACCGGTATTTTAACCGAGAGCGGAGCCGCCTTGCCCCTAACCACCAGAATTTTAATCGGCACTTCTGGTTTTATGCAAAAATATTGGTGGCTTTTAATAGTTATCGCCGCCGGCCTGACCGCCGCCGGCCGCTATTACCTTAACCGGCCCCAAGGCAAAAGACAGCTTGATTATATAAAATTAAGATTGCCGATTTTCGGACATTTGTTTCAGTTGATTTATTTAGTCCGTTTTACCCGTTCCATGAACACTTTGATTGTCGGCGGCGTAACCATAGATAATAGCTTAAAAGTGGCCGCTGAAGTAGTGGGCAATAAAATTTATCAAGAGTTGATAGAGAAAACTATTAAAGAAGTTGAAGACGGCAATTCAATTTCCAGCGTTTTTATAAAAAGTAAGACCATACCGGTAATGGTTTCACAGATGTTAAACGTTGGCGAAAAAACCGGGAAAATGGATGTTATTTTAGAAAGAATAACTAATTTTTACAGCCGGGAAATTTCCAATATCGTGGCTAATTTAATGACTTTAATGGAGCCGTTGATTATGGTGGTTATGGGCGTGGCTGTGGGCATGATGGTGGCGGCCATAATTTTACCCATGTATAATTTAGCCAGCAACTTTTAAATAACATGAATTATATGTTATAATTGTGGATAAGTGATTTAATAATTAAATTTATTTTAGGTTAATTTTGGATGTAGCTTAATTTGAAAATCTAAAATCAAAAATCTAAAATATTATGAGGGGAGGTGAACTATGAAAAAACAACGAGGTTTTACTTTGATTGAATTATTAGTGGTTATTGCTATTATCGGCTTACTGTCCACCTTGGCCGTGGTGGCTCTAAATAACGCCAGGCAGAAATCAAGAGACGCTAAGCGCGTATCCGACATCAAGCAGATTCAAACGGCTCTGGAATTGTATTATAACGACGCTAATGCCTATCCGGCTAATATAATCTCCCCGATCGCCAGTGGCGGCGTTACTTATATGGCCGCGGTGCCGACCAATCCGTCTCCGTCAAACGATGGCACTTGCGCCTCTGGCAATACTTATAATTACGCTCCAGGAGCCAGCAATACTACTTATACTTTGACTTACTGTTTGGGCGGCCCGACCGGCGGCATATCGTCAAGCTATCATACGGCTTACCCGGGCGGCATTCAATAAATCCAGCACCTTCCTGCGGGGCATTAAACCCGGCAGGAAAATTGGTATTTCGGAAGGCGCTGGATAAAATTTTAAAAGGATCCTTTTAGAGAAAAGCAGAGTTTAACCGCTCTGTTTTTCTTATAGCCGTATTTGAGTTATAATGATAGTAAGGTAAAATTATTTTAAAATTCCAATAACCAAATCCCAAATTACAAACAAATTCTAAATAATAAATACTAAATATATTTATTTGGCTATTGGAAAATTAGAATTTAGAGATTGTTTGGAGTTTGTTATTTGTAATTTTAAATTTTTTTAGATTAAAATGATTAGTAATATAGTATCAAGGGATAAACTAGTTATATTTTGTAATTATATTATTGACTACGGTTTGTTAGCCATAATTTTTTTTATTCCGCTGATTTTTGATTACAGCCTGTCGTCAAGCTATAATGTTTTTGATCTTTATAAGGCGATTATTTTTAGAGTAATTTTAGTTTTTATTCTGCTTGGCTTTACGGCCAAAATTTTTATTAACGGCTGGCTGGCTTATCGCGGCGGCGCTAAAATTTTTTTATTAGCCGGTTTAATGCTCGCTTCATTTTTTATTAGCTCCTTATTTTCTCTCTATCCGGCCCAAAGTTTTTGGGGCAGTTTTTTAAGGCAACAGGGTTTTTATAATTTTTTTAATTATTTGCTGTTTTTCGTTCTCTTAATATTAAATGTGGAAAATTTTAAGCAGATTAGGCGCTTAATCATAGCCGCCTCTGTCTCGGCGTCTTTAGCCGCGATTTACGGCCTGGTCCAATATTTTAGTCTTGACCCTTTTGTCTGGTCTGAAAGCGCCAATGGCCGTATTTTTTCCAGTTTGGGCCAGCCTAATTTTTTCGGCCATTGGCTGATTATGGTTCTGCCGTTAAGTTTTTATGTTTTTATTTTCCTGGCTAAAAAATTTTTGACAAGATTTTTGGCCGGCCTGGCCATTTTTTTGCAACTGGCCTGTTTAGTTTTTACTTATTCCCGGGCGGCTTGGCTGGGCTGGTTCGGCTCAATGATTTTTTTAATTATGGTCTGGCTGTTTTATAAGCGGTTTAAGAAAATCGCCTGGGGTCTGATGGGTTTAATTTTGATCGGCCTGATGTTGCTTATCGGCCTTAATATAATCAGCCCGGCTCGAGGCGATTATAATTCAATCGGCTTGGTTAATCGGCTGAAAAGCATCGCTGATTTTAAGGGCGGTTCCAGTAAAATGAGGCTTTATTATCTGGCCGCGGCGGCGGAAGAAATAAAACAGGCCGATTATTTAAGATTGCTCTTGGGCTACGGGCCGGAAACGTTGGCCGAAGTTTTTATGAAATATTACCGAATTGACTGGGGAGTGTATGAGGCTATCAGCACTTTTCCGGACCGGGCGCATAATTGGCTGTTTGATCAAATTTTAGCTTTAGGCTTTTTAGGGCTATCGGTCAATTTGATTTTTTACATTTATTTTATTTACCGGGCAGCTGTTTTCCTGCGAGCCAGGCAAAAATTTGAAGCCAATGATTGGCTCTTAATATTTTTATCAGCCTCTTTAGTCGCTTATAGCATCAATAATCTTTTCAGTTTTTCTTTATTTACGGTTTTAGTTTATTTATATTTAATTTTAGGCATTGGCTGGCTAATTATAAATTATCGCCAAAAAGCTAAAATTTTAAAGATACCTTTAACCGCGTTGTCAAAACTACTAATCTTGGTTGCGCTGGTTTTAGTTTCGGCCGTATTTATTTATACTAATAATATCAATCAGGCCAGAGCGGAAATTTATTATGTTAAAGCCTTAAAGTCGCTTAGGGCCGCTGATTGCCAAGCTGTCATAAATAATCTGGGAAAAGTCATGGACTTAAGTCCAAACACCCTTTATTATCAGGAAAATTATCTTTTTTTAATATTGAATTGCTTTTCCGAAATTAAAGACGGAAATATGCTTGAGCGGATTAAGTCTTTTGACAATAAAAAATCTTATGCCATTTTACATAATTTGGCCCGGCTTTACGGTCTGTCCGGTTTTTATTTGGATAAAGATTATTATCCGCTGGCTGATAAGATATTTAATGATTTAATAACAAGTTTTCCGTATTTTCCGGCGCTTTATGAAGATTTTGGCAAGCAAAAAATAATGCAGGCAGACTATAAGGGGGCAATTGAAATTTTTAATCAGGGGATTAAGATTCTGCCGCCGCTTGATCACCCGTATTTAAATGATCAGCATCGCTGGCAGGTTGCCTTGGTCGCGGTTAGATTGCATGAAGCCGCCGGCCAGGCTTATTTTAAAATAAAAGATTACGATCTGGCGCTTGATTATTATGAAAAAGGCTTAAAGCTTGACCTCTTTAGGGCGACTTTATATAAAGATATAGCTGATATTTATTATGTTCAGGGCCAACTGGACAAAGCAATTAGCTGGAACAAGCGGGGGTTAATGCTAAATCCCAATGATTATAATTGGCCGCTGGCGCTGTCGCTTTTATACCGTGATAAAAAAGATTTGCCGCGAGCGAAAAAATATCTGGCCGAGGCCTTGAAACTGGTTCCAAATCACAAACGCCAAATCACAAACAAATTCAAAATAACAAAGCCTAAACGATATATTTATTTTAGATATTGGTGAATTAGAATTTTGATATTGTTTGGAATTTGTTATTTGTAATTTTAGAAATTGGGTTAATTAGTAATTAGAAATTAATGATTGTGCCTATGCTATTATCAATAATTTTAATTTTTGTCTTTCTTTTCGGTCTTATCATCGGCTCGTTCCTGAACTGCCTGATTTGGCGATTGCATAAAAATGAAAGCCTGCTCGGCCGATCTTATTGCCCTAAATGCCAGAAACAAATCGCCTGGTATGATAATCTGCCGGTTTTGAGTTTTTTAATACTTAAGGGAAAATGCCGGCAATGTGGTAAGCCCATATCCTGGCAATATCCGGCCGTTGAGTTGGCAACCGGGATTTTGTTTGTGATGGCGGTTTTTTATAATTTTCAATTTTCAATTTTCAATTTTCAAATAATTTTCAATTTTCAATTTTCAATGAAAATTTTGCGTGATTTTTTTTTGATTGCGGTGATGATTGTGATATTTATTTATGACTTGCGCTGGTATTTAATTTTGGACGTAATAACTTTGCCGGCTGGTTTAGTTATGCTGGTTTTTAATTTAATTTTAGGTTTTAGCTTGTGGAGTTTATTGGTATCTGGTATAATAGGAGGTAGCTTCTTTTTCATACAATTTTTAGTTTCTCGCGGCCGCTGGATCGGCGGCGGCGATATCAGGCTGGGACTTTTAATGGGTTTGTCTTTAGGCTGGCCGGGCGTTTTGACGGCTATAATTATTGCTTATTTTATCGGTTCGGTTATCGGCTTAAGCTTAATTGCTTTAGGCAAAAAGCGATGGGGCTCGGAAGTGCCGTTGGGCGTATTTCTATCCGTTGGCGTGATTATAACTTTATTCTGGGGCGCTACAATTTTAAACTGGTATTTTAAGATATTTTAATAAATAATATAAAATTATGGACAGTAAAAAAATAATCGCCACTTTTGTAATAATTACCGCGGCAGTGGTGGGTTTATATTTTTCCTTTTTACTTTTATCATCAACCAAGCCGAAAACGGTAAGCCAAGCTAATAAAATTACTGAATCGGCCGAAACCACGGTTGCTTCTACCCCGCAAATTACTCAAGCTAAGCCGGCTAGTCTGTCGGCCGGATTTCCGGAAACCATACCTCTGGAAGGAAAAACAAAAATAGTTGAATCATACTCCGCCAATTATCAAAATTCAGCCGTCAAACAGTTTACAGTTGTGTTTGAATCAAAAAAAACCGCCAAAGAAAATTATGAGTTTTACAAAAAATGGGCGGAAGATAATAAGTGGCAGATTATTAATTTTTTAGATAAGGATAATCTAAAAGCGCTCTATTTAAGAAAGGACAACGAAGATATTAATGCGGTTATCAATGGAAAATCCGTAAATATTAGCTATGTTAAATTTTAAGATTTGAATAAAGGATATTTTTGTAGTTAGGCCGTAAGGTCGCGCCAAGTTGCTTATGACTAAAAAACAAATAGTATTAACAATAATCGCGCTGGCGGTAATAGGAATATTTATTTTTTCTAACCTTAGATCTAAACAGGAGGAAAAAAAGTTGAAGACATCCCCGGCTAATCAAATAGATTTTTTAACCCCGGATAACAACAAAAAAACAGATGAAGTGGAGGCGGTTGACAAACAATCAAATCGTCAAATCGCCCTAACCAGCAATATCGGGCAGAAAGGCGCCGAATTGTCTTCTATGTTAAAACCTAACGCTAATCTGCATCCAATTTATGGAGAGTATCTTGATTATCCTTTGTCATTGTGGCCGCGAGAAGTGCCGCGCTGGCAGGAAGGGACTTACTTTTTCTTTTTAGAACTCGCCAATATTCCTCAAACGATAAGTTTGACAAATAGCCGTTTCGTCGATGCCTTAAAAACTCTGCGTGACACTGATGCGGCTATTTTTATAGACATTACAACTATTCCTCAAGCTGTTTTTCAAGATACATCTTGCGTAGACGGGTCTCCTCCTAATGCCGGCATTTGGCCGCCTGATTTATTTTCCGTTAAATCCAACGGCTGTACCTTTCAATGTGTTTTTGACAACAAAGAAAAATGCGCTCCCAAAGATTATGAACAATATCGGCAAATAGCCGAGATGTTGATTACTTATCTTTCTGTGCCCGCTTCGCAATTGGCTAATGGCGTAATGCCTAATACCTTAGCCACGCAAACATTGGGTATTGCCGGCCAGCCTCCATTGGGAGTAAAAAACATAAACTATATTTTTGGATCAGAGCCTAATATTTATGCTGGCTGGGCAGACAGCGATTTTAATTTTTTTAAGCTTTATGATTATTGGATTGCGGCTGTGCGCAATGTGCGCCAAGCATATCCCAAGACAACTTTTAAAATAGGAGTTCAATTTAATGGAGATGTCTGTATAAAAAAGGGGATAAACTGTCCAAATGAGGGTTTTTACGATCATTCATTACTGTTAAATTATTATTTGCCAAACTTTTTTTCTTTCCTAAAAGGTAGCCTAGCTGTTCCTCAAATAGCGTATGAATACCATTCTCAACCGCCCTTAGAATTGGAATTTTATACTTTTAATCCCAGACAGAGCGACAACTATCATTGGGTTTATGACTGGCCGGATAAATTTTATCAAAAACTTAAAAATACTTTCACTAAATATGGATTTGTTAATTTGCCTTATGCCGGTTGGGCGCTTGAATCTGCTTTTTATGAGGTAGCGGCTCCGCTCTTGCCCGGAGTAGATGAAAGACCATTCTTAGGTATAGAGCGGGATAATGAGATAGGGGCCTCTGCTCAAATAGCCTTACAGCATGATGCCAGTAAGATTTTTACTTATTCCTGGGCCGAATTTATACGCGATGCGGGAGAAAGTATAAATATACAAAATAGTATAATGCCTGTTTGTGGAAACGGCATTTCTGTTAACGACCCTAAATGTAGCCTTTATAGATTATACACCGGAGGCACGGGCGGGAGTTTTACTTTTGGAAACATTATCAAAGCCACTTACAATGTTCAGCGAATGATGGGGATGCAGGAGAAAATACGTCTTCCTGTCAAGGTCGTAGATAACTTTTCTCCTCCTAACCGCGATTACGTCGGGGTAATAGTTACAAAAAGCGCTAATAATGAAGATATCGCGGTGTTGGTGTATTATTACATCCCTCCGAGCGATGCAATAGGCCATTGCGCCGGCAATAGTTATGATAGGTTGCGTAAGTGCGCTAATAAAGATGGTAAACTTGATTTTAATATTTCTCTTGACGGACTTAAACCAGGGAAATATCAGATAACGCGCTATCTGGTTGATGAAACTCATTCCAATGGATTTACTTATCGGCAGCAAATCTGCAATCCTATCATAGATAGAGGCGGCAAGCAAAAAACATGCGGTGTCATAAAACCTGATGAGGTAAATCATTGGACGCGCGGCAATAACCCTTATAATGCTTCTGTGGCCTTGGAGCAAGTTGAAAATAGAAAGATAGAAAATTTTCAGGGAACAATGAATTTAATCTATCAGGACGTAGCCCCATGGACGGTCATGTTTATTAAATTATCGCTTATAGAAATATAGTTATTCAAGTAATTGGGATAATAAGCAAGCTGGCGGCTGATTTTATCAAATTGATAATTATTGTTCATGGCTTTGATTTTATTTTTTTAATTATAGCATAAAACGCGCGGCGAATTTTATTTGACGTTTTTACAGATAAAATGATATGATAAATCAGAGAGAAATTTATTATTAACTAAAAATATATGAACCCCGTTAGAAATTCGTTAATTTAAAACGGGGTGTATAATAAAAAAATTACCTATAAATTAAGTCAACTGCGGCAGTATTAGATAAAATTAGACAAAATCATTTAGCTGTTTACAATATTAATATAATTAAGTCACCGGTCAAACAACGGTAGGACACTAAAGTCTCCTA
>JACPHD010000026.1 GCA_016188785.1 Parcubacteria group bacterium | reverse complement strand
CATAGCTATCTCCTCCTTCAGTCTAGAGTGATGTGGATATAAAGTGAATTTAAAAAGAGCTAATCAAAGTGTAATGCCAAATATGCGCGCGTGTCAATACTTACTTAACCTTAACGCCTTTAATTAAAAGCGCCATCTCTTTATCCTGGGGCAGAAGGCCGGTTTTATTATCAACTAAAAATACAACTAAATCCGCCTGTTTTAAATATTGGCTGGCTTGCCTTTGCACTTGATCGGCGATGTCGCCAGTGGCTACGGTTTTTTCAGCTAAACGTTTTAAGTCAATAATGCCGCCCGTATCCACGATTTCAAAATCATGGCCGAGCCAATCAACCCGGCCTAAATTACTGTCGCGGGTAGTGCCGGCTATATCGGAAACTAAAGCTTGCCTTTTTTCGGTTAAGCAATTAAACAGAGTTGATTTGCCCACATTAGCCCGGCCGAAGATAACGACTAAGGGGAGGGGGTTGTTGTTTTTTTCTAATTCTGTCATAAAAAAATTTGATTTACTTGCATGAGTGTACTTTCTCTCTTTCTCGCATACTTCTTGGGACTGTCCAATTAAGCCGTCATAGGCGGCTAAAAAAGCGGCCGTCAGGCCCTTTCACTAAAAAAAGAAGCGACGACAGTTAAATAACCGGCTGTCATCGCCTTCAAGTCTCATCTATTTTGATGAGGAGTTTTAAAAAAGTTAATCCAACGTGTTCGCGATAATCTGCGTCCACCCGGCGAACTGTCCGGTAATAGGATTCTGATAATTAGTGTACCGGACAAGCGGATTTGATTTTAAAGTTGCATGATAGGCATACGCGACTTTATCACCGCTGCCGTTGTTGTAAATAAACTGCATATAGTGGTAATCATACCACTGGTCGCTATAATACTGGACGAAAACGTCCGGTTTTACATATTTAAAGTTAGCGTCAGCAAGAGATATCGCGCGCATCATATCAATCTTGGCGCGATCATCTTTGTAGTTGTTGCCGGGGATGAGAATGTTGAGTACGGCTCCGTTCACGAACGATCCCACGGCATAGGTATTGCCATTGCCAAAAAACACATTGGCAATATCCGGATAGTAATACCATTGCCCGCTTCTCTGTTCATAGACATACTGGTAAATATAGCCCAGTTGGACAGCGCGCTTCAGCGAATATCTTTCACCATTGTATTCAACAAACGCGGTTGAGGAAGGGGCGTTCGCGTACCAGGCGATATAGGTCCAAGCGCCATTGGTTAGCGATTGCTTAAACGGATAGCGGCGGTCGTCAATGAAGAGTGACGGGCTGGTGTACTTCATAGCTTCCTTAACCTAACCGGAAGGGGGTTGTAGTACGGGTTTTGCTGGGGGCAAGCGAGTTGTCTCGCCGCATCTCAAAATGGAGGTGGTAACCCCAGGCGCCATTGCCATTACCAAGATGCGAATATGATCTTCCCGCTTTTATTTTATATATACTTCAGTCAGCCAAATTTCGTGATCTTTTTGATAAACAATTTTTTTTCCATCAGGCGACCATCTTGGATTTTTATAGTCGGCTTGATCCGCAATAATTTTTTTATGCTTTCCTGTTTTTGAATCAATAATATACAAGGCCTTATCAAAGGCGTAAACGATATGAATACTGTCTGGCGCCCAGTCAACACTTCCTGCTTCAAAATCTTGGCTTTTCATAAAATCTGTTTTTAACAAAAACCCGTGCTTCTCTTTATTATTAAGGTCTATAATATAAAACCCAAAGGAATTATAGGCGCTCCCAAGAACTTTTTTGCTGTCCGGCGACCAGCGCCATTGATCGCCCCATTTTTTTTCTCCTCTAGGGCGATATATCTCCCTTATTGTCGGCTCAACAGAAAATATAACATTACTGTCCTTAACGAAAAGTTTTGTGCTGTCCGGTGACCAAAAAATGTATTCTTCCCAAGGTGATCGTTCAGTTTCTATGAAAGCAGTTCGGCCAAGAAAAACCATCTCCGATAAACTTTTAGCATTACTTTTTATTACACTCACTCCCCGGCCATCTTGATTCCAATTTTGGTCATCATAAAACGCGATGTATTTTCCATCCGGCGACCAAGTAGGGTTATAATAAGAATTAGAGATGTAACTACCGTCAACACCTGTATGGAAAGTCTTCTTTCCCAATATTGTTGTCTGTCCAGTTTCTAAATTTTTTATAGAAATAGCGCCAAGGTTGTCAGGAACAGTTGTTATTGATGGTGTTCCGGAAACGACACTCACTAAAAATTTTCCATCAAGAGAGACCGCGGAAGAACCTATCCATTCTTTGAAATTTTTGCTTCCTCGTCCAATATTCTTGTATGCCCCTGTTTTAAAATCATAACGATACTGTTCAAAATCCTCAAGGATATTTTCGCTGTTAAAAAATTTTGTAAAAAGAAAATTGTCATTATTTGTCCAAGAATTAACTAATAATTTCCCATCATCTGCAAATACTTTTTGGCCGGCGTCAAATTGAAATGGTACGTCATATTCTTCATTAGATGCTGATACAGTAATAAAGTTTTCACCCAGCTTTTCCCCCGCATCTTTCAAAAAAAGATTTTGTATCTCATTAGAAGTAGGAATAGCGTTTGGACTTGGTTTTGGATATCCCGTATCCGGACCCGTAATCGGGCTAGCGGTGAACATAAATAAACCTGGCCTTGATAATATAAAAATAGTCAAGCCTAAAAATATCAGAAAAACAAAGGAAATGATGATAATTATAATACTTTTTTTATTGGCAGACATAAGAATATTTTATCACAATCAGCTAATCAATTCAATCTTTTCTTCAAAAAGAAGAATCTTCTTAGGATCATATCTGTCTTCTATAATCATGATTAACCCCTTTTTTAAGAACTTCGATTTAGAACATTTTAATGACCTCACCGTTACCTCCCATGGCTTTAACTAAAAGCCATTGGCCAATAACAATTTTTATCTTAATTTTAATGGCGCTATATTAAAATTAAATTAAAAAAGCGTTATTCTAATATAACGCTTTCACCATAGCCGAAAAGGTTGGTTTTGTTAAGATTTTGTATTAGGATCTTAGTATAAAATTTGGGAAATTTTTAAAACAATATTACTATACCACTATAGTATCTATAGATTTTTGGCTCTTTTTTTATGCAATAGATAAAACTTTCAAAATTTTCTTATACTGTTTAGCTCTAATGCCGTTGCACCATTTTTCAGGAAACATTTCTTTTGCTTTAATGTAATCATTGAAATTAAAAAATTTTACTTTAACAATTTCACCATCTTGAAAATTTAAACTTTTAATGCTTGAAGCAAATTTAATCGCATAGGATTTAAAAATGTGTCTGAACTTCTGGCGTTTTCCTACTTCAATAAGGTGAAATTTTTTTTCATCCAGCCAGACTCCGATTTCCTCGCCAAGCTCTCTATGAGCGGTTTTAATAAAAGAGTCGCCCACTTTAACATGGCCGCCAAAATAAGTTTGCCACTTGCCCGGATTGCCGGAAAGATTGCTGGCTCTTTTAGAACATAAAATCTGCCCTTTTTTATTGACTAGCCAGACATTAGATACTCCGTGCCATACTTTTAAGGGTTGGGTATGTAAAAATTTTCTTGTTTTAGATTTAATAACTTTACCTTTATTATTAAAACATTTTAATAGCTCATCGGCTGGCTTTGGATTTTTTAAACTAAACCTTATTACCTTTGATTTAAAAAACTTTTCCTGAAAAGCGGTAGCTTGCGATATCTTTTTGTCAGACATATTATCAATATCTTCCGGAATTACGATTAACTTATCGTCATCATCATTAAGACGATGAATCACGGCTATACATTTACCGGTAAAATCATTTAAAGGTTTATCAATGCCTAAAATATAAGCGTCAATTTCTTCGCCGTCACCGCTTGCCGTACCAGGCAGATACCCGTAATTTACTTCATATTTAAAATTATATTTCGGATGAAAACTGCCAAGCGGCCTATCAATTTTAAGAGTTTCTGCCCGACTAATTTCACCGCCGCCGATAGCGATGATTTTTCCCATAAAATTAAAGCAAAAATTCAAAATAATTATTTTTTGTTATCAAGTTTATGCTGGAATTGTCGTAATTATTTAAAAAATCTTTGGGCGCGGCTAACTTATCTTTAGTCCATTTGAATTCAAAACCGGCGTAGCCGCCGCCGCTCTCTTCTATGTAATCAACTTCTTTTTGATCATAAGTGCGCCAAAAATAAGGATTAACGAAATTATTTTTTAAATTATTTATTTTCAACCGTTCAACAATGCAAAAATTCTCCCACAGCGCGCCGACGTCATTTCGGATATTCAACGGATTATAATTCTGAATCAAACTATTCCTTACGCCTAAATCGTAAAAATAAACTTTAACCGACTTGGAAATTTCTTTCCTTTTATTGCGGGACAAGGCGTTTAATTTAAAAACGATAAAAGCCTGCTCCAGTATATCAATATACTTTTGCACGGTTAAACGATTAAGGCCGAGCTTAACGGCCAATTCTTGATAAGAAACTTCCTGCC
This sequence comes from Parcubacteria group bacterium, assembly GCA_016188785.1. Lineage (GTDB taxonomy): Bacteria > Patescibacteriota > Patescibacteriia > Patescibacteriales > GWC2-42-12 > JACPHD01. The sequence continues at coordinate 17,397 of JACPHD010000026.1, read as the reverse complement.
CGACCTGCAAGGCCAGCGCCTGCAATAAATTTTTAATTACGGTTGATTTTTTTATGCCTTCAAACCGCAGAATATCTTTATAAAGATAATTAGCCGAAAGTTCCTCCAGCCGCGCCACGGCATCCGGCTCAGCTAAAAAAAATACTTCCGGGTAAGAGCCAAAGCGCAATAAATTTTCCAGTTTAGAATTTAGATAAAGCTGATCGCCCAGCTGTTTAATCTCCGAGAGTAAAAAAGGGTAAAGAATAAATTTAAAAGTCCGGCCGGTAAGCGGTTCGGCGGCCTGGTTGGCTAAATCAAAACTGGACGAACCAGTGGCGATAATCTGCAGTCGGGGAAAAGTATCAACCATAATTTTTAAAATCTTGCCGATGTCTGGCACATTCTGGGCCTCGTCTAAAACCACTAACTTATAGTCTCCTAAAAATGACTTTATTTTTACGGCTTCAAGCTGTTTAAGCCCTTCTTGAACAGAAAACAGCTCGCAATTTAAATATCGGCCGGCGGCGCCAATGTCTTTTAGAATCTCTTTAACTAAAGTCGTTTTGCCAACCTGCCGCGCGCCATAAATAATTACTACTTTATCTTTAAATAATTTACTCTTAATTTGCTCTTTTATTAGTCTATTAAGCATAAAATAATGTTTTTTTATATAGAAATGATATTACATTATTAATATTATACTTAATTATATTATTTGTCAAATTTATAGCATCCAATATCATTTAAGAATATTATCATAAAAAAGGATTTTTGCCTTTAAAAGTGAACCGGGTAATCTGATTATTGATGATTTTTTCCGCCAGGCCGTATTTTTCATGATATAAAGTACCAACCGCGCAAAACCTGGCCTTGCGCCAATCAAAGCCAAGTTTTTCCGCTACCTGCCGCACTGATTTTTCAGAGTCGCCCTCAATCTCCAGGAACGGTTTAAGATGCGGCCATTGATCAAGGCAAATTTCCACCCTGCCGACCAGCCAAATTTCTCGCTTGGTTTCCTGATAACTTTTTTGCCTACAGCCTAAGAGCTTTAGAAATTCCTTGGTTGCATTAAAATTATCCACGATTAACTGCAATTCTTTCTGATCGCTGATTAGCTTTCCCGGATTTGTTTTAATGCTTAACGTAATGCGCTCTTGCTCATCTCGCAACCTAATCCAGCCTCGCTGCATCGGACTGCCCAGGGGAAAATCAAAGTTAATTCTCTTTTGCCTAAATTCCGGCCTGATTAAGCGCGCGCCGGCGACTTTCAAGACTGCCCGCATTTTGTTTTTATTGATACCGGTAAATTTGGCTTCGTATTCTATGTTCATAAAAATAAATATAACTAAAAGCCGCTCTTAAAAACGGCTAGATTGGATAGCTAAAATTATTTATAACAATCTTTCACAGCTTTAAGCCTGAATATTCGGACAATATTTTCAGGGTCGCCCTAACAGTCGGATTGGCCGTATTAACTAATTTCACATTCTTAAAATCTCTAGCAATTTTCGTAATGACTTCATCGGCCCAGGAAGGAGTTAAAACTTTAACGTCGGAAAAATCTATTTCAATTACCTCGTCCTTGGGCAGGCCTTTTGTCAAATACGCGGACATGGCTAAATAGGCCTCGCGGCCGGCCGGCCGGGAAACCAAAATTTCTCCGAATTTTTTTAATTCAACGCGCATATTGATATGAGATGATAGCTAAACTGCCTTTTATATTTTTATCGGCTGGTTTAATTATCATTTTATCATTCAGCTCGGCCCGAGCAAAGCCGGACATAAAAAGCAAATTCATTTTTTTATCTTTTATGTTTTCTTTGACAAATTTAAGTCCATTACCTCTCGGCTCCGGCGCCCGGCCCGATATTTTTTCATTAAAAGCGGTGAACAACGCTTGGCCGTCATTTTTTAATTCCGGCTTAACTCTTTTTAAAGTCGCCAGCAAACCCTGTCCCCTGTCAGCCAAAACTATTTTTAACTCATCCGCCGCCAATTCATAACCGAAAAACACGCCCATAATATCCGGCCAGCTGCCCAGGTTATGATCAAAGGAATTATTGCCAATTTCTCCGGCAATGGCGGCTAAAATATAAACATCATCTTCGCTGATTTTTTTCTCGTTTAATAGGCTATTTACCATTTTATCAAGCCCAGACTGAAAAATATCGCGGGTTTGGCAATAATTTTCTCCGCCATCATTTAGCTGATTTTCTTCCTCGGCCATAACCCAGTCAAAAACTTTTTGTTCTAATTTATTCATGCAAAAATCTTACCATGTTTAGTAAAAATTTTCAATAAAACCGTTAGTCTGGACTTTTTTTTAATTTTATGCCAGTATAAAATATTCCGGTCGCCCTTTTGGCTCTGGCTTTTGGCTATATTTTTTTAACGTCATTCCTGCGCAGGCAGGAATCCAGAAATAAATCCAAAAGCCAGAGCAAAAAGGTGCGATTGTCGGACCTTAAAAATTGAAGTAATAGTTAAAAACAAAAAAACCAACAAAAATCAAAGGAGAAGAGAGATGAAAAAGATTATTGGGCTGTTTAAGAGTATTTTTCAGCTTCAGGAATTGGCCATTAAGTATCCTCGCTTAACTGTTTGCCTGTTCGCGGCCGCAACCGTGTTCATGCTGTATGGGAATTATTTGACGCCGGAAAAAACCGTCGTGCCTAAGGGCGCGGTTATGAACCATAACAATCCTGTTCGTCAAATGGACGATCGGGTAGCGGAAAAGAAAAAAGAAGGCTTCCGCCCGGATGAACCCATGGTGGTTACACAAAAATTTTCTCAAGGCATAAAATCAATTCAGGATCTAAAAGCGATTTTAGATCTGAATAATTTTATTAAACAGGAATTTGGCAGACTTGGTCTAGACAGCAATCGGCTGGCCAGTCCGGCTACTATGCCTCGCTTCGTGGATCAGGGCAATGAACTTACAGGGGATTATTATGTTAACCCCGCTATGTTTAATGATCCTGAATTTAAGGTTGAGGCGTGGAAAAAATGGGTAAAGGAAGATCCATCGGTATATGGAATCTTCATCAGCCGAGATTTCAAAACAGCCTTCTTCCGCTTCTATGTTGAAGATGATGCGGAAGAAAAAAAAGTTGTTTGGAAAATGAAATCGGCGCTGGAACAAAAAAATTTCGGTTGGATTGATCGCTTTATAGAAATAGACATCCGGCCGAAAGATAAAAATTTAGGCGTATTGGGCTGGATTATAGGCCGCTGGGTAATCGGCCAGGTTTCAATCATCAATATTCTGACCATTACCACCGGCGCGGCTCTACTTACCATAACCGGTTTTCACCGAGCGCTTGGCTCCTGGAGCCAGGCAGTCGTGTCCCTGATTATGTTTTTTTCAGCCATAATCTGGACGCGGGGAGCGGTCGGTTTTCTGGCTCTGGCCGGCAGCAGTGTAGGCGAAAGTCCCTACTTATTATTCAGTTACGCGATTTGTATATTGCAAGGAGTTAGTTTTTCCTTGCAGAAATTCACCGCGTATAACCGATTGATTAAACAAGGATTTTCTCCGGCCGAAGCCTGGCAAAGAACCAGAGGAATCAGAGGAATTAACCCCTTAATTTCATTATTAGCCGGAATTTCCATTGGGAGCTTCGTCTCTTTATGGAACTCCTTTGGCGTTGAGCCAATCGCTGACATGGCCATTGCCAGTAGTATTGGCCTATCAACGTTATGGGTTTTTTCTTTTTATCTCTTGCCAGCTCTCCATATGTGGCTGGAGACGAAAAAAGAAATGTTTCAGAAAATGGGAGAGAAACTCCGGTTTCTTAAACCAATTCTCTGGCTACTAATTAAGATTGAACAGGGGTTTGGCTATATATTCGTAGAGATTCCCTTAAAAGGAATACTGCGAATAAATATCTTTCTCTTGGCCGACAAAAACATCGCGGCCAGCGCGACCGCGGTTGTTTGTCTATTAGTTGGCTTAACCGGCTGGGCCTTTTATGAAATCGTCTGGCCCAACCGTAATCTCCTGTCGTTGAGCCATCCGTTAGACTTCATCCCTGATTCCTTGCCTGAAAAAACCAGCCAAGAATTGAACCAGGAAGGGCAAATCGGCTTTGAAGGGCTGAATTTTCTGCTTGAGCCAAAGTGGAGACAGAGCGAGGGAATCTATGATCCGAGGTTTCTCTCTATGGCCAGTAAAATTAAAGCGGGTGTTGCCAATTTCCCTAAAGAAATCGGCGCCCGAGAAATCTCCACGGTGGTTGACGGCGTAGCAAGAATTGCCCGGCAGTCGCTCCATAAGCCTCTGCCGGAAACCGAGCAAGAAGCCGGGTTTATTTTTGAACAAATCCAAAATAAACTCAAGCCGGTTATGCAGGGAATAATGTTTTTTCACAACGGCCTTAGATTAACCGTAACCTGCGCCGCTGATAATAGTAATGACATGGCTCGCTTGCGGGACGCGGTTATTGGCTATGCGCGAAAAAACTTCCCCACTATTAGAATTAACGCTTTTGGGCGAGCCAACGCCTACCCTGAAATGGATCAAGAAATCCGGCAAGGCAAGCCATCGAATATAGGCCAAGATGAATTATTAGGCTTGTTTATATTCCTGGCTTGGCTCTTAATCGCCAAAAGAAAAAAAGACAAAAATCTGCCGGTCGTAAGGCCTTGGCGGGGCGCGGTGGTAATGAACATTCCCATGTGGTTCGCCACCGTGGTCTTAGCGCTAATTATGGTCTATGGCCAGATCCCGTTGGATCTGGCTAACGCCGTAATCAGCGCTTTTTCCATAAATGCTACGAGCGATTTCTCGTTCCACCTGCTCAAAGCATTTTTGGAAGCCTTATCAGATGGAAAAAATCGCCGGCAGGCGATAGCTGAAGTTATCCGGCACGATAGCCGGACGATTGTTGAGGACTGGTTTCTTAACAATCGTATATTTTTCCCGCTATATCTTTTCTGTCTGTCCTTTATCCCGATTCAGCGCATCGGCATAATGATGCTATTGATGCTTACCTTATGCCTGATTGGGATATTGATTTTAGTGCCGCCGCTTTTGGTGCTGGCGGTAAAGGAGAGGAGTCAAAAAATTTCTTTAAAAACAAAATACTCTCCTGCTTGGGAGAGAGGCGCTAAGTAAATCATTTATCTGTCATTGCGAGGAGCGTTAGCGACGAAGCAATCTCTAGTCAAATTCCGAGTACGCGAGATTGCTTCGCTTCCTTCGGTCGCTCGCAATGGCAACTAAGGAGAAAAAGATGAAAAAAATGATTTTTTTCACTCTGTTATTGCTTTTTCTGCTGGCGGCCAGAATCTTTGGCCAAGAAAATCAGGCTAGAAAAATCTTTGAGCAGGGCTGGGTAAGCTACCGCGGGAGCAAAACTCTGCATGAAAGAGAAATGATCGCCATGGCGATTATTAAAGTGAACGATCCTCATAAAGATTGGTGTGGTATAGAGGAGGTAAAAAATCTTTTTGAGAAAGGGCAATGGAATAAACTTGATCGGGTCATAACCAAAAAGGAAATGACAAGGTATTTAAAATACGACCCGAGTCTGAAAGATAAAATGTACATCTTGTTTAATTCTCCACCTCGGGAGCGGCATACGCAGTTTGTAGTACTGCGATATCCGCCCGGCAAAGCTGACGACATGTGGATGTATTCGCCGGCCTTAACCGGCGATAGAAAAATCAAACTATTATCCACCGCTTTGCAAGACGACCCTTTCATGGGGTCAACTTTTGACTATGAAAACATCAGGCGCCTGATGGGTGAGATGGGCCAAACCGCGGATCAGTTTACTTTTTCTTTAGCCAAAGAAGAGGTAATTGACGGCCGTCCTTGTTATGTAATAGAAGTCAGGCCCGATCAGGCCAAAAAACCCGACACCGGCTACGGCCTGAGAAAATTTTATCGGGAAAAGGCCAGGCCGGTCTTCATCAGGGTAGAATATTTTAACAAAAATGGCCGTTTGATAAAAATACAGAACAACTCGGCCATCTCTTACATAAATGGTCTTTGGCGTCCGGCATTGGTGGAGATGTATAATGCCAACGACGAGACCACCACGGTGCTTTACTGGACCGACAGAAAAGTCGGTCTGGACGAAAACAATGAAAAAGAAGTGCCCTTCGGCATTTTTACCACAACTTATATGGAAAGGCACGGCAGATAAACAACGGCCGGAAGCGAATTGCCAAAGACAATTCGTTTTCCGGCCTCTTTTTTTGCTAAAAAATGAAAAACATGATATTTTATATATATGAAAATTGTCCAATTAAAAAACTAACCGTAAAAATCACTGCGGTTTTTTTATAATTAACCAAGCCAGCCGAAAAAATTCTATTTTTTCTTTGGCTTAGCGGCTGGTTTCTTTTTTGGATTGTGCGTGGCGCAAGTTTTACACATAAGTTTTTTATCAACATTTTTAATTTAACATAAATTAGAATAAAATTCAATGCGCGCTATTTGCAAAATATTTTTTAAGTTATATAATAAAGCTATAATTTAATAACTATGCTAAAGGGGCTGGCTAAACAGACCCTCTAACCGAACAAAAACTATGTTCACACCCAAGAAAATGTTTTTTACCAAAGGGGTAGGCGTACATAAAGACCGGCTGGCCTCGTTTGAGCTGGCTTTAAGAAACGCTGGTATTGAAAAACACAATCTCGTAACCGTTTCCAGTATTTTACCGCCTAATTGCCAAATTATTTCCAAAGAAAAAGGGGAAAAAATGCTTTATCCCGGCCAGATTGTTTTTTGCGTTTTAGCCAGAAGCGAGAGCAACGAGCCTAACCGCTTGATTTCCGCGGCTATCGGCGTAGCCCGGCCAAGCGACGGCAATAACTACGGTTATTTATCCGAGCATCATGCTTTCGGCGAAGTAGCCAAAAAAACCGGTGAATACGCCGAGGATTTAGCCGCTACTATGTTAGCCACGACCTTAGGCATTGAATTTGACGCTAATAAAGCCTGGGAAGAAAGAGAGCAGATCTATAAAGCCAGCGGCCATATTTTTAAAACCACCAACATCTGCCAGTCAGCCGAAGGCAATAAAGACGGTTTATGGACTAGCGTGGTCTCGGTAGCGGTTTTTTGCGATTTTAATTTCCATAAAGACGTGATCGCGCCGATCGTCAAAGATGAGATTGAAAATAGCGCCATCAATAATAGCTTAAATCATGTTGATAAAAATTAACAGCAAAAAAATATAGCCCCGGCATCTATGCGCCGAGGCTATTTTATTTTCATCAGTCAAGCAAAAGCTCAACCGCCTGCTCATTGCAATCTTTATCGCCTGGACCGCTAGCGTTGCGGGGGCAATCGCTGCAATCCACCCAGATCTTAAGCGATAGCCGGTCATAACCAACGACTTCAAAACCAGCCTTAGAAAAAACTTTTGGCGCGACTGTCATGGCAAAAAATCTTTTAAGTCCGAGATTTTTGCCTCTTTCAAGACTCTCCTGTATCAGCCGCGCGCCGATGCCCTGACCCTGAAACCGTTTTAGAGTGGCTAAACTTATAATTTCAATACTTTCATCCACCCAAATTTTAAAGCCGCAAGTTCCAATTACTTTATTGCCCATAGCGGCCACAGAATAATTAGCCAGCATACCCAGAACTTCTTTTTTGCTTTTTGGCAACATAGTACCCTTTTTCGCATTCAAGTTGATAATATCAAGAATTTGCTTTACATCTTTAAGCATAGCCGGCCGCACAATAATTTCTTTTTCCATTTATTTTCTCCTTTTTCGTTTATGTTCACACTTTAGCCGCTAAAAATAACCAGCAATTTTACCTCCTTTCATTATTAAAGAACTAAAAAACCTCGTCTTCAAATAGAAAAAATTCTATTCAAGGACGAGGTTTTAAGTCTCGCGGTACCACCCTGATTCTCCGATATATGTCGGAGCGCTCATTAAGCTATTGGCCTGCGGTAGCTACCCGCTCCGGCCTACTTGGGTTCAGCCGGCAATCTCCGGAAGCGCGTTCAGCTTTATTTAATCTGTCGGGCTCGCACCATTACCCGGCTCGCTTTGAGGTTTAATAAAACCTACTATTTTCCTTCAACGATTAGCTATATTTTTAAAGTTAATTATATAATAGACTGCAAATATTTTTTTGTCAAGCTCGGTATTCGCAAATTTCTTTAAAGTCGCACCAGGCGCAAATTAGGCCCGGCTTGGCTTCAAACCGGCCTTGCTTTATTTCTCTAATCGTCTCAATAATCTTGACTTTTATTTTTTCCAAATCTTTGGCCGAACCGATAAATTCAACTTCACTGTTATTTTCCAGATAATAAAAAGCCAAGACTTTAACTTCTTCTTTAAATAATTCCTGAATGGCCAGCTGATAAATCAATAACTGCTCTTTATCTCTAAAGAGCAGTTTATCCTTAGGCTGGCCGGTTTTGTAATCAACTAATTTAAGGCCGGCGCCAATCCGGTCAATCCGGTCAACCGCGCCGCGCACGACGTATGAATCCGGACCGTCAGCGATTCTAAAATTAAAACCTTTTTCTAAAAATATCGCTGCCGGCCAATTATCTTTATGCTTTTCATAAAAAACTCTTAAGATCTGCTCGCCTTGCTTTTTTCGCTCTTGCTTTTTTTGTTTTGATTCAAACCAGTCGTCTAACCAGCTATCTTCATAGAGCTTTAAAATTTCCTCAAAAGTTATATTGCCGGATTTTTCCGCCGCGCCGAATAAATCAGCCTGCCCCAGGCCTTTTTTCTCATTTAGCAAAACAAACAATTTTTGCAGAACTAAATGCAGGGTTTTGCCGAAAGAAAATTGCTCTTTGCCCCTGGTGGGAATTTTTAAAATATGGGCGAAGCGATACTGATACGGGCAATTAGAATAAGCCGCCAATTGCGAATAGGAAAAATGAGCGGGCAAGGTAATTGAATTATGAATTCTGAATTCTGAATTTTGAATTTGTTTGGGATTTGTGATTTGAAAATTGGAATTTGTTTGGGATTTGTGATTTGAAAATTGGGATTTATCAGATGAAATTTTAACTAAACCACATTCAATTAAAAACCTGGACGGTTTCTTCTTCGCCTTGCCGCCATAGTCCGGCGCCCAAGAAAAATAGAGGCCGGACTTGGCGCGCGTCATAGCCACGTAAAACAAGCGCCGCTCCTCTTCTAAATGCGCGTCGCCCTGGGGTAAAATTTCTTTAATTAAGGGCTCGGGCAGGCTGATGGTCTCGCCGCGTTCAATCGTGGGAAAGCGCTTATCCACTAAATTAACGATAAAAACATATTGAAATTCCAGGCCCTTAGCGCCATGCGCGGTTAAAATTTTAATGGCTTCCGGCCCGGCGTCAATTTCGGCCGCTAAACCGCCGGTTTCGCCGGCTTCGGCTTCTAAATTAAGCTCGGCCAAAAAAGCTTTAACGGTTTTATCATCAGCGGAATTTTCAAAAGTTTTAATCCGCTTTAAAAATTGATTAAGCAAACTGATGGCTTCAAGATTTTTTCGCTCGCCCGAGGCCGCTAAATATTTTAAGTAGCCGCTATCATTCATAAAAGCCAGAAAAACTTCGCTGGCCGGTTTTTCCCGGGCTAACAGCGAATGTTTAACGATTAAAGCTAAAACCGGTTTTATTTTTTCCATCAAAACCGGCGCGAATTTTAAAACAGCGCCGCTCTTAATCACCTCAAAAAGCGACCAGGCTTTTTTACCGGCTAAATGGTTAAAATTCATGAGCTCTTCATCAGTAAAATTAAACACCGGCAGATTTAATATCCGCCATAAAGCCGGGCTTTCATGGTAGTTGTCCAATAGTTTAAAATAAGCCACCGCGTCCATAATTACGGGTTTAAGATAAAGGCCGCGCGAAGCGCCGAAAATAAACGGCAGGCCGCGGCGCTCAAACTCGGCCATAAAATTATTGGCGCTGTCATTCGCCCGCACTAAAACCGCGAAGTCATTCCAGGACGCGGTTTTGTCTGACTTTTTTAAAGCCGCGATTTTATCCGCCACTAAGTTCACTTCTTCAGCCAAATCAGCGCCGGCAATTACTTCTATTTCACCAGCGCCGGCATTCTCGGCCACTAATTTTTTGCTTAATTTTTGAAGGCTATTTTTTTTCTTGTCATTGCGGGCTCCGACCCGCAATCCAGAAACTTGTCCGGCGCGTTCTACCCTGGATTCCGGCTCGGAGGCCGGAATGACAGAGATCTTTTGACTTTCCAACTGCCATTCCAGCCGGTTTGGATTATTCTGCTTGATAAATTCATAAGACAAATCCAAAATATTCTGCCGGCTGCGGTAGTTTTTGGTTAAAAATATTTTTTTGGCCTCCGGGTAGTCTTTATTATACTGTAAAATATTACTCATAGAAGCGCCCCTGAATCTATAGATCGCCTGATCATCGTCGGCTAAAACCGCCAGATTGCCGGCCGGCGCGGCTAACAGTTTTATCAGCTCATACTGCGCCCAGTTAGTATCCTGGAATTCATCCACTAAAATATATTTAAACTGCTGCCGGTACTTTTCTAAAATCGCCGGCCGCTGGCGGAATAATTTTAAAGTGTAATTTATCAGATCGCCGAAATCCAGGGCGTTGTTATCTAACAGCAGTCGCTCGTAGACATGATAGGCGTTAGCCACTTCGTTCAAACGCGAAACTTCCTGCTTATCAATTTTTTCTGTCATTGCGAATCCCGCATCAGCGGGACGAAGCAATCTCACGCGTGCGGCCTCATCCGTTAGATTGCCGCGTCGCTCATTCCGCTTCGCTGCATTCGCTCCTCGCAATGACAATTTAGAAGCGCCCGACAGCATCCCATCTAAATCTTCTCTTAACCCCTCGGCATACTCTAAATACTGGCGCGAGCTAATGTCTTCATCTTTAGCGCGGGAAAAATGCTTTAAAAGCGCGCGAATAAATTTCGCCGGATTGCCCAGCGGCCGATAATAATCCAGCTCAAATTCAGCCAAATTTTTTTTAATCAGCGCCCATTGATCAAATTCATTTAACAGCTTAAAATCGCCGGGCAGGCCAATAGCCAAACCATGCTCTTTTAAAATCCGCTCGGCCAGGCCGTGAAAAGTCATAATCCATAAGTCAAAATAGCCGATGGGCAAAAGCGCGCCGGTCCGCTCGGCCATCTCGGCCGCGGCCTTTTCCGTAAAAGTCAAAGCTAAAATTTCATCGGCCTTAGCCAAACCTTGCTCAATTAAATAAGCTAGGCGCTGGCTTATAACCGTGGTTTTACCGGTACCGGCGCCGGCCACGATTAGCAGAGGCCCGTCTTTATGCAAAACGGCCGCTAATTGCTCGGGGTTTAGATTTTCTAAGAGATTATTCATGGTATTGTCATTGCGGGCTTGACCCGCAATCCAGGGGTAAACCGCACAAACAGTTTTAATTTCTAATTGCTCTAATTTCCCCGGCCCGCCTCGCGTTAAATAGTCTACTAATAAATATTCATCTATAATCTGCCAAATAACTTAAATAGACAGATAAGTAAACGGCGAGCGGGGCAGGCTAATTAACCTAATCAAATCCCAATTTTCTAATTTTCTTAATCTCAAAACTCAAATCTCAAAACTCAAAACCATATCTTAAAACTTAAAACTATTAATTCTTATTTTTTAAGGTAAGCAGACTGGAACCGAGCATTTTTGATATTTCTTCTATTTCTTGTAATTGTTTATTTATTTTATCTTTACTTATTTTAGTTCCATCTCTTAACAGACAAAGCCAATATTTAGTTTCATTAGCGCTTTTTAAAGCTATTTCGTAATATTTAATAAAATCTCTTTTTGAGCTGGCTGATTTAGCTTCCACTAAATTAGCGCCTACGGAGGTCGCGCTGCGCAATAGCTGATCGGAAATTATCCAATATAATCTTTCGTTGGGAAACTCGGCGGCTAATTTAATAACTTCCAGAGAAAAATAATAGGCGCGGTATTTTATATTTGATTTGACATTGGCGTTTTGGTTTTGAGATTTGAGTTTTGACATTTGAGATAATTGTTAATTTGTCATTAGACATTGGTTATTGATTAGAAATTAGGTTAATTAGAAATTAGAAATTTGTTTATTGTTTTGCCTCCTGCATAATAATATTCATCCGCCTGCCGCTGAAACCTGGATTGCGGGTCAAGCCCGCAATGACAGCGAAGAAACTGCCTTGCGACGACAAGGGAGATTGAAAATTATATATGCAGCATTTTCTCAAACTCCCGCTTGTCTTGATACGGTCCGATGACGGCCAGATTAAGTTTCTGGCTGACAAAAATTTCTTTGGCCACGCGGCTAATCTCGGCCGCGCTTACTTTTCTGACCAGCGCGTAATACCTATCCGGCGTTAGAATTTCGCCGGTCTGATTCTGCTCTTTAAATAAAATTGCCTGTCGGGCGTACCAATTAGCTAAATTGTCCGAGGCTTCAAGGCTTAAGGCCGTGCGGCCGATTAAGTATTGCTTGACCCGGCTTAATTCTTCGGCGCCAACCGGTGTTTCAGTCAGTTTTTTATATTCGGCTAAAATTATGGCTATAGCTTCGGCTAATTTTTTTATGGGCACGCCGGCCTGGGTGGTTAAGTAGCCGGAATCGGTGTACGGTTCGTTATGCGTTCGGACGTAATAGGCCAAGCCGCGCCTTTCTCTTAACTCGGTGAACAGGCGCGAGCTCATGCCGCCGCCTAAAACCAAGGCCAGCATTTTAGCCGCAATTTCCTTTTTATTGGCGAAACCGTAGGCCCTGACCCCGAGCGACAGATGCGTCTGATCGGTCGGCTTATAAAAAAATTTTACAGCCGAGCGGTTCTGCTCGTCATTGGTTGATAATTTTTCCTGATAATTTTTTTTAGAAAAATCAGCAAAATATTTATTAACTAATTTTACCGCGCCGGACTTAAAGCCGCCGGCCAGGCTGATAACAGTTTTGTCCGAACTGTACTGGCGGCCGGCGTAAGCCAAAATCTCTGGCCGGCTTATTTTTAAAATGCTCTCTTTATTCCCGATCGTGTCGCGGCCGGCCGACGTATCGCCGTAAAGACATTCTTCAAACAAATCTTCTAGATAAATCAGCGGATTATCAAGATACATATTCAGCTCTTCTATAATCACGCCTTTTTCCCGCTCAATTTCTTCGGCCGCGAATTTAGAATTTAGGAGCATATCGCTTAAAACGTCTAAAGCCAATTCCAGCCGGCCGGCTTCAACCTTAACGAAATAGCCGGTATATTCTTTGCCGGTGAAAGCGTTAAATTCGCCGCCGGCGCGATCCAGTTCCGCAGCAATGGCTAAAGTAGTCGGACGTTTAATCGTACCTTTAAAAAACAGATGCTCCAGAAAATGCGAAACGCCGCTGTTAGCCTTATTTTCAAATCTGGAGCCAACGGCCGCCATAACTAAAATCGTAACGGTTTTAGCGCCGGCCATAGGCGCGGTGATTACTTCCAAACCGTTTGTTAATTTAATTTTTTTAAACATAAAAATTGAAAATTATTTGTTACTTCTCATATTCCAAAATGGCTTTCAGCACTTTAGAATCGCTTTTTAAAGGCTCCATAAAAAGAACCTGCGACCTTACTAGATCCATAGTGCCGGCCGGGCCGTGGGTTTCCTGGCCGCGCTTAACTAAGCGCAGATTGCCCGCCTCCGCGGCGGGCAGGCCACGCTCGGTCGCGGTGCCGCCAGTTTCTTTAGCCTTAGCCTGATCATAATTATAATAAACATTGGCTAACACCACCGGGTCGGCTTTAAGCTCCGATACCTGGCCGTAAAAAATCTCGCCATTAACTAATTTAACCGCGTACCAGTCTTTAGCTTTAGGACTTACGACCGCGCTTTTAGTTCTAAAAAATAAACTATAAACCGTGGCGCCAACCACTAAAATCGCCAGGGCAAAAATCAACGCGCGCCAAAGCCGGCGATAATCTTTTGGCGCGACCGGCCGACTGATAGTTTTTAATTCGGCCGCGGTTTCATAAATTTCTTCCAGCGGTTCAGGCGGCTTTCTCTTACTTTTAAACTTTTCTCTTAAATCCACGGTTTGTTGAAAATCGGACATAAAATATAAATTATGAATCAAGAATTATAAATATTTATCCAGCGCCTTTCAGAATACCCCGGCGGTGAACCCGGCGAAAAGCGCCGGGCAAAGGCGCTGGATCTATTTTTAGTAAAAATTATCGGCCGTTACTAGTCTTATTTTTGCTTCAGGATATCTATTTTTAAAAGCCCGATTAACAGCTTTTCGTTTATATTTTATTTCCACGCCGACAAACTCCTTTCCTTTTTCCAGCACCAGATCAATTTCCGATCCTTGTTTTGTCCTCCAATAATAAAATTTAAAATTTTTTTCCGAATAACTAGCCTGTTTTATTAATTCACTGATTATGAAATTTTCAAACAAAGCCCCTTTATCCGCCCTTGAATCCAGCTCGGAAAAATCTCCGATCAGGGCGTTCCTGACTCCGGTATCATAAAAAAATATTTTTGCCGCTTTTGAAATTTCGTCTCTTTTATTTTTTGAATAAGGATACAGCCTGAAAAGAATAAAACTTTGCTCAAAAATTTCAACATATCTTTTGATGGTCCGCTGATCGGCTTTCAAACTATTGGCCAATTCGGAATAATTTATAAGATTGCCAATTTGCCAAGCCAAGAGCTTTAACAAATCTCTGGCTAATTTTTTATCCTCAATTAAATTCAATTCCAATATATCTTTAAAAATCAAGCTGTCTATAAAATTCAAAAGATATTTTTCGTCATTTGAATTTTTTATTAAATGCGGGTATTGCCCATAAATTAAGACGTTATGCAAAATATTTTTTATGTCAAATTTATACAACCGGTCTTTCGGACTATATTTTTTATCATTGATTACTTTTTCAAAAATATTAAAATTCAAATCTGGTTCAATGCCTTTCTGATTTAAATACTCGGAGAAAGTAAGCGGATAAATATTATAATCAATTTTTCTGCCGGCCAAACTTTCCCCGGTTTTATTTTTTATATGAAATAAAGAAGAGCCGGTAATAATTATTCTTATATTTTCCAATTGATCGTAAATTATTTTTACGGCCCGGCCCGGATTATTTAGCAAATGAATCTCGTCAATAATGATCTCTTCGGAATTTTCATTTATTAGTGTTTTATACGCTTCAATATCATATGTCTCTAAGATTTTCTTAATCGGCTCATTGTCAACTAGAAAATAATCTGCCTGCGGAAATATTTTTTTAACTAGGGTTGTTTTCCCAACCTGTCTTGAGCCAAGCAAAATAAGCACTTGTTTATATTTTCTAAAATGCCGGCTGATTTTAGAGTCAAGGTGTCTTTTCATAAAAATATATTACTTTTTAAACATTATATGTATTAAAAGATATATCTAATTATACATGATAGCTTGTTTTTGTCAAACACTTGGATTTCGGTGTTATTTTAGATGATTTAATGGGGATTCCCGCCCCCGATCAGGCCAAGGGCAGGCTCTGCGCGGGAATGACAGAAAAACGACAAAAAATTATTCCGCTGGAGCCGCTTCCGGTGCAGGCGCGGGCGTCGGCAATTCAATTACTTGCGCCGAGGCCGGCTCGGTCATAGCCGGCGCGGTCGGTATTCCATCAGCAACCGTATCAGCCGGCGGCGAACCAGTCAAATCAGGCGAACTACTGGCTATGACTGCCGGCGTGGACGAGGCGTCAGCCGTTAATGAATTTAATAAATCCGGATGCGCGGCTAGATAGTCATTATAAACTTCAGTTAAATTATCAGCGGCGCCGATCGCGGCCGCGGCGCCGGAATTAGCCTCTGGCAAATCAAAATTTTCCGGCGAGGGCAATTCTTTTTTCACTAGCGGCTCGTAACCGGGAAAAACTTTAGCCGCCAAATCCAGGGTGCGGCCGATCAGGCCGCTATAGGCGATAACTTCAAAGCGCTTTTCCGCGCCTTGCGCCTGGGCCTGCTTTTTCTCTTGCGTCAGTTCGCGCCGGCGCGCTTCATAATGCTTGGCCATGAATTTAGCCATATATTCGCCAAGGTCTTGTTTTATTTTTTGGCTGACTTTTTGCGTCTTGGAATTAAGCTGATACTGCCAGGCATTGTCTATAATCACCAGATCCAAAAAACTATACGTTACATAATAATACTTTTCGTCCTGCTCTAGATTTTCAATTTTAAAGTCCATATTAAAATTTTCCAGATCAACCGCCAGCAAAGCCGTATTGTCAAGACCTTGCACTATGGTCTGTTTTTGTCCGATATTTTCCGGCCCGGCCGCGAGCGCGCCGCCGCCTAAAATCAAGACAATGGCCAAAATTATTATAGCGGCGTTGTTGTACTTTATGAAATGCGAAATTTTTTGCAGCATATGTTTTAATTAAAAATTTAACTTTCAACTTTTTTTACTTCGCGCAACTAAACCCTATATTAGCAGACTGCTCGGCCGGCAGAGCCTTCGCGCTCAACGCAACGGCAATTTCGGCAGCGGGACGTCCGGATGCTCAATATATTTTTTCCAGACTCGTTGCAAATTTAAGGTTTTGCGCCTGATATATAAATATTTTTTGATTAGTTCTTGAAAAAAATCATGCTCTTTACTGGTCTGGCAGATGTCGCGCACCTGCTCAAGATAGACTACCAGCTTATTGCAGTTAACCATGGTTTTTTCCAATAATACCAGGCAATCGGTGCCGGCGCCGAAGCGGAAAGAATGCGCTTCGGCGATTAAATGCGGCAGTCCCAGGGCGCAGGGCAGGAGGTTATGGATGATCAGATTTTCCGCTTCTTCTTTTATTCTTTCTTTTTTCTTTTTGTCTTTTATTAAAGTAATACCGGCCGCGGCTACGCTGGCGGCCAGGGCTTGCTGGTAAATTTCCAGGTCCATAAAACTCTTAACCGGTTTTTTCGGCGAATAGCTGCCGCCGCTTGGCCGATTATAATTATTATATTTTGGATAGTTGTTATATGGCATAAATTTTTTAAGCCATCGGCCTTAAATTCTCTATTTTATTTATTTTTTCATTTAAATTATAAACTCCCTCTATAGTTTTAATCCGCTTTCGGCCCGCTCCCCGTTTATAGACCACATGCAAAGGGAAAAATTCAAAATAATCGTTTTCATCAAACCAGGCGCACTTAAAATGGAACAGGCGCAGGCCGGTTAAGCGCGACAAAGCCAGGGCGTATAAAGTGAGCTGTTCAATCGGCCGGGCTTTGGCCGCGCCTTCGCCTTTGTAGTCTAAAATATGAATGGCGCCGTTGCGCACCTGCAAAAGATCAATGTGGCCGGTGATAAGTTTCGGCAGTTCATCGTCCCCGTCCAGAAGTTGCAACTGGTCTTTGACCTCGTCCCCGCCGCTATTTTTTTTCTGGATTCCCGCTTTCGCGGGAATGACGGAATTTTCAGCTTTTTTATATAACTGGAATCCAAGTTGCGTCCTCATGTGGCTTAAATCCTCCCTTCT
>JACPHD010000024.1 GCA_016188785.1 Parcubacteria group bacterium | reverse complement strand
AATTGATATTTTATGCTTTTATCAACTCATTTAGCCGCCGGCCTGATTATCAGTAAGCTCACCGGAAACTATAATGCTTCGCTCCTGGGCTCGGTCGTTATGGACCTGGATCATCTGATTGCTTATTATCGGACCGGTATTTTACTTAAATTCAGAAAAATATTGATTGCCACCACCGGCCAGGCCGATATCGGCATTGCTCAGAGAAATTTTTTCCATAATATATTTTTTTGCTTATTAGTTTCAGCTATTGTCGCAGCCGTAAATTTTTCCGTTGGCCTTACTTTCGGCGCGGCTTATGTTTGCCATTTGATTTTAGACGCTTTAGACAGCGAGGATTATTATCCCTTTTATCCCAGTCTGAAAATAAAATGGCGCGGTCCGATAAATTTTTTTTCCCGGCAAGAATTTATTTTTACTTTTATTTTACTGCTGATATATTTTATAATTTAAAATATGGGCGATAAAAAGAAAAAATTTATGATCATAGACGGCAACGCGCTGATCCATAGGAGTTTTCACGCTTTGCCGCCCTTAACCACTAAAACCGGTGAGATGGTCAACGCGGTCTACGGTTTTACGGCCGTTCTGCTTAAGGCTTTGCGCGAGTTTAAGCCCGACTATGTGGCTTTGACTTTGGACCGGAAAGAAAAAACTTTCCGGCATGAGCGCTTTGCCGGCTATAAAGCCACGCGCGTTAAAGCGCCAGACGAATTATACGCGCAGATTCCGCGGATTAAAGAAATCGCGCGCGTCTTTAATATACCGATTTTTGAGCTGGCCGGTTTTGAGGCCGATGATTTAATCGGCACCTTGGCTAATAAGGTTGATGACGCGGTGGAAAAAATTATTGTGACCGGCGATATGGACACCCTGCAATTAGTTAATGATCACACTAAAGTTTTTACCATCAAGCGCGGCTTGACCGATTCAATGATTTACGATTCAGGCGCGGTTAAAGTTAGGTATGGCTTAAGTCCGGAGCAAATGATTGATTTTAAAGCTTTGCGCGGCGATCCGAGCGATAATATCCCTGGCGTAAAAGGCATTGGCGAGAAGACGGCGGTTGAACTATTACAGGAGTTCGGTACCTGGAATTATTGGCGCAGTCTAAGAAAGACGCTTATCTGAGCCGGGAACTGGCGACTATAAAATGCGACGTTAACATTGAGTTTGATTTGGCTAAGGCGCGCTTCGGGCGGTTTGATCAGGAAAAATTAGCCGAGTTATTCAATGAGCTGGAATTCCGTTCGCTTTTGCCCAGGCTTCAGGGTCTGGCGCAAGATACGGAAAAACAGCTGATTAAAACTAAGAGTTACGAGCCGGCCGATAAATTTAAAAGAGATTTGGCGCTATTTAATTATAGTCTGGTTGATGATGATAAAAAATTTACTGAATTTATTAAAAAACTTAAGGCGCAAAAAGAATTCACCTTTGATACGGAGACGGCTAATTTTAATCCGCTGGCGGCCGAACTATTGGGCATAAGTTTTTCCTGGAAGACGGGTGAAGCGTATTATATAAATTTTCAATTTTCAACCCGTCCGAACGGACATTCGTCCGGGCGGATTTTCAATTTTCAATTAAAAAATGCTGATTTATTCAACTATCAGAAAAAAAAAGACGAAAGTCGCATTAATCAAGAATGGCTTGATAAATTAAAACCCATCTTTGAAGATGAGAAAATAAAAAAGTACGGGCATAATATAAAATTTGATGTTGAAGTTATGGCCAGTTTGGGCATGAAAGTCAAAGGCGTGGTGCTGCCTATGTTTTAAATCCGGGCGGCCGGGCGTATAGTTTAGACGCGGTGGCTTTTAGCCAACTGAATTTTCAGAAGATCAGCAAGGAAGATTTGCTGGGCCGCGGCCGGGAGAAAATTACTTTCGCGGCCGCGTCTTTAGAAAAACTTTATGTTTATTCCTGCGAGGACGCGGATTTTACCAATCGTTTGGTTAAAAAGTTAACCTTGGAGCTAAAAAAGCAAAAATTAATCAAGTTGTTTGAAGAAATTGAAATGCCGCTGGTTTTAGTTTTGGCCGCCATGGAAACAAACGGCATAAAAATTGATAAAGAATTGCTGGCCGATTTGGGCAAAGAGGTTGACAAAAGAATCAGCCGGTTAGTAAAAAAAATTTACGAGTTGGCTGGCCTGGAATTTAATATAAATTCCACCCAGCAATTAAGAGAAGTTTTGTTTGAAAAGTTAGCCATACCAGCTTTAGGGATTTCTAAAAACAAAACCGGCTTATCTACCGGCGCGGATGAGTTGATCAAACTTAAGGGCCAGCATCCGATTATTGAATTGATTCAGGAATATCGGGAGCTGGCCAAGCTGTCCACGACTTATATTAAGTCCTTGCCCAGACTGATAAGCGAAAAAACCGGCCGGTTGCATACTAATTTTAATCAAACCGTGGCCGCTACCGGACGGTTATCTTCAACCGAGCCGAATTTACAGAATATTCCGATCAGGGCTGAGCTGGGCCGGGAAATTCGCAAGGCGTTTATCGCGGCAGAGGGCTATAAATTATTAGCGCTTGATTATTCGCAGATTGAATTAAGGCTGGCCGCGCACATGTCTGGCGATAAGAAGCTGATCGCGGCTTTTAATCAAGGCGAAGACATTCATACGTCCACGGCCGCGGAAATTAATCAGATCAGTTTGGCCGAGGTTACGCCCGAGTTAAGGCGGGAAGCCAAGGCAATAAATTTTGGCGTTTTATACGGCCAGGGGCCGCACGGTTTGTCGCAAAACGCGGACATTCCTTATGTCCGGGCCAAAGAATTTATTGATAAATATTTTTTAGTTTATCAGGGCGTGAAAAAATTTGTGGATGAAACTATTGAACTGGCGCGAGGCTGCGGCTATGCCGAAACTTTGTTCGGCCGGCGGCGATTTCTGCCGGAAATAAATTCGTCGGTGCCGCAGATTAGGAAAGCGGCCGAGCGCATGGCCATTAATACGCCGATTCAAGGCACGGGCGCGGATATTATTAAGGCGGCGATGATCGGCATTCAAGAATTGATAAATAATAAATATCAAGCCGGCCAGGTTAAAATGCTTTTGCAGGTGCATGACGAGCTAGTGTTTGAAGTGAAAAATGATTTAGTGAAAAAAATAGCGGCTGAAATTAAAGAGATTATGGAAGCCGTTATCAAACTTAAAGTTCCGCTGGCCGTGGAAGCCAGCGCCGGAGATAATTGGGGGGAGATGGAGGCGATTTAAAATTATGATCCGCCAGCCGGCGGAACGAATTATGAATTTAAATTTATTAAAAAACAAAAAGATTGCTATGCTTGGTCTGGGTGTGGAAAATTTAGCTTTGATCAGGTTTTTGTTAAAACATAAAATTAAATGCCAAATTATGGTTTGCGATAAAAGAGATAAAGAGCAGTTAGGAGAAAGCTACCAGAGATTGCTTCGCCGCCCGCTGGCGGCTCGTAATGGCATAAAATGGCAGCTGGGCCAGGGGTTTGACAAAAATTTAGGCAAGTTTGATATTTTATTCAGGTCGCCGGGCTGGCCCTTGAAAAAATTTTCAATTTTCAATTTTCAATTTTCAAAAAAAATATCAAGCCCCATGAAATTATTTTTTGAACTGTGTCCGACAAAAAATATTATCGGCGTGACCGGCACTAAAGGCAAGGGCACGACCGCCAGTTTGATTTATGAAATTTTGCGCGCGGCCGGAAAACGGGTCTGGCTGGGCGGCAATATCGGCCTGGCGCCGTTTGAGTTTATTGATAAAATTAAAAAAAACGACTGGGTGGTGCTGGAGCTGTCGTCTTTTCAATTAGAAGATATGACGATTAGCCCGCGTATTGCCGTAATCACTAATTTTTATCCGGAGCATCTGGCGCCGGCCGACCCGAATAACCCGAATTACCATAAAAACTTAAAAGATTATCGCACTGCCAAATTTAATATTATAAAATGGCAGCGAAGCGGAGATAAAGCGGCTTTGAATTACGAATTAGGAATTAAGAATTATGAAATAAAAAGTAAAATTTATACATTTAGCGCTAAAAATTCAAAAGCGAACTGTTTTTGGTTAGATAAAAATAAAATAAAATGCAATATAAATTCCCATAATTCATTATTCATTATTCATACTTCGCTTTTAGGCGAGCATAATCAAGAGAATATCGCCGCGGCCGCAGTTGTGGCGAAAATCGTAGGCGTGAAGCCGGAGATAATTAACCAAGCCGTGGCCAATTTTAAAGGCTTGGAGCATCGGCTGGAATTAACGCGCGAGTTAAACGGCGTGAAATATTATAACGATAGTTTTGCCACTACTCCTGAAGCGACCATAACGGCTTTAAAATCCTTTACCGCGCCAATTATTTTATTCTTAGGCGGCGCGGACAAAAGGGTCGATTTCAGCCGGTTAGCCAAAGAAGTTAA
The DNA here is from genome assembly GCA_016188785.1 of Parcubacteria group bacterium. Taxonomy (GTDB): domain Bacteria; phylum Patescibacteriota; class Patescibacteriia; order Patescibacteriales; family GWC2-42-12; genus JACPHD01. The sequence goes on along the minus strand of JACPHD010000024.1, from coordinate 3,343 downwards.
ACAGCGAAGCAAGTTTGTTATTCTGCTTAACGGCCAGGCCACCTTAAGAATAAACCAACAGCTCTTAAGAGCCGGCTATGAAAAAAGTAAAATAAAATTATTTGATAATATTGATGAAGCGGTTAAATTTGCCAAAATGATTGCCGCTGCGGGCGAGGTAGTTCTCCTATCAACCGCTTGCGCCAGTTTTGGCTTGTTTAAAAACTATAAAGAACGGGGGAAATTATTTAAAACCGCGGTAAAAAAACTCCCCGCTAAATAAAGGGACTACCGGTGAAATGTCTGCTTATTAGCCGTCGTTTTCTTCGTCTGATTCTTCCTCGAGCGGATTTAGCTGTAACGGCTGCCAGGTGATGATTTCCAGTTCGGCGCCGCAATTTAAGCAGCCGACCAGGTCTTTTTCCGCTAAGCCCTCTTCAATAATCACATCGCTGGAACAGACCGGGCATGAAGTTGTTTTCATAAGTTGAACGATGATTTTTAATAGTTAATCTATTATAATATTAGCAAAATTTAGTTAAGCTTACAAGTTTTATGATAATTTTTCTTTACGGCCAGGATAATTTCAGAAGCCGCTTAAAATTAAATGAATTAAAAGATAAATATCTGCGCGAGGTGGATAAATTAGGCAGCGGGCTTAAAATTATTGATGGCGCTAAGGCAAGTTTCGCGGAAATCGCCGCGGCCGTCAGCCCGTCGTCGCTATTATCTAAAAAACGTTTAATCATCATTGAAGATATTTTTGCTAATAAAGACAAGCTGATTTTTGACCAGCTTAGCGCGTATTTTAAAAATAAAGAGCCAGCTGATAATATCATTATTATTTGGGAGTCAAACCTTAAAATTAAAAAATTAAAAAATTCGCCCGCGCCCCTGCTCCTAGATTCAAGCGGCCAGGAAAAACCGCTCTTAAAAAAACCGGCCGAGCTGTTTAAATTTTTGTCCGCCCAAAAGTACTCTTATAGTTTTAATTTATTAAGCAACACCGAATCGGCTAACTGGGTAAAAAAGCAGGTGGTTTTAGGCGGCGGTAAAATCAGCGCTAAAGCCGCCGAGATGTTGGTCGGTTTAGTCGGTAATGATGGCTGGCAGATTAGTAATGAATTGGCTAAATTATTAAGTTATAAATCAGCCGGCCAATTTACCCGGGGCGGCGCCGAGATAGAACTGGAAGACGTTAAAAATCTGGTTCGGGGAAATTTTAGCGAGAATATTTTTGCTTTAACCGACGCTTTAAGCGTTAAAAATAAAGCCTTGGCCGTTAAACTTTTAGACGAACAAGCTGAAGCCGGCTTAAGCGACGGTTATCTTCTAAATATGTTCGTCAGGCAATTTAGGATATTATTGCAAATTAAACAGGCGCTTTTATCGGGTTTAAGCCAGCGCCAGATCGCCGGCCAGCTTAAGCTTCATCCGTTCGTGGCGCAAAAGGGCCTGGAGCAGGCGCGGCATTTTAATCTGCCTAGTTTAAAAAATATTTTAAGCCGGCTGATTAAACTTGATTATGAAGTTAAGTCCGGCCAAGGCGATTATCTTACCGGTCTGAATATGCTGATAGCGGAGCTGTAATTTAAGTACAGTATTTATACAGTTGATTAGCAGTTAGCTTATATTAGTAATTTTTTCGTTGCGGAACTCCCCCGCATTAAATGCGGGGTCAAACAGTCCTCACTTCAAAAATCACTAATATAAGCTAACTGCCTTAATAAATATTTTTTAAGCGCGTAAGTCCTGATAAATATACAAAAACCCCGGTTAGCGGGGTTATGTATTACACTATATATAGTTATTTATAAAGAACCATAAAAAACAAAAAACTGTAATATTATTATTTTTTAAACTATAATATAATTACAGTTTTTTATTTAAAAGTTTGGTTGAATGTTTTATGCAACCTGGATTTTTTCCGGTCGCGCGTATTTTTTTTAATTACGCCCTTTTTAGCCGCTTTGTCCAAAGCCTTTAGGGTTTTTAAAACTAATTCTTTGGCGCCAGCGCTTTTAGTCGCGATGGCCCGGCGGCTATTTTTAAGCAAATCTTTTAAATTATGTTCAATTTTTTTATTGCGCGCTTGCCGTTTTTTCGCTTTGCGCAGTTCTTTTTTGGCCGAAGCTTTGTTTGGCATAAATTAGATGGTTGCTTGATTAACTTTTAATATAAATATAATAACATAGCTTAATTTAATTATCAAGGAGCTTTTTTTTCCTAATCTTTAGCCAAATATAATAAGTAAAACAGCTTAAAGAAAAAAATATAATAAATAAACTAACTAACTGTGGAAAACGTAGGCCGAATAAAACCGGCGTGGCGTCTAAACGGATGAATTCAAGAAAAAAACGAAGCATTGAGTAAAGTAAGAAGTAAGAAGTAAGAAGTAAGAAGTAAATAGAGCTATTTATTTTATTTTTTCTGATTATTAAATAATGCGCAGTGAATAAAATTATGAAAATTATTAAATTGCCGATTGACTCATATAAAAAAACCGGGTGAAAATATTGATTATTGAAATATTCGGCCGGCCGGTTGGCAATGTCAATCGGTATGCCCCAGGCCAGATTAGTCGGGTAGCCGAATAATTCCTGGTTAAAATAATTACCCCAGCGGCCGATCGCCTGCCCCAGCGGCAGAGCGGCCGCTATAATGGCGGCTAACTGAAAAAAATTCATTTTATTTTTTTTAGTAAATAGCCATAAAGCGATTAAGCCGCCGATAATGGCGCCATGAATGGCCAGGCCGCCTTGCCAGATTTTAAAGATATTTATCGGGTTAGCCAAAAAATAAGGCAGTTCTAAAAATACCTCGTAAAGCCGCGCGCCGATCAGGCCGCTGATAATCAGCCAAAAGGCCAGATCAATTATTATGTCAGATTTAAGATTATAAAGTTTTGTCAGATAAAGGCAAACCGTTAGCGCGGCTAAAGTTGCCAGTAAAATAAAAAAACCGTACCAATAGAGATTGATCGGGCCGATGGCGACCATAACCGGCGAGGGGTTAAAAGTATGCAGGAAGTTGAACATAACTTTATTCTCTCTTTTTAAAACAGTTTAGTCAAATAAAATAGGGCTCCCCGTCAAATAGTGTGATAGCTTAATATCCAGATCAGCGGTAAAAAAGCTAAAGTTATTTTGGCGATATAGTTGTTAATATTTTTGAAACCATAAGACACTCTTTTAATCATTTTTATTTTTGTATGGTAGCCTTCGGTGAACCCGTTGGTTGTTTTGTTTTTAAAATAATTAAGTATCGGCCGTTTCCATTTTTTCAACGTGCCTCTCAAGGCGGCTAAATAATGGCTATAGGCCGACGTTTCCAAAAGCATCATGACATGTTTAAATCTTTCTTC
>JACPHD010000025.1 GCA_016188785.1 Parcubacteria group bacterium | reverse complement strand
AAAGAAATGCGGACGAGACAGGGCGAAACAATTGACTGGGGATATGGATTCGCCCTGCCTCGGCTTCCGTCCCGCCCGCAGGAGGGGTCTGGGGAGGAATGCGGGCGGGTTTCTGACTGGGGATTTCGGAATTCAAAAATGTGTCGCCATCAAAAACATAAGGGATTGCCCTTGCCCCTCCCTCCCATTGCGTGGGCAACACAATTCCTCTCCCTAATATGCTTGTAGAGTAATTGCTCTCCATAGACCAATTATACAACATTTGCTAAAATATCTGCAAGTGGATTTTCCGCATATGGATAAAGAAGTATCAAAATTCGGGCAAAAAGTCCGCAAAGTGCGCCTACAAAAGAATATGTCGCAAGGCGACATAGCAAGGATTTTGGGCGTCCACCGGACATACATTAGCGGGTTGGAGCGTGGTGTTAGAAACCCGTCGCTTTTGACGATACAAAAAGTTGCGAAAGCCCTCGGGGTGGACGCCAAAAAACTTATATGACCATGAACAAAGAATTTTCAGAAATACTAAACGGATTCAAGCGCACTTTGTGGCTTATGGAAAAGCCAGAGAAAACTGCGCTGATTTTTGCTTCTGTTCTCATGCTTATCACCGGAGTTCTCACAAACTTGCCCGCCGTCATTTTGGGGCGTTTGGTGGATAAACTTGTCGGGACAGAAAATTTTGATTTGAGTATTGCAATTCCATTTATCGGTTTGATAATCGGCATAATTCTTGTGCGCGAAGCTCTGACCGTTGTACGAAAATATTTTGTTGAAAACGTTGCAACACAAACCGACAAGAAGCAGACGGTAAATGTTATTGAGCATTTGCTCAAAACCGATATTGCAAATATCAATCAACAGCAAATCGGGTCGCTACACGGAAGAATTTTTAGATCAATCCAAGGAATGATAAAAATCATCAAACTGGGATTTCTCGATTTCTTTCCCGTCTTTTTCAGCGCACTAGCCGCAGTCGCTATCGCACTAACTCAAAAACCGCTTCTTGCATGTGTAATTGTTTTGGTAATTCCGGTTGGACTTTTTCTCATTGTATGGCAAGTTTCATCGCAAAAAGGGATACGAGTCGCGCTATTGCGTGGGAAAGAAAAAATAGACGGCACAGTTGTTGAAATGTTGGGTGGCATTGAAACAGTGCGCGCATTGAACACCGAAAATAAGGAAGTGGCGAAAGTCGAAGAGGTCGCCGAAGGCATGCGGAAGAAAGAAATCAGACATCATATTTTCATGGCGTTGTTTGATTCGGGAAAATATCTCAACGAGGGACTTTTCTATGTTCTTGTAATTTCTCTTTCGATTTTTCTCGCGGCGCAAGGAATAATCACCAAAGGTGATATTCTCGTTTACTCAATTCTGTTTTTGAGCATAACAGGACCGTTGCGCGAGATTCATCGAATACTCGACGAAGCTCACGAAAGCTCGATTAGAGTAAATGACCTGTACGACTTGCTTAACCAGCCGCGAGATATTTCTTTCCAAGCACATGGCAAAAAAGAAACGACATCAAACAACACCAACGCAGTAGAAATAAGTAACCTGTCTTTCAAATACGGAAATTCGCCAGTTTTGCAAGACATCAATTTCGTTATTAAAAACGGAGAAAAAATCGGTATTGCTGGTGCGTCTGGTTGCGGCAAATCTACGCTCATAAAAATTCTACTACGGCTGGTAAACGGTTATTCCGGCAAGGTAGAGATTTTTGGTAAAAACTTGGACATAATGGACAGGAAAGAAATTGCAGATCGTATCGCGTATGTGCCGCAAAAGACGCACATATTTTCGGGCTCAATACGAGATAACATTGTGTACGGTTGTGAGCGAGAAAGTATAGGCGATGAGGATGTTATTAGAGCGGCAAAACTGGCGAATTTGTATGAGGAGATAGAAAATTCACTTGGAGGATTATCGGGCAGAGTCGCCGAGAATGGAAATAATTTAAGCGGTGGGCAGAAACAACGGCTTGCTATTGCGCGACTGATACTAAAGTCGCCGGAGTTGTTGATACTTGACGAGGCGACTTCTGCCCTCGATAACACGAACGAAACAAAAATCCAAAGAAACATTGAGCAATTGTTCAAAGAAAAGACAACGATAACAATTGCTCACCGACTGACGACGCTCAAAAACACTGATAGGATTTTTGTTTTTGAACGTGGCAGGATTGTCCAAGAAGGCACTTATGACGGCCTCGCCAATCAAAAAGGGCTCTTTCAAGATTTTCTCAAACAGAAAGAGCCTGATGTGCTTGGGGTCGACATTTTTGAATTCCGAAATCCCCAGTCAGAAACCCGCCCGCATTCCTCCCCAGACCCCTCCTGCGGGCGGGACGGAAGCCGAGGCAGGGCGAATCCATATCCCCAGTCAATTGTTTCGCCCTGTCTCGTCCGCATTTCTTTCAAAAAAGATTCGCGCAAATGCTAAAATAACACCACCAAAGTTGATTAGTTGCCTCGCTCCAGACTGTCCGAGAACTCGCTTTTTGTCATTCTGGAGCGTAGTCCGCTCGGGCTTATGATTATTTTTCTTAATTTGTTAGTAATTCTTTTGATGGTGTATTCAGCAATATGCATTTTCAGCAAATATCTCCCGAAAAACTCTCCGTAACCCTTAAAAAAGTAATTGGCTATAATCAATTTAATCAAAGATGCGACTTGGAGATTTCAAAATGCCAAATTAAACGACAAGCAAATTGAAGAAATATGGCGAAAAGTTAGAGATATTTTTAGAGAAAAAAAATAAATTTGGGCGATAAAGAATCTTGGAATATGGTATTTGCTCAACAATTTTCATTGAAAAATTTACTGAAATGATTTATACTTAATAAAAGCAATAATTATTTCCAATTATTCATCAAAACAAAAATACTTCTGCTTTCGTAAAGATGTTTTTATCAGTACTCGTTCGGTATAGAGTTTCACAAACTGCGAACTAATAAATAATAAACACAATCTAATGCTATGAAGAAACCATCAGGCTATCTAATAGTCCTTATCCTGATGCTCCTAGTCGCGGGATTTTTTTATGCCCAAAAAGCCCAGGCCGACCTGCCCGTCCGGCAGGCGGGTCAGAATATTTTAATTAGTCAAATCCAAATTGGCGGGACTACGGTAACCGATGAATTTGTTGAATTATATAACCCAAATGACCAACCAATAAATTTATCAGGTTATCGTTTAAGTAAAAAGACCGCCAGCGCCAGTAGCACGCCAGTTAATCTACTAACTTCTTTCGCTAATTTTTATTTGCCCGGGTATAGTTATTACTTAATTACTCATCCTACTGGCTATGACGACAAAATAGCGGCCGATGCAGTTTATTCCACTAGTCAATCGATTGCTGATAATAACACTATTATTTTATACAGCGATGCTGGCAAGAATATAGTTGATAAAGTAGGTTATGGCGCAGCAAGCGATTTTGAAACACAAGCGGTGGTCGTGATAAATAATAAGCTTAGTAATAATAAATCTATTATCCGTAAGATTAGTAAGGGTATAATGCAGGATACAGATAATAATGCCAATGATTTTGAAATTCAAGACACGCCAACGCCGCAAAATGCGAATAGTCCTAAGCTGATGCCGACAGAAAATCAGGCAAATAGTCAGAATACTGCGACTTCCACAGACCTTACCCTACCCGCTCCTTCACAAGGAGAGGAAAATAATACAGCCAGCTCAACTAATCAGGTTAATCGCCAGATTAAAATTAACTTCGGCGACATCGTTATTAACGAGTTAGTATCTGATCCAACGGACAATGAAGCTGAGTGGCTTGAATTATATAATAGAAGCGGCCGGGAAATTGACTTAAGTGGCTGGTGGCTTGAAGACGGCTCTGGCGCTAAAACTAAATTAGACGGCGTTTTAGATAAATTTAAAGTAATTGACCAACCAGCCGGCAATCTAAATAATAGCGGCGACCTAATAATCTTATATGACCCGAGCGGAAAAATAATTGACCGGCTAGCTTACGGCAACTGGCCTGACGGCGATATTGAAAACAACGCTCCCGCGGCCGGCGACCCTAATAGTTTAGCCAGAAAATTTGACGGCTATAATACTTATAATAATTTAAACGACTTTGCCCTAACCTTAAAACCGACTAAGGACATGGCCAATATTATCCAGGCCGAAGACGAGGCCAGCGCGGCGGCTAAGGCTAAATTTGATTTCTCTAACGATATTTTGCTGTCTGAAATATTGCCCAACCCGCTCGGCGACGATACTAAACTGGAATTTATAGAACTATACAACGCCAGCCAACGAGCGGTTGATTTAAGCGGCTGGAGTTTAAGCGATGAAAATAATAAAAAAATCAATCTAGAAAAAATCGCCACCAGCACAATTATTCAAGCCGGAGAATACTTGGCTTTTTTCCGGCCGCGCTCTAAACTAATTTTGCCTAATGACCAGGGACAGGTAAAATTATTTCAGCCTTTGGCCAATAAGCCGCTGGTGGTCGTTAAATATAAAGATGTTAAAGAGGGCTGGAGTTATGTAAATACGAATGTTACAAATAATGAAGCGAATATAACGAATAAGGCAAACGTTGATTGGATTTGGAGCGAAACGCCCACACCCGGTTTTGCCAACATCATTAAAACAATCAATCACGCGCCCGAAGCTGACTTTAGTTTTAAATCCCCGGCGCTGGTTAACGCGCCGGTAATTTTTGACAGCTCGGATACGGTTGATCAAGATGATGATAAATTAGACTATACCTGGAATTTCGGCGACGGACTAAAAAATAATTTAGCCAATCCGGAGCATACTTATTTAAAAGCCGGTATTTATAAAATAAAACTTACGGTTAGCGACGGCAAAGAGATTGGAGTAAAGGAAAAGACTATAAAAGTGGTTGATAATATTAGCGAAAAGGCCGATGCCAACGCTGTTATTGTGGCAGGGACCTCACTCCAGCCCCCTGCCCGTCCGGCAGGCGAGTCTCCTTGGCAAGGCGAGGGGGTTATAATCAATGAAATTTTTCCCAATCCTAAAGGCGCGGATGCTGGCGGCGAGTGGTTGGAGCTAAAAAACCAAAGTCTGGAAAAAATAAATTTATTAAATTGGCGCGTGGAGAATAGCAATGGCCAATATAAATTCAACAGCGAATATTTGTTGGCCGGCAACGCTTTTTATGTTTTAGATAATAATAAAAGTAAGCTTACGTTTAAAAATAGCTCGGATACTATAAATTTATATAATGACTTGGACGAGCTGATCGACGCCGTGGAATATGCCGGCGCGGTTCAAGGCGAAAGTTACGCGCGCGGCGCCAATGATCGTTGGTTTTGGACAGTCGCGACCACTCCGGGCGCGGAAAACGCCATAAAAGTGGCGGACAGCGAAGTCAGCCTAAAATACCAGGCCTCTCTAGCTAAGGCCGAGGCAACAGATTATATAGCAACCGACTTGGAAAAAATCAGACAGCTGGCCAGCGGCAGTTTGATAAAAGTTAAAGGCACGGTGGCGGTTGAGCCGGGAATTTTAGGCGCGCAGATATTTTATATCGTGGGTTCGCCCGGCCTGGAAATATATAATTACAAAAAAGATTTTCCGGCTTTAAAAACCGGCGACTACATTGAGGTCAAAGGCGAGCTTATGCAAGCGCCGGATGAATTTAGACTTAAAACCAAAGACAAAACCGATATTAAAATTGATGAGCATAAAGCGGCGCCCGCGGCTTTAGCTATTAGCTCTGACCAGGCCAACGAAGAACTGGCCGGCCGGCTCATTACGGTAACCGGCGAAATTACGGATAAAAAAAGTTCCACGCTTTATTTAGACGACGGCAGCGATGAAATTTTAATTTATATAAAAAAGAGCACCGGTATTTTAATTAAAGGCTTGGCTGCCGGACAAAAGGCCGCGGTAACCGGTATTTTAACTAAAACCAAAACCGGCTTTAGGCTTCTGCCGCGCTATCAGGCGGATATTGTTAAAATTAATCCGGCCAATGAATTAGAGCCGCGAGTTTTGGGCGAAACCGCGTCAACGCAGGAATGGGATCTGGCCGCGCGAGACAAAAAAACCGAATTATTAAAATATTTGCTCATAATCGCCGCCGGCGTTATAATTGTATTAGCTGGGCTGTTTGTAAAAATTAAAAGAAAAACTTAAAAGGAAGAATAAAATAATGTTATACCGAAGCCGCTTTTCTCTTCAACTTAAAATAGTTTACCTTATTTTATGGGGACTCGGAGCGCTAGCTTCGTTTATTTTACAGTTATTTTTTCCAATTTTGTGGTATTCGCATACATTCTAGATTCGCATTATATTTATTCGTAAATTTGTAACAGATTTGTAATTTGTATACTATGGCTAGACGTCGCAGAAAATTAAATTCCCTGGGTTATATGAGCTTGCCTAAAATAGATTTAGACCCTGACATGAAAAGGGGTATTTTGATTATTTTAATTTTAGCTTTTGGCGCCATTAGCCTGTTAAGCCTGTTCGGCTTGGCCGAAGGGTTAGGTCAGTATTTAGAACAGGCCATAATCTTTTTATTCGGCTGGGGCAAGTGGCTGTTTCCTTTAACCATCCTGGCCAGCGGCTTTTTAATGTATAATCGCCACAAGAACTGGACCAGAGGTTATAACTATTTAGGCCTGTTTATTTTTCTTGTTTTTTTTAGCGCCCTCTTGCATATCTTGGTCGGCCAGGACAATTGGCAGACGGCGGTCAGGCAAGGCGCGGGCGGCGGTTACATCGGCTATGGCCTGATTTCTATTTTTAATAAAATCATGGGTTTTTGGGCCAGTCTGATCGCGGTAGTTGGCTTGATTTTAATTTCCTTGATGCTCATGTTTAATGCCAGTTTAGAATCTTTAGTCGGCCGGGAAAGCTGGTTCGCCAAAATGTTTTATCCAATCAATTTTGTTTTCAATAAAATTTTTGGCCGGGCACAAGTTGCGGACGCGGAAGCTGAGTTTGACGAACTAGCAGAAGAGCCGGATGCGCCGGCCAACCAAGAAGAGTATGAGGCCGAGCCGGACGCGCTTAGTTTTTATAAACATAAAATTACCAACGCGCCGGATCAAGCTCAAAGCCAGTTAAAAACGTCTGATAATAGCGGCTGGAAGCAAACCCATTTACAGATTGATTTGCCTCTGGATTTATTAAATGCCAAAATCGGCAAACCCACTTCTGGCGATATTAAAAATAATATGTTAATCATTCAAAGAACCTTGGAAAATTTTGGCATACCGGTGGAAATGGGCGAAGTTAACGTGGGGCCGACCGTCACCCAGTACACTTTGAAGCCGGCCGAAGGCATAAAGTTAACTAAAATTACCACTTTAAGTAATGACCTGGCCCTGTCCTTGGCCGCGCACCCGATCAGGATAGAAGCGCCCATTCCTGGCAAATCTTTAGTCGGCGTGGAAGTGCCTAACCAAACCAAAGCCATTGTGGGTTTAAGGGAAGTTTTAACCGGCGACATGTTTAAAAACAGAAAAACTAACATCATGATTGCTTTAGGCAAGGATGTCTCCGGCAAAGTTTGGCTGGATGATTTATCAAGAATGCCGCACCTCTTAGTGGCCGGCGCCACTAATTCAGGAAAATCAGTCTGCCTTAACGCCATTATCGTCAGTTTATTATACCAAAACAATCCGGATGATTTGCGCTTCATTATGGTTGATCCTAAACGGGTGGAACTGCCGGTCTATAACGGCCTACCGCACCTGTTAACGCCGGTCATTACCGAAGTGGCTAAAACCATCAATGCTTTAAAATGGTGCTTAAATGAAATGGACCGGCGTTTTGAAGCTTTGGCTAAAGCCGGCAAAAGAAATATTGGTAGCTATAATGAAATGAATAAAGATAAAATGCCGTTTATTGTTTTTATTATTGATGAATTGGCCGATTTGATGGTAACGGCCGGCCGCGAGGTTGAGGCCGGTATAATCAGATTGGCGCAGATGGCCCGAGCCGTGGGCATTCATTTGATTTTAGCCACGCAGAGGCCGAGTGTGGACGTCATTACCGGCTTGATTAAAGCCAATATGCCGGCGCGCATCGCTTTTTCCGTGGCTTCGGGCATAGATTCGCGCACAATTTTAGATTCGCTGGGCGCGGAGAAATTATTGGGCCGAGGCGATATGCTCTTTACCACCGCGGAAATTTCCAAACCCAAAAGATTGCAAGGCGCTTTTGTCAGCGAGCAGGAAATCAAGCGAATAATTAATTACATTAAAGATCGCGGCGGTCAGCCGCAATATATTGCCGGCATAACCGAGCGGCAAAAAGTTAAGGGCATCGCTGGCGTCGGCTTGGACAATGGCGAAGATTCGGATGAATTATTAGCAGAAGCTAAAGAGCTGATTATCAATTCAGGTAAAGCCTCGGCTTCTTACCTGCAGCGCCGTTTAAGCGTCGGTTACGCGCGCGCGGCCCGGCTGTTAGACCTTTTAGAAGAAGGCGGCGTGATTAGCCCGGGCAACGGCTCTAAGCCGCGCGAAGTCTTGATAAGCCGCGAACAATATGATAATATGATAAGCCAAGGGCCTAGCGGCCTGGCTTTGCATAAGCCGGAAGAAGCGGTAGCGCCGGACGAATATTTGCCTGAAGATGAAGAAGCTGATCAAGCCGAATTGATGGAAGATCCGACGAAAACCAGTGGCACTGAAGTTAAGGAGCAAGACGAGGATCAGGGGAAATATTTTTCAAGGTAATAATATTTGCCATTGCGAGTAACTATTTTTTCTGTCATTCAGACTGTCCAATATCTGTCATTGCGAAGAGCCATCTTTTTCTGTCATTCCGGCCTTGAGCCGGAATCCCCGCCCGCCTTGACTTCGCGGTTTAAGATTAAGATGAATATAATAATTTATACTAAATATTTAATCTTAATAAATAGACTATAATGGTCAAGGCGAAGTCGGGCGCGGCAGGTTAAGTCCGTAGGCAGTTCGGTTTGCCCTGTTGATTATTAAATAGAATGTTCGTGGCGCTTAAATCTGGATTGCGGGTCGGAGCCCGCAATAACAGATAACTTACTTAACTTAACCATAAAAATATGCTTTTTAGAAAAGAAAAACCATTGCCCTCAGCGGAAACTCCGGCCGAGCCGGAAATAACTCCGGAACACTCTGCCGAGACCTTAAAAATGGTTGAACAAATTGACTACGGCATAGCCGACAGTGAGAATTTATTAAACGGCTTAGGCCGACTCGCCAGGGAAAAAATTATAACCAACCCGGAGACGCTTGAAGAAATTTACGCGCCCAAGGAAATCGGCCAACTGGGTTTAAAAAAATATGACACCAGCGCCTTTGAATTGGCTGGCATAGGGTTACGAATAAGAAATGCAATAAATTTTGGCCAATATAAATATGCCCTGAAAGGCGAAGAGGGGTTGGTTGATACGAGAAAATTAAGACAAGAAGCCACGGGCAATAAATATGATTTAATGGAGTGGAATGGTGAATTAGTCGAGGTAGCTAAAGAATTAGGCTTGAATCCTGAAGAAATCAACCGCCAAGATTTTTCAAAAATTTATGTTGCAGGAGAAAAGGGCAAAAGCGCGGAAAAGACAATTTTACAGCGAAAAACCGAACAAGAAATGGATAAAATAGCCAGTAATATTTTAGAAAAACAGCTCAAAGATTTAGAAACTAAAACCGGACCAGAGTTAATTAAGGAAAGGCTTAGCTTGGAGGGATTCAAAAAAGAAATAGAACAACTGAGCGAAGAGCAAAACGACGGCGCGTTAAGCGCGGAAGACCTGGCGAGACTGGGCGAAGAAAAAGAAATAGAACAACTGAGCGAAGAGCAAAACGACGGCGCGTTAAGCGCGGAAGACCTGGCGAGACTGGGCGAAGAAAAAGTTAGAAGGCAGGGTCTGATTGATGAAAAACAAGCATCGTTAAATACCAGCCTGGAATATATGCGCCCTCCGCTTTTGGACCAGCAAAGAATTTTAGCCGGGGCCATAGAGGGATTTTTGCCTTTAATGGCCGAAGCGGCCGGCCGGGAAAAGAGTTATGAGCAGGAAATAAAAGGCATACAGGACAAAATAAGAAAATTCAGAGGCGCCAAGCAAATCGCCGAATTTTTAGGCGACAAGGTTACAAAATGGGAAGAGCAAAAAAAGCAGGTCGAGATAAATTTGAAAGACTTTAGACAAAAGAAAGAAGCTTTAGATAAACGGTTGGCCGCGCTTAAAAAAAACAAGGCCGAGGTTGATGCAACGATAATTAGAATAGATAATATCGGTAAAATTAAGGAAGAATTAAAAACGGAAAAACAGGAAAAAATACAAGAGGAAACTCAAAAAAAATCAACGGTTGCAGGCGCGGCCGGACGACCAATAACTCAAATCACCGAAGAAGAAGCGCGGCAATGGCAAGATGCGGGCTGGCAAGGACGAATACCATACGAGGAATTAGGCGGTGATATTGATAATAATAGAAAAACCGCAGCGCAAGCCGAAAATACTGCCGCAAAAAAGAAAACTCCAATAAAGCCAGCAGTGCCAAAGTCAGAAAATAATCCGCTGGCCAACCCGGCGGAAACCGAACAGGAGGACAAAGAAAAAATTACAAAACAGGTTTCAAGATGGCTTGATTTATTGGGTATAAGAAATGCTGTTGGCCCAGCCGAAGCGGCCGTAAAAAATAATTTTAAAGAAAGCGCGGATAAAGAATTTGACCCAACCGCTTCTCTGACTTTAGAACAAGTCAGGCAGGCTTATATTAAATATCTCATAGATTTTCAATACAGCGGAAAAAAAGTTTATCTTGCCAGGGCGCGAGACGTTGCTGACGAAAAACTAAAAATAATCGAACAAAAATTATAATTTTATGCCAAAGACAAATAATCAAGTTAAAAATTTATTAGCCGAATTTAAGACTGCTAATGAAAAAGCTAAAAATTATTTAAGCGATTTGGGTAAAAAAATCGCTGAATTGGATCTAAAATACGCGCAAGGGTTAGTAAAAAATGATATTGCTATTTTAAGGGCGGCTAAAACCGTTTTGTTAAATAAAAAAAGTAAATAAAATTTTTGTCATTGCGAGCAACTTTTTTTCTTGTCATTCCCGCGCAACAGGCTGTCTAAAAAGTACCGTCATTCCTGCGGCCTTTAGTCCTCGCGAAAGCGGGGAAGGAATCCAGAAAAAATATTTGGCTAAAATTAAATTCTTTCTGGATTCCCCTTTTCAGGGGAATGACGAATCTAGGACTTTGGATTGCGGCTCGGAGGCCGCAATGACAAATTAATTAAACTCCTCGTAATGACAAAATAATTATATGTACATAACCTGGTTAGGACAATCGTGCTTTAAACTGCAGGATAAAATCGGGCCAGACGGCGTGTTACTCGTTACCGATCCTTACGGCGACGCTATTGGCTTAAAAATGCCGCGCTTTGAAGCCGATATCGTTACGGTTAGCCACGGCCATTTTGACCATAACAACACCGGCGCCATCCGCGGTAACCCCTTTATAATCAACACGGCCGGCGAATATGAAATCAAAGGCGTCTTTATTGAAGGCGTAGCAGCCTGGCACGACGAAAAAAGCGGCGGCGAGCGCGGCGAGGATATTATCTACCGTATTGAAATGGAAGACATCTCCATTACTCACTTAGGCGATTTAGGTCATGTGTTAGATTCTAAACAGCTGGAAAAGCTGGAGGGCACGGATATTTTACTCGTGCCGGTGGGCGGCAAATACACGATTAACGCGGCTCGAGCCGTAGAAGTTATTTCCCAGATTGAGCCCAGAATCGTCATTCCCATGCATTACAAAGTACCCGGACTTAAAGTAGAAATTGACGGCGTGGAAAAATTTATTAAAGAATTAGGGCTTGAGCCGCGCCGCGAAGACAAACTGAAAATCACGAAAAAAGATCTGCCGCAGGAATATATGGAATTAGTGGTGCTGGGGTTGTAAAATTCTATTCTCCTGGACACTCGGTGTCCCCAATGGACACCGAGTGTCCAGATATTATTTCATGCCGGCCGAACTTAATCTAGCAAATTCAAAGAAAATAAAGCTGAAAAGAATTATCATAATGACCGGCGCGGCTAGAGACAGATAATTAATTTTTCCCGGCCGGAAATATTTTAGCGAGATAGAGTTGGTGACCACGGAAATTGAGCTTAAGGCCATGGCCAGCCCGGCTAACTCTGGTTTTAAAATTAAGCCGGCAAAAGCGAAAACCCGAGCCGCGATTGGAATACCGATAACGTTATAAAATAAAGCAAAAAACATGTTTTGTTTTATTTTAGCCATAGTTTGTTTGGACAATTCTATAGCGCTGGCCACGTCGTTTAAATCATTTTTAACCATAACAATGCCGCCGGTTTCCATGGCCACGTCCGTGCCTGAACCCATGGCGATGCCCAAATCAGCCTGCGCCAAGGCTGGTGCGTCGTTAATGCCATCGCCGACCATTGCCACTCTGCGAGTAGAAATCCCAAATCCCAAATCCCAAATCCCAAATAATTTATTTTTAATTTTTATTTTTTCTTGCTGAAGTTTTTTTATCATTGCCGCTTTGTCTTCTGGCAAAACCTGCGCCATGACATTGGTTATGCCAATTTGTTTAGCAATGGCCCGCGCGGTACGTTCGTTGTCGCCAGTGATCATATATATTTCAATACCCATCTTATTAAGCTTGGCCACGGCTTCACGCGAAGTTTCTTTTACCGTGTCAGCCACGGCCACGGCGCCGATAATTTCTTGGCCTTTGGCCAGTACCATGGCCGTCTTACCTTGATACTCCAGCTCTTTTAGCCTAACTTCAAGCGGCGCGGCGTCAATTTGATTTTCCGTCATCAAAATTCTCGTGCCAAAAAGAATTTTTTCTCCGTTAAGTAAAGCCATAACGCCCTTGCCCGGCACGGCCCTAAAATTTTCCATAGGCAGAAATTCAATTTTTTCCTCCACCGCTTTTTTAACAATCGCCTCAGCCAGCGGGTGCTCGGAATGTTTTTCAAGCGAAGCGGCAATTTGCAATATTTTTTCATTGGCAAGCTGGATAACATCCGTCACCTCCGGCTCACCCTTGGTCAACGTGCCGGTTTTATCAAAAATAATGGCTTTAATTTTGCAAGCCGCTTCTAATGGTTCGCCGCCTTTAACTAAAATGCCATACTCGGCGCCTTTGCCCGTGCCTACCATAATAGCGGTGGGCGTGGCCAGACCTAAAGCGCAAGGACAAGCGATTACGATCACGGCCGTAAAAGCCATTAAAGCGAAAGCCAAACTAGCGCCTAAGAGAAACAGCCAAGTGGCGAAAGTCATAATCGCGATAGCGATAACGATTGGCACAAAGCGGGCGGAAATGGCGTCCGCGAACGCTTGAATCGGCGCTTTAGAACCTTGAGCTTCTTCAACAATCCGGATAATTTGCGCCAACGCGGTTTCCGCGCCCACGCGAGTGGCCACGAATTCAAAACTGCCGGTTTTATTGATAGTGGCGCCAATAACCAGATCGCCGACGTGTTTTTCCACTGGCAGACTTTCGCCGGTCAGCATGGCTTCGTCCACGGCCGAATCACCTTTAATAATTTTGCCGTCAACCGGAATTTTTTCACCCGGCCTGACCATAATAATATCGCCTTTAACTACGTCATCAATCGGAATGTCTTTAACCGCGCCAGCCCGACTGACCCGCGCGGTTTTAGCGGCCAGGCCCATGAGCTTTTTTATGGAATCGGAAGTTTTGCCTTTAGCTCTAATTTCCAGCCATTTGCCAAGAGTGACGAAAGTTATCAGAAAAGCCGCGGTTTCAAAATACAACTCCGGAATTTTTTCTCCGTTTAAGCCGATAAGCGAACCGGTTTGGCTAAAATAGATAATAAAATAAATTAAACTGTATAAGTAGGCCGTGGAAGTGCCGATGGCGATCAGGCTGTCCATGTTAAAAGTTTTCATTTTTAAGGACGACCACATACCTTTATAAAAGCCCCAGCCGATGATAAATTGCACTGGTGTAGCCAGAATTAGAGAGATAATGCCGAAGTATGGCGGAAGCGAAGCCGCACCCGGTAAAAATTTAAAAAAATCCAAGAGCATGAAATAGAGCATAGGCAGGCTTAAAATCAGGCTAACAGTAAATTTTTTGAAGTAGTCTTGTATTTCCGCCTGCCTTTTTCTGGCCTCAAACTCGGTGTCGCGCGCGTCAATCATTTGCGCTTTATAGCCGGCTGATTTTACGACCGCGATTAAATCCGCGGCGCCGGTTTGGCTTTCATTAAATAGCACTAAAGCTTTTTCCGCCGCGAAGTTAACATTGGCTTCTTTTACCCCAGGAACTTTTTTCAGCGAGCGCTCAATAATCTGGGCGCAGGAAGCGCAGTGCATGCCGGAAAGCGACAGGCTGATTCTTTTATTAGCCTGGCCGTTGGCCGCTGTTCCACTAGTTTGGTTTGTCGCCGGCGCGGGCGCCATAGCCGAATGGCTATGACCTGATAAAATTTCAGACTTGATAATTTCTGCCTCATAACCGGTTTTTTTTATGGCTTCAATAATTTCAGCTTCTTGATTAATTTCAGTATCTAAATCAAGCTCGCCTGCTCCTACATTCCAATTTATTTTTATGTTGCTTATGCCGGCAAGTTCGCTAAGTTCTAGGGCAATTATTTTTTCACAGGAAGCGCAGTGCATGCCGGTTATTTTAAGATTAAGATGTTTTTGCATATATTTAATTAATAGAGCGTTAGTTGGCAACAATTTGTCCGCCGCCGCAACCGCAACCGCCGCCGCCACTGCCGCAACCGCCGCCGACCGGCGCTGGTTGTGCTGCCACGACCGAACCGCCGGACGCCGCCGTGCCGTTGCCGTTTTTATCAACTACATTAAAGACGCCGGAGTACATACCCATGGAGCAGGAAAAAGGAATACTGCCGGTTTCGGCTGGCGTGAATTCAATGATATTTTCTCCGAGTGTTAAATTTTTTCTGATATTATATTTAGGCATAACCATACCAGAGGTGCAAGAAAACTGGGATTGGGCGTCAATTATCCATTTTACCGGAACGCCCTGTTTAATAGTAAAGCTGTTAGGCGAATAACCGTTGCCGGTTTGCGTCATCCTGACCACTTGGACGCCGTTTTCCATGGCGACGTTCGGGTCATTGATATTAACAGCGCTTTTAGTTTGGCCATAAGCCAAATTAAAACCGGTTAAATTTAAACCATTGGATAGGTTAAAGATAGCAAAAAATAAAACCACCAGTCCGGCAAACTTAAAGAATTTTCGCGCGAACGCGCCTTTAACCGCCGCGGCCAGTCCGCCCACGGCTAAAAGCCCTGGCGCCGTACCCAAAGCGAATAGGCCCATAACTAAGGCGCCAGAGAAAAAACTGCCAGTGCTTACGGCAATAACTTGCATGGCTTGAGTAAAGCCGCAAGGCAGAAAAAAGGTGACCGCGCCCAGCGCCAAGGAATTTTTATGACTGTATTCTTTTTGATGGTTGCCAATACCTAGCGCGCGGCTTAAACCTTTAGGCAGAGTCAATTTTAATTTATGCGCCCAAGGGAATATTTCTATAAGCTGCAGTCCCATAATTAGCATAACCAAGCCGACCGCGATAGTTATAAGGCCTAAAGCAGTGTTTGACAGTTGAATCACAGAACCTAAAAGACCTAATAGTCCGCCCAGAAAAATATAAGAGACGATCCGGCCCAGATTAAAAAACAAGTGCGGCCGGAATTTTTCTATTGCGCTGGCTTCAGGATGAAGTTCGTTGTGTCTGGCGGACAAGCCTAAAACTAAGCCGCCAACTAAGGCCATGCAAGTGGAAAAACCAGCGGTTAAGCCGACAAGTAAAACTAACGGCACAGTAACGCCGTCGTTGCCAGACGGCAGGATGTTAATATTAGTCAGGCCCAAACCTTTAAACATAAAGTAGAGGCCTAAGAGAAACAGCGCGGCCACACCCAGCTCACGGTAATCAGCTTTGTTTTTGCTAAACCAGCCCTTAGTTTCTTCTTTGCCCAGGCTATAGCCGGCTTTTTCTATAGCCGTTTTTATAGCTTCCGGGTCCGGACTTTTGTCATGATAATATATCTCGGCTAAATCCCGGCGGTGATTGACCACGGCCTTTTTCACGCCCTTAACAGCTTTTAACTGTTCTTCAACTAAAATCTCGCATGATTTGCAGTGCATGCCTTTTATGGGAATAATAAATTTTTGAGTATTAGACATATAGAAAAAATTAGTTTAATTAAATTATTTAATTTAATTAAACTTCATTCTCTCATAACGGTTGAGGCCAGGGCCAGAGCCGCGGGCGGAGGATAAATATTTTGAGAAGTATTGTTGATAAAATTATTTTCTGCGGCGGCCGTTTCTGTCCAGGAAATCACCAGGCTGGTGAAATTCGGCGCTGATTTGTCACTGGCGGCATTGATCACGGCGTTAAAGTTGCGATTTCGCGTAAGGCAGCATTCAGGTATAGGCAGGGGCGGATAGTTTATGGCTTGAGCCGGTTCAGGCCCGGATTGGCCGAGGCAATTACCGCTGTTGTCATAAGCCAGATTGAATTTTAGCGGTTGAATCAACTGGGCCGTTTTGGCTTGCCAGACAAACAGGCAAACATTAAGCAGACCGGAAATAATAATGGCCAATATTATGAAGGCGGCGCGCCGATAAATTTTAGAAATATTTTTTGACATAGATTAAAAGGTAACTGCATCATAACATAAAAACGCGCTTTTTGTAAATAATTTGAGTAATGCGCCAATCATATAATAAATTCAGCGCATCAAACTTCATGCGATTTTTTACATTCCTCGGCTAATTTAATGATAATATCCCTTACTTCCTCCGGCTCCGGAATCTGCTTAAAAACAAACCTTTGCACTTCGCCGGCTGTCTGCACATAAACATCGCCATAACGAAAAATAAATTTAAAAAAACCCTTAAGCTCGCTGGTTACATCCTGGATTTGAAAAAGTTTCAGCTCGGCCACGGTGCGCGAAAAAAAGCCTTCCTGCTTAACGTCGATTATCCGTTCGCTGGTAATGACCCAGACGTCCAAATAATAATCAATGAAAGAAAAAAAAGCGAACAGCCAGATAAACAAAACATAGCCGCTCACCGCCAGAATAATTAAAGGATAAGAAATTTCGCCTGAAAGCAAATTAGGATACAGGCTGAAAATAATGAGGCCAACTAAAGCCGGCAGTCCGGCTAAAACCACCACAGCCAGTAATTTTAAAAGCAAAACAAAACCGTCTTGCCTTAAAATTTTTATGATTTTTTCATTAGGCAGTTTGCCCGGCAATTTGTAAATTAGCATGTTAAAAATTATTAACGCCGAACATGCCGGCGCCTCCCTGAAAAATCGTTAAGCCGACGTTCCAGTCAATCTGGCTTAAATAGCCATAAGACAAAAATAAAATCAGGGCCGAACCGGCGAGGTAAGCGAAACTGGTGAAAAAAGTCGTAAAATTCATCTGGCCGTATTTTATCATGTGATAAAGCGCGATCAGACTGAAAATCAACCAAACAAAAACAAATAAAAGATATAAAAATAAAAAACCGATTAGAGGAATGGTCATAAATTCAATTACCAATTTTCAATTTACAAATTTTCAATCAATTATTTAATTTTCAATTTTCAATTCTTGGGTTAGTTTGAAAATTAATTTATTGAAAATTCATTGAAAATTGGTAATTGAAAATTGAAAATTTTAAATAAACTTTTCCTGCCCGCTCTTTTTCCGGCCTAGGTGCGTGTAGGCCATAGCCGTGGCCAGGCGGCCGCGCGGCGTCCGGTCTAAAAACCCGAGCTGCATTAAATACGGCTCATAGACTTCTTCCACCGTGGCAATGTCCTCGGCCGTGGCCGCGGCGATCGCGGACAAGCCGACCGGCCCGCCGTTGAATTTATCAATAATCACTTCTAAAATTTTCCGGTCAACCCAGTCTAATCCCAACTGGTCAACTTCTAAAAGTTTAAAGGCCCGGCGGCAATAATCCAGGTTAATGCCACCGTCGCCTTCAACCTGGCAGTAATCGCGCACTCTTTTTAACAATCGGTTAGCGACGCGGGGCGTGCGCCGCGAGCGCAAAGCGATTTCTTCGGCCGGTTCGGCCGGCAGGCTGATATTTAAAATCTTGGCGCTCCGTTCAATGATTTTTTTAATATCCGCGCTTTGATAAAAATCCAGGCGATAAGTCATGCCAAAACGATCGCGGAGTGGCGAGGACAGCAGGCTGATTTTCGTGGTAGCGCCGATAATGGTAAAGCGGGGCAGATCAAGGCGCAAGGTCCGGGCCGAGGGACCTTTACCGATGATTATATCTAAAACATAATCTTCCATAGCCGGATAAAGAATTTCTTCAATGGTTTTATTAAGCCGGTGAATTTCGTCAATAAATAAAATATCGCCCTGGTTAAGATTGGTTAAAATCGCGGCCAAATCGCCGCTTTTTTCAATCACCGGCCCGGAAGTAACTCTGATATTAACGCCCAGTTCGTTGGCAATGACGTGCGCCAGGGTGGTTTTACCTAGTCCGGGCGAACCGTATAATAAAACATGCTCAATCGCTTCATTGCGAGCTTGCGCCGCCTTAATGAAAATCCGCAAATTTTCCTTAATATTGTCCTGGCCGATAAATTCGCTGATTTTTTTCGGCCGCAGAGTTAAATCCAAGGTTTGGTCATCGCCGGATTCTTCCGGGGCGATGACGCGTTCATTTTGGTCTGTCATGAGTTTATTTTAGCGGTTTGTGTTATTTAAAGCAATTTTCTGCTTTTTTCGTCATTCCCGCGGCCTTTAGTCCTCGCGAAAGCGGGGAGGGAATCCAGAATTATTAAATTTTTTATTTTTCTCCTTCCTCTATCATTTTCTCAACTTTCTTTTTCGCCTCCTCTATCAATTCTTTGGCTTTTTTTCTAGCTTCATGCGATTGCCGAACTAAATCAGCGATTTTCTGCTGGGTTGTTTTAGGTAAAATCGGAATTATTATATTTTTAATCTGCTCCGGCTTCCAGTGGGCGATAACCGACCCGCCGGCATCCCGTTCAGCCTGCATTTTCCCGATAATTGAATTAAGGCAAAGGGTTAAATATTCTGCGTCAATATTTCCCTGCCCAGAGCTTGCCGAAGGACTTATTTTTAATCTTAAAATTCCGCTTGACATTATTCCTTGTACCGGCTCTTTAACCGCGTAAGCTATTCCTGGCGTAGCGTCTTTCGTTAATAAAATTTCACCGACTTTTGGCTCATAATTATTTTTAAGCTCCTCATATAATTTATCGCTTAAATATTTTTGCTCGCTACTTTCAATGCCATTGGCCGATAAACTGCTTACCCGAATAAATAATTTCCCTTCTTCTTTATACTCTTCCGCTCCAGGCTCAAAACCTTTTTTTATCACCGCCAAATCTCCCAGCTTTTCTGCGCTATTTAACTTTATTTTTTTAATCAACTTTTTATATTTTTCCTGAAAATACTCAGCGTCTATCCACGAAGCGCCTTCAAGTTGAGATTTTTTGATTATGGAATAAACCATGCTAATGTATTTCGTCTTCTATTTTTATAAGCCCTGATTTTATTAAAATTTTTGTGGTATTGTCTATCGCCCCATAAATTATCATTATATTCCTGTGTGCTTTATCTATAGTATCTATGGGCTCTCCATAAAAATGAGATGGCGTGTTTCTGTAATGTTGTAAAAATCCTTTCATTTCTCTAATACGATCTTTAATATCCCTTTTCTCATATTTCGACAATTTCTTTTCGGCGTCAGCTACATCAAACAATTCCTTTAATAGTTTATCAATGTGCTTATCAATTTTTTCTTCATCAAAATAATAACTTCCGGCCAAATTGCTATTACCAGAAGAAGGTAAATTTAGGTCTTTGGCTATTTGAAATAAAAAACCTTCTAATGCTTTATAGGCAGGAGCAGTAAAAAATGAAAAGTCATTAAAATGCCGACCGGGACTTCTTAAATCAGCTTGCTCAAGACTAATTGAGTCTAAAAGATAATTTATTACTCTTTCACTTAAATAATATAATACTTGAAGATCAAAATTAGCTTCCAGTTTACTATAATCTTGATTACCTCTAAATTTACCAAAAACTACTTCACTTCCCCAATTACGACCGGATGGTAAATTGTTTAATTTATAGTACTTGCTCATAAACTTATTTAAAAATTAATTTTTCTTTTTTCGCGAACTTCTCAAACTCCTCCGCAATTTGGTCTAAATAGCCAGAAATAAAATATGTTAATAACTTAATTTTTACCCTATTTTAACCCCCTTTTAACACCTAATATAAGCCAAAGTTGACAATCAACAAATTTATATGATAATATAATAATGTCTTTCGGTTCTATCCATAGAACCGTTAGGGTCATACATCCTAGGGCCACCCTCTTAATCGAGGGTGGTTTTGTTTTTAAAGGCTGGGTTTGGTATAAAACCGCACACCCCCCTATAAATTAATTTTGAATTTGACTTGGTGAATTTGTTTGATATTTTTCTGGTATTCTGAAAAGATATTCAATTTGCTCTTTTCAATATCGCATTCAACGATGACAAACT
>JACPHD010000022.1 GCA_016188785.1 Parcubacteria group bacterium | reverse complement strand
GCTGTCACGCATAATGTAACAATTGATGATATTGATGAAACGGCCAATAAATTTGTAAAATACTTAAACACCAATAAGTTCAATTACTCCCTGCTTGGATTGAATGGCTAGTCCGATTTTGGAGTGTGAGTTCTATATATTATCATCCATGAACTTTGCCACTTAAAAGAGCTTAACCATTCGCGAAAATTTTGGCATTTGGTTGCTAAAATAATGCCTGAATATTTCAGCGTCAGAAAAGAATTGAAAAGCGCTGGACTGCGACTTAGTTAAAGTCAAAAACCTTGACATAAAACGAAATTTTTGCTAATATATAATTAGTAGCAAGTCAAAAATAAACTTGTTAAAAAAAATAAAAACAAAAAAAATGTCATCAGCAAAAAATCAGGCCAATAACTTTAATTTAGGTTATATTGGCTGGAAATATTACCACACTATAAAGAAAAAAGCAGTGGAGCAGGAGTTCAGCTGGTCTGGACTCTTAATTAGCTTGTCCATTGCTTTTTTTATTGTGATTATTAGCGCCTGGTTGCTTAATTTTATTTTTAATTCAATCCAAGCCGGCCGCTAGCGCCAAAAGCTGGTTAATATATAAATTGCAGTTAAAACCAATAAATACTGCAAACGTCGTACCTTAACAAAAAAATAAAAACAAAAACTTGCCTGCTTTATCATCTATTATGGTGAAGCAAGCATGGGGAAAACACCCCTCAACAATCCGCCGGCTGGCGGATGGCGAGGGGTGTTTTTTGTCTGTTCAACTATCTTTTGCTATAATAAAACCATAAATTATTCTCTAACCATCTTTATGTTTTTAGAAAAATTAGAAATCCAGGGCTTTAAATCTTTTGCCAATAAAAATACTTTAGTTTTTCCCGGCCTACTAGATGAGAACCGGCGCGGCATCACTTCCATCGTCGGGCCTAACGGTTCGGGCAAATCCAATATCGCCGACGCCGTGCGCTGGGCTTTGGGCGAGCAAAGCATGAAGACTTTGCGCGGCAAAAAAAGCGAGGATATTATTTTTTCCGGCTCGGCCAAGCTGGGCAAGTTAAGCCTGGCTGAAGTTTCGCTTTTCCTAAACAACGAAGACCATAAGGCGCCGCTCGATTATTCGCAAATCATTTTAACTCGCCGGATTTATCGCGACGGCTTAAGCGAATACCTGATAAACAATAATCGGGTACGTTTGTCTGACGTGCAAATCATCCTAGCCAAAGCTAATTTCGGCCAAAAAACCTATAGCGTCATCGGTCAGGGCCTGGTTGAAGGCTTTTTAAATACCACGCTTTCCGAAAGAAAGGAATTTTTTGATGAGGCCACCGGCGTTAAGCAGTTTCAAATCAAGCGCGACGATTCGCTTAACAAGCTGATTTTAAGCTATGAAAATTTAAATCAGGTCTCAATGCTTTTGGCGGAAATTGAGCCGCGCTTAAAAAGCCTGACCAGGCAGGTTAACAAACTGAAAAAGCGCGATGAAATTGAAGCTGAACTGAAAAAGCTTGAGCTTAACTATTATTCCGGCCTGTGGCATGAGTTAAACGGAAAATTCAGTTTAAGCAATAAAGAACTTTTGGGGCTGGAAAGAATAAAGCAGGAAAAGCTTAAAAAAAACGAACAGTTAAACCGCGAGCTTAGCCAGCTGGAAAAAGAGAATTTGGGCGGTCAGGAGTTCGCGGTTTGGCAAAAAGAACTGAATGAACTGCAGAATAAAAAAGAAATCTTAAATAAGCAGGCGGCTAGATTAGAAGCCGAGCTGGAAGTAAAATTGGAAGCCAAAGGCCAATTTGACCTGTCCTGGCTCGTTGGTAAAAGCAGTGAGCTTAGCCAGGAAATAAAAAATAACCAGGAAGAAACCGGGGGGCTGGAAAATAACATCGGCGAAGAAAAGAAAGTTTTAGCCGGCCTTAAGACCGACCTTGATTCGATTAACGGTAAAATTAATAAATTAAATCAGAATATTTTACGCGCCAGTTCTAATTTAAGCGGCGGAGTCTCGGCTAAAGTTAATCAGGAACTTAAAGAGCTGAATACCTATTTGCTGGCGGCCGAACTAGAGAACAATTTGGCCGGCCTTAAAAAAATAATTAAGCAAATAAAAGAGAAACTAGCCGTACTTTTAGAAATTTCCGGCGAGGAGACGCGCCGGGAAAATTTAGAGGACTGGCAAAAAAATTTAATGGCTTTAACGGCCGAAAAAGAAGCGCTCATGAATAAAATCAATGAGAGCAGTTTCCGCATTTCAGCCCGTTCGGAAAGGGTTAAGCTTATAACAGAAAGGCGGCTCGGTCTCGCCAACGAACTGGCCGAGGTTAATAATAAGCTGCAGCAGAATCGGGGGGCGGCTAATTTAAACGATAACAAAAAAGAGCGCCAACGGCTGAAAAGAGAAGCGGCCGAGTTGGACGGAAAAATCAGCGGCTTAAAAGAAAAGCTAACTTTGTTTAACGCTAAAGAAAACGAGCAGAAAAGCCGGCTGTTCGCTTTGCAGAAAAATCTGCAGGTTCTGCAAAATGAAATTAACGGACTAGCTAACCGGTTAAATAAGCTGAACATCAATTCGGCCCGGCTTGAAACCAGATTGGCAGACCTGGAAATTGAAATCAGGAATAATTACGGCAATTTAAAAGACATAAAAGACAAAAGGCCGGACGGCCCGGTTGACGAAACCGCGGCTTGGGAAAAAATTACTTCGCTTAAGCGGCAAATTGATCAGATCGGCGGCCTTGACCCGGAAACGGAAAAAGAGTATCTGGAAACCAAAGAGCGCTACGACTACCTGGAAAACCAAATTCATGATTTAAACGGCGCGGTCGGGTCGCTGGAAAAAATAATTAAAGAGCTGGACGCGGTTATTAAGAAAAAATTTGATGAAAAATTTAAAAATATCTCGGTCAAATTTGAAGAATATTTTAAAATTCTTTTTAACGGCGGCCAGGCTAAAATCGTTAAAGTTTTAACCGAAGATTTGCCGGAAAACAAGCCGGAAGAAAATAAAGCGGACGAGCCAATCACGGAAGATAAATTCACGGCCAATTTAAAGCGCATAAAATATTTGCAAAAATACAACTCCACCGGGCTGGCCGGCATTGAAATTATAGCCACGCCGCCAGGCAAAAAAATCAAGGCTATCACTATGCTCTCCGGCGGCGAAAGAGCTTTAACCGCGATCGGCTTGATTTGCGCCATTATCTCCTGCAACCCGGCGCCATTCGTTATTTTAGACGAGGTTGACGCTTCGTTAGACGAAGCCAACTCGGAAAGGCTGGCTAAGATTTTAGACGACCTGTCGCATAAAACTCAATTTATCGTCATCACTCATAACCGCGCCTCCATGCGCCGCGCCAATATTCTTTATGGCGTTACCATGGCCGAAAACGGCGTGTCCAAACTTTTAAGCATAAAACTGGACCAGGCCAGCAAAGCGGTTAGAAAATAACCCTCTGCTATTGCGAAAATAGGCTATCCTGGAATTGTCATTGCGAGCCCCGCAGATGCGGGGCATCTGCGGGGGAGCGAAGCAATCTCCTGGCCGTCATTCCTGCGAAAGCAGGAATCCAGAAAAAATATTTGGCTAAAATTAAATTCTTTCTGGATTCCCCTTTTCAGGGGAATGACGAATTTATGAGTTTTTAGACAGCCCGGGAAGCAGGAATCCATTTCCATAGAAAAACCCGCCTTGACACTCTAAAATCTAAAAACTATAATATAAACATAAATAATTATTTTTTTATAAATATGGCAGGCAACATGACAATTATAATCGTTAAAGTGGGCGGGTAAAAATGGAGAGGTTCAAAGGCAGAAAATTTTTTGTCCGCTCATCTGAGAATCTCAGACGGCTTCACAGACTGTCCAAGAATGTCATGCTGGAGGGAGCGATCGATAGCATCTCTTAATTTTAGCCAAAAAGAGATTTTATCGCTCCGCTTCGCTACGCTCCAGAATGACAAAAAATGAATTCTCGGACAGTCTGAGTTAGGGAGGGTTTATTTTAGCGTTAATCGGCTCCCCGTCAAATAGTGTGATAGCTTAATATCCAGATCAGCGGTAAAAAAGCTAAAGTTATTTTGGCGATATAGTTGTTAATATTTTTGAAACCATAAGACACTCTTTTAATCATTTTTATTTTTGTATGGCAGCCTT
>JACPHD010000023.1 GCA_016188785.1 Parcubacteria group bacterium | reverse complement strand
AATTCCGGCTATGCCGCTGGATGATAAATGGCATTTAATTACTCTTACTTATAGCAAAGTTAGCGCTATATTTTATCTGGATGGTGAAGTCAAGGCAATTTTTAACGGAGATTATGCGGTTAAAAACCCAATAACTAATTTGGAAATAAAAGGCGAAAACTGGCCGGTGGAGATGGATGAGTTGGCTGTCTGGACTAGGAATTTAAATGCGGCCGAAGTGGCCGATATTTATAATGCCAATCAGCCGCTGCCGCCGTATGTTTCGCCACCGTTGCCGGAAAAAGCGCGTCTGATTCATTTGTGGCATTTTGACCAAGGTCTTGGCACTACCGCGGACGATAGCGTGGGCACGACCACACTTAGCCCGATTGTAAAATGGGCCAATGGCAAGTTCGGCAAAAGTATTGAGCATACCTGGCAAAACGGCTATGAAATAAACCAGAATTTAACTACGGAAATTAACAGCAAAGATTTATCAATTGATTTTTGGTGGCAGAATAGCGCTTACCCTAACGAGGGCCGGGTCAGTTTAGAACTGCAAAATAGCGCCGGGGCTAAAATTTTCGGCATAAAAGCCTCGCCTTTTTATAGCAGATATTATTTTGACGGCGCGGATATACCAATGGATAATGTCCCTTATGACAATCAATGGCATCATCTGGCCTTAGTTTATGATTCAGCTAATTTTTATTTAGCTTTTTACATTGATGGCGTAGAAAAAATAAGAGCGCCTAAAGTTTGGTTTAGGCGGCCGATTACTAAATTAGTAATTCGCGGCGAGAATTGGTTTTATGATATTGATGAACTAGCCATTTGGCAAGGCGCTTTAAGCCCGGCCGAGATTAAAGATTATTATAATTCAGGCCAGCCGCATAGTTTGGCTAAACCTGAGCCGGTGATTTTAGTGCCGGGGATTATGGGGAGCTTTCTTAATTTAAACCAATGGCAGATTGATCCGATACTGCATACTTACGATGATTTGATTGAAGCTTTTCTGCAAAACGGCTATGAGCTCAATAAAAATCTATTTCTCTTTCCCTATAACTGGCGGCAAAATAACCTTATTACCGCCGGCCAATTAAAAGAAAAAATAAACGCGGTTAAACTGGCCACGGGCAAACAGAAAGTTGATCTGGTGGCGCATAGTCTGGGCGGTTTGGCCGCCCGATCTTACGTTCAGTCAAGCGATTATCAAAATGACGTTGATCAAATGATCTTTTTAGCGGTGCCGCATCAAGGCGCGCCGGAAGATTATTTAGCCTGGGAGGGAGCTTCTTTTCTGAATTATAATTGGTTAATGAGCAGAATTTTTAAACTTGAGGCAGCCGAACATTATTATTTGAATTTAACGCAATATATTAGAGAACAAGTGCCGAGCGTAGAACAACTTTTGCCGGTGTATAATTATTTGCAAAATTTAGACAATAACAATAACTGGCTAGATCGGCTTTATCCGGTTCAGTATCCGAGAAATGAATTTTTGGAAAATTTGAATACTGTTCCGGCTCTGGCCGCGCTTAAACAGCGAGTTAACATCACCAATATTTTTAGCCGTCAAGCGACCGACGCCACCATAACCAAAATAAAAGTGACGGCTGATCCTGATATTTACGACAACCAATGGGAGCACGGCCTGGCCAAAAGTTTCATTCTGGGCGCGGGCGACGGCACTGTGCCAACAGCCAGCTCTAATAGTTTAAGCGGAGTTAAAACCGTTGAACTGGCCGGTTTTGATCATCGCGGCCTGGTGGCCGCGGCGCAACAAGAAGTGCTAGAAGAGTTAACCGGCCAGCGGCCGGAAAATTACGTTAGCGGCCGCTGGGCCGCGCTTAAAAGAATACTTTTAATCCGGGTTTATTCGCCGGTTGATTTTGTCATAATCTCGCCGGACGGTAAGCGCTTAGGTAAAAACTTTTCCGCCAGCGGCCAGTTGAATGAAATTGACGGCGCGTTTTATTCCGGCTTTGACACTAATGCCGAATTCGCCACTATTCCCGAGCCGCTCAGCGGCGAGTATAAAATAAAACTGCAAGCAACCGGCGACGGCGGACAATATAAATTAAGCGCCAGTTTGATAGATGATAATAAAGAAATTGATCAAGATTATTCAGGCAATATCTCCGGCGCGCAAATTCAGGAATTTAATTTAGCTTATTCGGCCGCGGCCGCAGAACCGCTAAGTCAGCCAGAACCTATGGATAATGTGCCGCCGGTGATTGTAATAAATAAACCAGTGGAAAATGATAAATATCTGCATAGCGATAATCTGATAATAAATTACACGGCTACGGATGATTTTTCCGGCATCGCCACTACCACCATAACTATTGACGGTCAGGCAATAGCTACTACTACCATTGATTTATTTGATTATTCATTGGGGACGCATAATTTAGTGATTAAAGTTAGCGATAAGGCCGGTAATCAGGCGCAACAACAAGTTAGTTTTACTATTATCGCCAATATTGACAGTACTATCAGCGATATTAAAGAAATTTATGATCGCGGTTGGCTTAAAGATAAGATTTATCATGAGTTATTGAAAGACGGGTTTAAACTTCTAAAAATACAAACTAAATATTTTGATAAAGAGCAGGAGTTAACCGAAAAATTGCTCAAGAAAACCGGCGCTGACAGCCAGCTAACCGATCAGCAAAAGCAGAAACTAATTGAACAGTATACTAAAAAATTAGCTGATTTAAAACAAAACCGAGCTAAAGCCATAAATAAAAGTCTGGATTTAATAATTAAGCTATTAAATAAGGCTAAAGACAAAAACCTGATCAATCAGCAGGGTTATGATATAATATTAAGTGATGTTAATTATTTAAAAATTAATCTATCCAGCACTTTTGATTAAAGGTGTGGGGTTTGTAAAATTATGAGAAAATTTAACGAATTAAGCGCTTCCAAGCAAAATGCGATGGTTTATTTTTTAAGCATTATATTTTCTCTGATTACTTATTCATTATTTTTTAAATTATATCAAGTAATTTATCAGCCTGTAAATGTCGGAGGAGATCTTTATAGAATGTTTCCTATGTGGTTTGAAAAATTATTTGTTTCATTCATCTTTGCCCTGTATTTTTATTTAGCATTTTTTGTATTTTTATTTATTAAAACCAACACGGTTAAAGTCTGGCTTTGGGGCGCCGCTATTCCTCTTATTTTTGCCTTGCTCGGCGGCGGCAAAGATTTATTGATCGCTTTAGTCCTGTCTCTCTCCGGCTGGCTTTTGGCGCAAGGTCTTTTATTTATAAAGCGGCGGATAAAAAGAAACTGATTGATTAAAGGCGCATCACTTTATGGAAAATCTATTAAAAAATTTGGAAATTTTAAGAGAACGGCTCCTGGATACCTGGAGGTTGCTTTGACGTGGACAGAAGAATTTCAAAATTAAAAAGCCAAAAATTAAAAATAAATGCTCCTGATTTTTGGCAAAATAGGGAATTAGCCGTGGCCATAAGCAGAAACGTGGAAAATGAAGAAAAAGAAATTGCTAAATGGGAAAATTTGAAACAAGAAATTACTGATTTGGAGCAATTTGTCGCCGAGGCTAGCAAAGAAAAAGATTTGTCAATCACCGAGGAAGCGAATAAAAAATACGACGAGCTTAAACGGCAATACGAGGAACTTGAATTTTTTGTTTTATTTTCCGGCAAATATGACCGCAGTAATGCCATAATTTCCCTTCATGCCGGCACGGGCGGAGTAGACGCGCAAGATTGGGCGCAAATTTTAGAACGGATGTTTTTGCGTTTTGCCGAGAACAAAGGCTGGCGAGCCGAATTGGCTGACCGGACGGTTGGCCACGAAGCCGGTATCAAAAGCGCGAGTTATCGCCTTATTGGCGCTTGGGCTTACGGCTATTTAAAAAGCGAATCCGGCGTACACCGTTTAGTGCGTATTTCGCCGTTTGATGCGGAAAAGATGCGGCACACTTCGTTCGCTTTGGTGGAAGTTATTCCGGAATTGCCGGAAACCGAAGATATTGCCATAAAAGATAGTGAGCTAAAAATTGACACTTTTCGTTCTTCCGGCGCCGGTGGGCAGAACGTCAATAAAGTGGAAACCGCCGTGCGCTTAACTCATCTGCCGACCGGTCTTACCGTGGCTTGCCAGACCCAGCGCTCCCAGCATCAGAATCGGGAAACGGCTTTAAGAATTTTAAAAGCCAAATTATTCAAGCTGGCCGAGGAAAAAAAGGGCGCGGAAGAGAAAAATTTGCGCGGTGTTGCGCAAAAGGCCGAGTGGGGCAAGCAAATTCGCTCTTATGTTAAAGAGCCTTATCAATTAGTCAAAGACCATCGCACTGAGCATGAAACTTCGGATATTCAAAAAGTTTTAGACGGCGGTTTGGACGAGTTTATGGAAGCGTATTTAAGGAAACAGACAAAATATGCTAAAATATAAAGAGTAAAGGGTAAAAGCCGCGTTAAATAATTTTTATTATAAAAAAATAAAAACAATATGACTGAATTCTTAAGTGAATTGTTAGAGTTTGTAGCTTATATAAGCATTTTAATCGGGTTTGGCCTGAGCGTGTATGTAGTTAAAAAAATTGGCAAAGGCATTTTAAATGTCGCCCTTCTTCCGCTTTCTCTGGGTATCTTTCTCGTAGGTCTGGCCAATATTTTTATTACTCTTAACCGGTTCGGTTTTTACCAGCTTAGTGAAACAACCGCTCATTTATGGTGGCACATGATTGCCAGTATCGGCATAATTTCGGTTGTTTATGGCGGGTGGAGAATAAAGGCGGTTAATAGTGTTAATGATGAGAATGGCTTTGGCGAAAGAAGCATTTTGGCGCTTGGCGCTATGGTGGCGGCCGTAGTAGTAATTTTTATTATAGCCCAGCCTTTGGAAAGAATTTTTTCAACAGCGCTGGCTGAATCGGCGGTTGAAAATTTCGGCTTGCATCATTTAATAACGTTCAGTTTGGCTTTTATAGCCGGTTTTTATTTGGTTTTTACCAGAAAACAGGCCGGGAATTTCATAATAAGCGCTCCATTAGTGGCCGGCTTTTTATTCTTTTTGGGCGGTCAGCATGTCTGGGAAATGCTGACCGAGTCATTAAAGGTAATTAAAGCAGATCATGAAATTATTGAATTAGTGGAGCAATTTTTAGTCTTGTCGGCAATGATGTTATTTATTATGAGCCAGTGGAAAATCATTAAATTTATTAAAAGTCAAAACCGCGGCTAAATTGATGTTAATTAGTTACGATTCTAAAAGTAAAATTTTTTTAATCGCTTGTTTAGTTTTTATTTTCGGAATTGCCTTGGCTTCGTTTTTACCGGCGGAAATTTTGTATCTTAGTATAGTCTGGTTCGGCGCGGGAATGTTTTTTTTAATTTTAACTGTTTTATTTTGGCGATTTAACGAACAGACGGGTATTAAATCCGTCTGTTTATTTTTTTTACTGCTAGCCATCTTATTTTTTTCCGTTTGGCGCTATGGCTTGAGCCTGCCGGAGAACACGCCGGATAAAATTTGGCATTATAATGGCCAAACCGTAACCGTGCGCGGCTTTATAGATAATGAGCCGGATATTAGAGATAATGGCCAAAAATTGGAAATCACCGCGGCAGCGATTAGCCGGTTGCCGGGCCGGCCTATTTCCGGAAAAATTTTGGTAACGACTGATTTATATCCAGAGTATAAATACGGCGATAAGCTGGAGTTTGCCTGCGAGCTTAAACCGCCGGAAGAATATAAGGGCTTTGCTTATGACCGTTATTTAAGCCGCTTTGATATTTATTCGGTTTGCTATTACCCGCGCGTAAAAATTATTCCGGGCAAGGGCGGAAATTATATTTACGCGAAAATTTTTTCTTTTAAGGCTAAATTAGCCGGCTTAATTGATTTGGGCTTAAGCGAGCCTGAATCAAGTTTAGCCCGGCCGATTGTATTTGGCGGCCAGAAAGGCCTGGAGCAGTCCATCCGCGATGATTTTCAAAAAGTCGGCTTGACTCATATCATGGCTGTGTCCGGTTTTAATGTAAGTATTTTAGCGGCTATTATTATGGTTGTGTTTTTGTCTTTAGGCTTAAAGCGGCAGCGCGCTTTTTATGCAGCCGTGATTTTTTTAGCCGCTTATATTATTTTAGTCGGTTTGCCGGCCTCGGCCCTGCGCGCCGGGCTGATGGGATTTTTAGTGCTCTGGGCCTTAAAATTGGGCCGGCTTAATAAAATCACTAATTCGCTGGTTTTAACCGCCGCGGTTTTACTCTTGATCAATCCTAAATTATTGCGCGATGACGTCGGTTTTCAGCTATCGTTTTTAGCTCTGGCCGGTTTAGTTTACGTTTATCCTATATTTGAAGACTTTTGGCAGAAAATTAAATTGCCTAAGTTAAGGGGCGCTAGCGATGCGCTGTTAATAACTTTGGCCGCTCAAGTTTTTACTTTGCCGGTCTTGGCTTATAATTTTTCGCAAATTTCTTTAATCGCGCCTTTGGCTAATTTAGCCGTGCTCTGGGCTTTACCGGCTTTAACGGTTTTAATTTTAGCGGCTCTGCCTTTAAGTGCGGTTTTACCCGGCCTGTCATTTTTATTTTTTCTGCCCAGCCTGATTTTAACCAAATATATTTTACTGGTTGTGAAATATCTGGCCAAACTGCCTTATAGTTATCTGGATGTTAGTTATCTTTCTTGGGGCTGGCTGGCTATTTATTATCTGGTCGCGGTTTTTTTAGTGATAAAATTGCGGCGCAAGCTGTTGTTAAAGCGGGGAACAGGGGGAATATAGATATGAGAATAATATAAATTATCTGAATTGCTTGGACTG
This sequence comes from Parcubacteria group bacterium, assembly GCA_016188785.1. GTDB lineage: Bacteria > Patescibacteriota > Patescibacteriia > Patescibacteriales > GWC2-42-12 > JACPHD01. Next base: position 19,412 of record JACPHD010000023.1, on the reverse strand, counting down.
AATTTAGTAAATTTTCTACTGCGGAACTCGCCCCGCAAATGCGGGGCTCAAACAGTCCTCGCACGAAAATTCACTAAATTCAGTCCAAGCTTAATTTTAATATAATTCATTTATGACCGCTAGGTTTTATAAAATATTTATTATTTTAGGCCTAGCCGCAATTAGCGCGGCTATGCTTTTATTTTGGCTGTATTGGTCGGCGCCGAAAAATTTGGAAGTAGATTTTTTAGACGTGGGGCAGGGCGACGCGATTTTAATTAAAGCGCCGGGCGGACAGAATATTTTAGTTGACGGCGGGCCGGACAAGGCGGTTATAAAACGGCTGGCCGAGAATCTGGCCTGGTGGGATAGGCAGATTGATTTAATGATTCTGACGCACGCGCATGACGACCATGTTGCCGGCTTAATCGATGTTTTAAAAAGATACCGGGTAAAAAAAATTTTATATACCGGCGCGGTTCATAGCGCGCCAAATTATTTAAGCTGGCTGAAAATCGTGCGCGACCAAAAAGTTCCGTTAATAATTATAGATAAAGAGCAGGCCATCAATCTGGGCGCCGGCCTGAAACTAAAAATATTATATCCTGATGAAAGTTTTTTAGGCAGAACCGTTGACGACTTGAATCAAAGCTCAATCGTCTTTAAGTTAATTTATGGCCAAAGCAAATTTCTCTTAACCGGCGACGCGGGCGAGCCGGTGGAAAAAAAATTGCTGGCTCAAGGCGCGGATTTAAGCGCGGATCTTTTAAAGGTCGGCCATCACGGCTCGCAGTATTCTTCCGGCCAGGAATTTTTAGAAAAAGTCAGGCCGAAAATAGCCGTGATGGAGGTTGGTAAAAATAATGGTTTCGGCCATCCAAGCTTAAGAACGATTAAGCGGCTGGAAAGAATTGGCGCGGAAATTTTTAGGACCGATAAGGCTGGGACGGTAAAAATTATAAGCGACGGCTCGCAATTAACAGTTAAATAACGCATTTAATAATTTTCAATTTTCAATTATCAATTTTCAAACAATTTTCAATGTCCTAATTTTCAATTGGAAATTGGCCATTGGGGTTTAAATTTATGGTTGTCTTGCCATTTTTTAAATAACTGCTATAATTAAAATCAATCACCTTTAAAAGTGTGGTTATTTTATTAAAAAATTATTATGGCTAAAAGTAAAAAGAAAATTTTAGTGGTTGAAGACGATTCCATGATCAGCTCAATGTATAAAACAAAATTTGACGCTGACGGTTTTGAAGTTTTTATCGCTGATAACGGCGTTGTCGGACTAGAATTAGCTAAACAGGAAAAACCGGATATTATTATGCTAGACGTAATTTTACCGCAATTAGATGGATTTTCCGTTTTAGATCAGATAAAGAAAGACAAAGCCATGAAAAATATTCCGGTAATTATGCTGACTAATTTAGGCACTGAAGAAGATAAAATTAAAGGCAAGAAAATGGGCGCTGCGGATTATTTAGTTAAGGCCAGTCTGACGCCGGGTCAGATTAGCGAGAAAATTAAAAAGGCTTTAAAAATATAAAATAATTATATGGAGCATCCAAAACAGGAAAAAACATTAGTGATAATAAAACCGGACGGTATTCAAAGGTCTTTGATCGGCGAAATTATTCGCCGCTATGAAAGAACCGGCTTGAAACTCTTGTCTTTGAAAATGGCTATTCCGACTGAAGCAATGGCTGTTCAGCATTATTATGAAGTTGGCGGCGATGCTTGGCTGGAAGAAGTTGGCCGAAAAGCGCGGGCGGCTTATGAAAAAAAAGGTTTGACGTCGCCTTATGCCACTAATATGGAAAACGGTCGGGCTGTTATGGCGGCTAACGCTAAATATTTAAGCTCCGGCCCGGTCATCGCCATGGTCTGGCAGGGCAATAGCGCGGTCGGCCTGGTCAGGAAAATTACCGGCGACACCGAGCCTTTAACCTCTGATGTCGGCACTATCAGAGGAGATTTTACTCTTGATTCTTACGCTATGGCCGACTTAGACCAAAGAAGCGTCAGAAATTTAATTCATGCTTCCGGCACGGTGGAAGAGGCGGAACAAGAAATTAAAATTTGGTTTAAACCAGAGGAATTGAATAATTACCGACTGATTCAGGAGCAGATTTTATATGACGTGAATTTGGATGGCTTAAAAGAGTAGCGGCGAGCTGTTGACAAAATAAAAGCCGTCAGTTAAGATATTAATATATGAGCTTAAGAAGCGCCAAACAAACCATCATTAGCCAAACCATTATTATTAGTGGCATTATTGGTATTGGTTTTGGGGCGGTTTGAATAAATAGATAAAAAATAAATTTACATTGCAAAAGCCGGCCCTGAACACGGGGCGGTTTTTTTGTTTGAACATTTTAACAAAAGGAGGGAAGAAATGACAGAGCAGAAAAACGGCAATGGTAATGGTATTATTAAAATGATGCGGCATGTATTTAATATAGGAATTATTTCTTCGGATTGCCGCCAGTTAGGACGCCATCGTGGGGTATTGCCTGAAGGGTATGGCGTTGTCGTGGTTAATCAAGGCGACGGCAGTTTAGTCGCCTATGGTGATGCTACCAGCGACCAAGAAATTTTGGAAGCGCATCTTTCAGGCGCTAGGGTGGCGTACGGCAATCAAGCTGTTTTAATAAAAATGAAAGAAAATGGCAATTTAATTTGTCAAAGGCGGAGGCAAGTTAAGCCGGAGCTTAAGACAAAAAAACCATGGCAGTAGAAACTATTGGGGAAGCTAATAACTTCCCCTATTTTTTTAGCTGGGCTTGATTTTTATTTTATGTTTGCTATAATTATCCACAGGTATATGAATATTATTAAGACCACACAAAAAACCGTTTTTTATTTTAGCTTTTGGTTTACGGCCCGGAGACCGGTTTTTTGTGGTGTTTTAACTGATTGATCAAAAAGTTAAAACTCACTAGGGAAAACGAACCGGCTCTCCGCAAGGCGAACCGGTTTTGTTTTTTTATCTGGTCATTTAATTTAAGGAGAAAATTATGAAAGATTCAATGAAGGATTCAATGAGTAGCCATTCTGATGCGGCTCTGGCCCTGATAATTATTGCCTGTGAGAGGGAAGGCAATAAGAAAATGATGGAGCGTGCCGAGAAGATTTTGGAGGCCAGGGCGGCGGATACTACAGCCAAAGAGGCAACCAAAGAGAGGGAGTAAGCTAGCTCAAGGCCGTGCCGTTGTTTTAAGCAAGCAATGGCACGGCTCATTTTTTTAGCTAAAGTGCCATAATTTTGATGTCGCCGGGATTTTTATGCCTTGATTTTTTTATTTGCTTTGCTACAATTAAAATATAAAGGAATAGTTCTATGATAATTAGTTTATAAAAAAGCTTCATCAAGGCTGATACAAGTTTTGGATTAAACTGTCTAGATTGGCTTTACATATTTTGTCCCGCCGTGGCGAGGCAAAGAGGAACAGGATTAAATTTATTATTAGCGCGAATTCGCAGTGCAAACCGCAAATTTTGCCTGATAATAATCTGCTTATTAGCAGAATCCATTTGACTAAGCCAATTCTTGTTCAGTTGCTTTCCCCCCCCCCGCCCCGCCCCGCATTTGCGGGGCGGGGCGGGGGGGATAATTGGTGAAGCTTTTTTATTTGTTAAAATTAAAACAAAAATATCGGGCTGTAGTATAACGATAGTACCCGCCCGCCTAGCAAGCTAGGCGTTGCGGGCGTGGCGCAGGCACTTGCCCTGTTAAATTTTTGCCTCTTTTCGGGGCGTAGTATAGTGGTAGTACGCGAGCATGGGGTGCTTGTAGCCGCGGTCCGATTCCGCGCGCCCCGACCAGAGGCAAAAATTTAACAGGGTGAAGGTGCATGCTTGCCCCGTAGGAACGAAGTTCTCGTACGGGGTAGCCCGGGTTCAATTCCCGGCAGCCCGACATAGGACGAACTTTTTTATAAAAAAGGTTCAAAATTAAAAAAGCAATTTCCGCCCCAAAATTCAAAGGCAAAGGCGGGCAAAAAAAAGGGGTGGGGGGTCCCGCCGTGGCGGGATTGCCCGCCTTTGCCTTTATTCCGCATTCCGCCGGAGCCTGTCCCGCACTACGATGCGGGAGCGGACTTATCCGCCTACCGCCTGCGCCGAGGCTTCGGCGGGTAAACTTTTTCAAGCCCAGATTATTTTTTGTATCCCGATTACGGGATGCGCCGCCGAATTTTTCTCGCGCTTGACCCGCCCACCCGTTCGCGCGCAACTATAAGGAACTCCCTTTTGCACTATCCTATTTTGGGATTATACCACAATAGGATGTATAATACAAATAACTATGAATAAGTCCGTATACACAAAAGATTATAAGGAAATTATTAATCGCCTAAAACAGGCGAGGATTGACGCTGGATTATCTCAGCAGGCCGTGGCAGATAAATTTAATAAACCGCAGTCCTATATATCCAAAATTGAGTCTGGCGAAAGACGGCTTGATGTAGCTGAAATGAAAAAATTTGCTAAAATTTATAAAAAAGCGGTTAATTATTTTATTAAATAATTATGACCAGAAAACAAATCATCATCCTTATTGAAAAATAAGTCGTTTTTTAGCGATTTCGCAATAATTTTCCGCAAGTTCAAAGCCGATATATTTTCGGTTTATTTTTTTTGCGGCGACAGCAGTTGACCCGGAGCCAATAAATGGATCAAGAATAGTTTGACCTTCTCTAGTAACCAGTTTTATGAGATATTCCAAAAGCGCGATTGGTTTTTGTGCTTCGTGGAGTCCGCTCTCGTTAGTATCAAATCCAAAATGTAAAATATTAGTCGGTGATTTTCCCTCAATTAGACAACCGTCAATATTCATTGCTCCTACATGGTTTTTCAAAACATTATCGGTTATTGTTAATTGATATGGTTTGAAAAGCCAAGCGATAGGTTCGTATTTTGGCGCAAGGTTTCCAACTCGCCAGCCTTCCCATTCTTTTGTTTCTTTTTCAAGACCTCTTTTTTCAAGAATACCGCTTATGGTTTGTGCTCTATGATGGGCGCTTGGCTTTTCCCACGCCAATACATCGCGCACCAAGAATCCACTTTCTTCAAAAGCAACCAGCGCGCGATGAAGCGTTCTGCGCGCCCCAAATATAAATAAACTGCCCCCTTCTTTTATTAAAGGATAAAGTTTTTTTGCCCAAGAATAACACCAGTCTTGATATTCTTTGGGTATACTTCGGTCGGCGCTAGACCAACCGTTTATGGGCTTGCCTCTGCGCTTAAAAGCGTTTTTACCTTCTTGGGCTGGAGATTTTCCCAAAAGAGCGGAATTAGTATTCGCATGTAATACATCCCATTTGTCAAGAGATATGCCATAGGGAATATCGGAAAGGACGAGGTGAATTGAGTCAGGTCTAACCTGATCAAGTAATTTTATAGCATCACCGCAAACGATCTGATTTTCTTCAATAAAATTTTTTCTATCTTTAATTTCAGGTATTGACAGTTTAAATTTTTCCGGAACCTCAATACCTATATTCTTTATAACATCTATAACTATGCCTTGTATCATTAAGTTTCGAGCGTCTACATAAAATGGTTTAAGCTCAGGATTCGCTGGCTGAAGCCGGATTTTATTTTTTTCACGATAAATTTTTTTTAGGGTGACTTCCGAGTTGTTAATAAGAGCGACAACCTTTTGACCATTATCAGCGGTCGGCTGACTGCGTACTATTACTAAATCACCATCGTCAATATTTTCATCAATCATACTATTGCCAGCCACGCGAAGCGCAAAAAATTCACCTCCGTGAGGAATTTTTGACTTTGGTATAGTAATAAATTCTTTTTCCGTTATCGCCTCAATTGGCTCGCCCGCCGCGATCGTCCCCAGCAGGGGAATTTTCATTAGGGCTTGTCTTTCGTTAACATTGATGGCGCGAGGTTTATTTTCGGCTCTTTCTAAATATCCGCCATTCTTTAATTTTGAAACATTAAAATGAGCGGTGGAAACTGAAGCAAACTTAAAATGTTTTCTTATTTCATCTAACGACGGGGAATAGCCCTTGTCTTTGAAATATTTCTTGATGAAGTCCAAAATTTCTTTTTGACGTTTTGTTAGCATAATCGCTTGACTAGTTTATTATGTAAGCAGTATAATGGAAACAAAATAGAAAGTCAAAGCTAACTTATCCACAAGCAATAAATTAAACCGGATAAATAATTTAAGTAAAAGGATTTATAAAGTATGAACCAAAAAGATGTTTTTGAATTATTAAAAACTGGAGAAAATATTATTTTAACCGGTCCGGCCGGTTCCGGCAAAACGTATTTATTAAATAACTATATAGATTATTTAAAGCGCCATGAAATTGACGTGGCGGTTACCGCTTCAACCGGCATCGCCGCCACTCATTTAAACGGTCGCACAATCCATTCTTGGTGCGGTATGAATATAGAGGAAAAAATGAGCCAGAAGCAAATTGATAATTTAAAGGAAAACGAGAATGTTTTCTTTCGGATAAATGCGGCAAAAGCATTAGTAATAGACGAAATTTCTATGTTAAATGCCAACCGGCTTGATCTGATAAATAATATTTGCCAGGCCTTGAGGCAGAATTTAAGGCCGTTCGGCGGTTTGCAAGTTATTCTTTGCGGCGATTTTTTTCAACTGCCGCCGGTAGTTACCAGAGAAAACGAAGACGGGCGGTTTGTCGTTGAGTCGGAAATATGGAGAAAAATGAATCTTAAAGTCTGTTATTTAGACGAGCAACATCGCCAGGAGGATGAGAGGTTTCTAAGAATTTTAAACAGCATAAGAAACAACGCGGTTAGCTCTCAGGTCCTGGAGGTTCTTAAAGAAAGACTTAATCAGCCGATAAATTCAACCATCAAGCCGACCAAACTTTATACGCATAAATATAATGTAGAGGCGGAAAATTATTTTGAATTAAATAAACTTCAGGGCGAAACGCGCGGTTACAAAATGTTTGAACAAGGCGTTCCGCATTTGGTTAAAAGTTTAAAAGAGCACTATTGTTTGGCTCCGGAAATGCTAAAATTAAAAATTAACGCCGTAGTCATGTTTGTTAAAAATAATTTTAATAAAGGTTATGTCAACGGCACTTTGGGAAAAGTCGTGAGTTTTGACAACGACAGCGGTTATCCGATAGTAGAAACCTTCTCCGGCCAATGGATTGTCGCCCTGCCGGAAATTTGGGCGATTGAGGAAGGCCGTCAGGTTATCGCTTCAGTCAGTCAAGTGCCGCTAAAACTGGCTTGGGCGATCACCGTCCATAAAAGTCAGGGCATGAGTTTAGACTGCGCGGAAATCGATTTAAGCAAAGCCTTTGAGTTCGGCATGGGTTATGTCGCGCTTTCCCGTGTCAGGAAACTTAATGGCATAAAATTATTAGGAATTAATGATAAAGCCCTGCGGGTGAACGAGCAAGCGATTGGGCTTGACCGTGAATTAATTAATGAATCGGCCCGCGATTTAAAAGATTATAAAAGTTTAAGCCCCAGATTGATCAGAAAAAGGCAAAAAGAATTTTTAAAGAATAATAAAAAAGAGAAAAAGACTGATTATATTTTTGACATTCCATTTTAAGGACGTTGTTTTAGCTTTTTAACTTGATTTTTTTTGCCTAATGTTATATAATTTTTTTACCACACAGACCCTCCGCACGCGAGGTAAATTAGGAGATAAATTAAAAGTATGGATTCCATTAAAGTATGTTTTGACGAAATTTTACGCGGCAATAAGGAAAAAAGCCGACTGGCCGCCCGCGCAGTAAGAAAATTAGTTTATAGCTCAGCCGCTTCAAATAAAGACAAATATGAGGATATCGCCGTCTTGGTAAGAACCGCGCCGGAAAATTATACAAGTATTTCCGAAGACTGGCGGCAGGAAAATTTTGTCATGGCTGTGTCGGTCATATATTTTCTGCACGACCGGGAAAATCAGCCGGATTTCCTATTCCCTTGGCTATTTGATTTGCTTCAGCATAATAATGGCTATATCCGCCATGCCGCGGTGCGGATGATCATAAATGAAATCGGACCGCTTACCGTTCATATCCGTTGTCCCGGTCATAAGCCCGGCTATTTCGGCAAGTTGACACCGGAGCAAGCCGATAATATTTTACATTCTCTTTTTCTGTATTTGCATAATTTGTCGGTCGCCTTATGGCAACCAAAGTATAAGCGGTATAAATATATTGATTCTTTGCCGACTGGTTCCTATAAGTCAACGCAAATGGTTTTAGCTGAACTAGAAGAATCATGTGGGAGGGTATACTTAGATCGTTTAATTCATATTTAAATGCTGATTTAAATCAGTATTTCTAAAAATATGGCGATAAGAAAATTAGAGGACAAATGTTTAATAACTCCGACCAACTTAAAACAGCCGCATATTCTGGAATTTAAAAATTACTATTGACATAACTTTTATTTTTGCTATATTTATGATACTTATGAATTTGATTAAGCGGCCAATTAACAATTATTATTACTTGACTTCAATTTTGCAGAAGTCGCGGTAATTTTAATTTGTTTTTTAAGCCTAATAATTCCGCCTTCTGCAGGGCGGTTTTTAAATTTATGGTTAATTTAATTTCACACATCAATAATGTTTATTACTACGGCTAGAACAGGATTAGTTCGTAGGCGGAATGATTTGTTGAAATTTAGCCAACCATTCCGCTTTTTTTCTCTACCCCGCAAATTTTGCTTAAAAGCAAAAATTTAAAGCAAGAACTTGACTTTTTTAAGAAAGAGGCTCATAATGAGCACACTTTGGCGGGTGATAGGCCTAAATTTAAAGGCTTTAAGGCAACGTCAAAAAGTTCTCTGAAAACTAAAAAGGAGGTGAAAAACGTGCGATTTGAGAAGAGAGAAGGGAATAATGGCGTTATAAGAGCCATAGTCAGTAATGTGCTCGGCCACGGACGCGACCGCTATGCCGTAACCCATCCGGAGAAGGAATTATCGTCTCTCTCCAAAGGAGAGACTATTACTTTCTCACTCATGGATTGGGATGGGTCAAAAGAACCGCTCAAAGGACAAATAGTCGTTTTGAGCGAAATTGAAAAATTCGCTAGAGGATGGCGAGCGCGGCAGGCGCGTCCCGTGATTTTTTCCGAAGAAGGAGAAGCAGAAAAAAAGAAGGGAGAAAGAAAATGACTGACGAGAAGGATGAAAGACAGCCGGTATTTTCAGGCACGACAAAAGAGTGCCTGAAACATTACGGCGCGACTATGCCAATTGGCGAGAAGGATTGCAGTAGGTATAGAATCCTGCTTGCTGAATTTACAAAAGCCAGCATTGAACGCACCGTACCTTATTGGCTTTCAGGCAAGCGGCCGCCGCTGGGAGTATTTCTATTAAAAGTGCGCTACTTCCTCGAGGAGGTGGCGTACCAAGTAAATGAGCTCGAGAAATTATCGCCTCAAGTTTACAGTTTTGGCCGCTTTGTGGCTTTCGATATTCTCAAGATAAACGAAGCCACAGATATGGTAAAACTGGCGAGGGAGCAGCAGCTTATACGGATACTCCACGGTGATTGTGGCCTATCCACTCCTAAGTCCTTGCTGATGGAAGAGGCAAATGAAGCGTTTCGCGATGACCTTGATAAAAAAGTCGAGGAATGGCGCGAGCGTTTTGAGGAGGAGAGGAAGAGAGTCGAAGAGGTAATCGCCCGGCGAGAGACGGAAAGACATCCTAAGGCTGTGGCGATAACTGCGGAGGTCAGCGAGGAGCCGACAGCCGCGATAAGCGGCAAAGAAATTCTGCATGCGGTGGTTTTACCAGTATTAGAAGCGGCTCCAGCTTCTGCTGTCGCGGCAGAACCCCTACCTGCGGAAATCGCGGTAGTGGAAGAACCGGCGGTTATATTTGTAGTCGAACAGGCGCCGCCTTGTCTTGGGGCAAGAGAAACGCATCAAGCAGATGAGGCGCTTCCGACTACTACATTTGCTTCCGGTGCGGGTGTAGCTGCGATAGTGGAAAAACCGACTGTAACGATGCCCGCTCTTGAAGAGCGCGAAGAATCGGAGCCGTCCCCTAAAGAGGAACCGTTTAATGGCGCTGGCCTTTCGACCGCGCCTCTGGAAAAGGTTACGGTTTTGACTGCCGGCACCCCTGAAAAACCGGCTCCGCGTACGCTTGCGGTGGTAAAGTCGGGCGTTAGCGAAGAATACCTGCTTTTGCAAGCTATGGCCGGCCACATCAATGCCGCCAACGAGCTTGCGAAAAAGGTTGGCGCGGCAAAATGTCATACTACTCGCGCAATCATTTTTGATGAACTTGCGCGGCTGGTGCGCGCTATGGCGCCGCTTGCGGAATATGCCCTTTCGGACGAGGTGTCCGACGATGAACGTTCAAAATTGCGGGAAGCGATTGATAACGGCTTCGGAATTTTTCGGCTGTCGCGTAAGCTTAGCCGCCTTTGCGGCGAAAGGGCGATGCGGGAAATAAAAGAGCAATAGAAAAAGAAAAAAGAAAAGAGAAAGGAGAACGAGAAATGACAAGGGAGATTTCGGAGATTTCGGTTAAAACCGCGAAGAGAAGCGAGATGGGCAAGAGCGTCCTTCAGCTTTACTCGCTCGGCGAGACTATTATACAGCTTGCCGAGACCTATCCCACGCTTCTCGATGTGCTCTTCGAGAAGGTTCAAAACGCTCTGGATGAAGGGGCGACGCGGATATGGATAGTTGATAATAAAAAGTCGCGGCATCTCACTGTTCGCGACAACGGCGAAGGAGCGAGCCGCGAAAGGTTCGAGTCAGCGCTGGCGCACGTAGGTCGCACAATGAAGGCCGAGGGCAAGCTCGGTCGGTTCGGTCGGGGGCTTATTTCGTCTTTAAACAAATGTCAGCGGTGCATCTTCACCTCATCGCCAAAGAACGAGCCGCGCGGGTACCTCGAATGGACGTTCATCCCAGAAGATATAAAGGTGCAGTGTGATAAGGTGGTGATTCCGATGCGTTCCCGGCCAGACTTTGTATACGGGGTTGCCAAGGGCAAGCATGGCGAGCTAGTAGTGGACTGGCGCACCGAGGTGCGTATCGAAGAATATACCGAAGACCGGGTTATCGGCCGGGTCACTATGGAATCTTTGGCCGAGGGGATCCTCGAGCGTTTCAATTCATCTATGCACAGGCTCGGCACGATCGTGTCCATCCGTTTACGGGATGCCCGTGGTGGCGAAGAGTATCGCGAGGTGCGGGCCAAGGAATACCACGGCGCAGTGTTGGAGGAGGTTGTTATAAATGACCCGGACGGCGGCGATGTTTTATTTCGCCTGTTCCTTGCGCCGAAAACCGCAAAAGGCCGGCATGGCAAAGTATTGGTCGGCGAGGCGGATAATGAGTTCAGAATTGCGTTTGCGAAATTTGCGAGCTCGGCATCGGAGTGGCTTAGGCCGGATGCGGGGCAGGCGCTTTCCTCCGGCATTTTCGAGGGCGAGATTCTGTCCTCGAAGGTGAAGCTCAATGTCCGCAGAAAGTCCTTCGAGACCGATGCGTCGCTCGTCGGATTTGTCGCGGCCATTGAAAAGTGGTATGCGACAGTCGGCCGCCAGCACTTTAACGAGGCGCAGTCATCGAGGAAAGAAGAGCGGTGGCAAGAATTAGGCATTCGCTCAATGAAAGCTATTGAGTCGCTCCTGACCAATCAGGGATTTGAGTATTTGCGGGAGGTTGTAACTAAATTCCGCGCCGGAAACATCGGCAAGGAACACACTCCGCCGGACGAGGAAAGTGTCGAAGGTGTTGAGGAACGGCCGCAGAAATCCATTGACGGGGTAACGAGTAAGCGAACCCGAAAAGCTAACGCGAAAAAGCGCGACAAGGAAGGCGAGCATCCGCGGCATATTCCGTTCACGGTTATCGGGCCGCAGGGGCAGAGAAGAAGGACCGTGAGGTCTAATTCTCTCGGCCTTGCGCTGTCCTATGAGGATATACCCAACTCCGAGAAGCTATGGGAGCTGGACATGGACAAAGGGATTTTGCAGTTAAACATCTGCCATCCCTATTTCGTTGAGTGCGACAAGGCTGCGGATTCCGTGTTCATGCGTTTTCAGGAGTATCTGGTCGTTCAAGCGTTAACGCTTCACGCCATGCCGGAGGAATGGCAAGAACACCAGCGTTTGGTGCTTGATGAGATTATGCCGGCATATGTATATATGCTGGTTAACGGCGACAAGCTTGCCGGCCGCCTGCCCGGAGGTAAAAGGCAGGAAAGGGCCAAGGCGGCATTGAAAGACGCGCTGGGTCCAGTGGAAGAATCGCCCTGCGCTTAATTATAAACTATGGTGCGGATGGCCTTGAAAAGAAAATCAGGCCATCCGCTCCTCTTTTTAAGACCCGCGAGCGAAGAACCGCCCGCGGGATTTTTATACCCTGCATCGTGGCCGAGCCGCTTAGATCACTTTACGATTAAGTGGATTCGCTCGCGAAAGCCGAGTGGACAATTCCCGGTAGCCCGACCAATCTAAATATCAGCCAACCATTCCGCTCTTTTTTTAAAAAATTATTTTTTTTGTCCGATTTCTAAAAGAGAAAATTAGCCTTTTATTTAATGGAAATTTAAGCTATAATTATGCACAGTATGGCTGTAAGCGAAAAAAGAATCGTTATTATCGGCGGCGGCTTCGCCGGCGTGCGAGCCGCGCTTAACTTAACAAAACAAAAAATCACTGGCGCCAAGATAATCCTGATAAGCGCTAGGCCGCATTTTGAATATCACGCCGCTCTTTACCGGGTTGTTGCCGGGTGCTCGCCTATAGCGGCGCGTGTTCCACTGCAAGATATATTTGAGAGGACTGATGTAAAAGTAGCGGCAGACCAAATCGTCGCTATTGATTTTCACTCAAAGTACGCGCAGGGCAAAAGCGGTTCTCGGTATGGTTTTGATTTTCTGGCGCTGGCGCTGGGGGGCGAGACGGTTTATTTTGATATCCCCGGACTGAAAGAGTTTTCCTTCGGCTTTAAATCTATTCAAGAAGCGTCGCGCCTTAACCAGCATTTGCATGAACTTTTTAGGGCCTGCGCGATTTCGGCAACCGATAAAGAGGAGGATATTTGCCGCGCGCATTTAGTTATCGTCGGCGGCGGCACGAGCGGAGCGGAACTGGCCGGAGAACTGGCCGTCTATACTAAAACCCTGGCCAAAAAACATAAACTTGATCCGTCTTTGATAACCATTGATCTGATAGAAGCGGCGCCGCGGCTTTTGCCGGCCTTGCCGGAAGATATTTCCGCCAAAGTCCAGGCCAGACTTCATTATTTGGGCGTAAATATTTTTTTAAATAGAACAGTGGTCAAGGAAGAAATTGAAACAGTTTATCTTAAAGACATGGCAATGAAAACCAAAACGGTCATTTGGACCGCCGGGGTCAAACCAAACCGTTTGTACGCGGAAACCAAAGGGTTATTGCTAGACAAAAAAGGCCGGGTTGTGGTTGATGAATTTTTGCAGGCCGAGGGCTTTAACAATGTGTTTATTCTTGGCGATGCCGCGGCCACGCCTTGCGCCGGCCTGGCGCAAACCGCGATTCACGACGGAAATTTTATGGCCGAGACAATAGGCAAGAAGATTCGCGGCCGGCCACTTAAGCCGTACGAAGCCAAAAAGCCTGCTTACGCCATACCCGTAGGGCCTGGCTGGGCGGCGGCGTTAGTTGGCCGCTATAGATTTTATGGACGTTTAGGCTGGTGGCTAAGACGCGCGGCTGATCTGAAATTTTTTTTCTCAATCCTTCCGCTAAGAAAAGTTTTTCGGTTATTAACACGACTTACGCACTTAAACAATTATAACTAATCTTAAGATAAATTTACTTATAACGTTGTTATTCTCCCACCAATCTACAAATCAGCTACAAATATCACGAATAAGATTTGTAGTATTTGTAGCCAATTCGTAGATTTGTGGGTAATTCATAGTTATCTAATGTAAATAATTAGTTTTTAAAGTAATATTAGAGAAGGCGTAAGTCCTGTTAACATATATTTATGAACCCCGTTAGAAATTAGTTAATTTAAAACGGGGCATATAATAAAAAATATGGCAAATCAAATTTCTAACCCCGTTAGAAATAAATTTCTAAACGGGGCTAACGGGGTGAACACAAAAATTATTGGCTGGGTTTTACGAATCGCCGTCGCCGGCGAGTTTATCGGCCATGGCGTTTTCGCGCTGCAAGGCAAGAAAGCCTGGGTTGAATGGTTTTCCCTCTTTGGCATTTCCGATACGGGACTGGCTACGCAACTTTTGTTTCTTGTCGGCCTGGCGGATATCGCGCTGGCGATTCTTATTCTCGTAAAACCGATTCGCTTGGCGCTGTTATGGATGGCTGTCTGGGGATTCTGGACCGCGCTTCTACGCCCGATTGTCGGAGAATCAATTTGGGATTTTGTCGAGCGTTGGGCAAACTGGGGCGCGCCGTTGGCCCTGCTACTGCTACTTTTTGGCTGGCCAAAAAATTTGAAAGAATGGTTTATTATTAAATAACCAGCCTGATAATCCATGGAAAATAATTGGCATTTAAAATCCGAGGCCGATGTTTTAAAACAACTGCGCTCCGGCAGTAATGGCTTAAGTTTTAAACAAGCCGCGGAAAGATTAAATCAGTACGGTGAAAATAAGCTGCCGGAAGCTAAAACCGATAGTCTGGCGATTATTTTTTTGCGCCAATTTCAAAATCCTTTAATTTATATCTTATTCGCCGCCAGCCTGATAATTTTTGCTTTGTCTCAGGTTATTGACGCGGTAATTATTCTGGCCATACTTATTTTTAACGCCATCATGGGAACTATTCAGGAAGACAAAGCGCAAAATACGCTTAAAGCTCTTAAAGAATTCGCGGCAACAAAAGCGACGGTCTTGCGCCAGAGCCGAGAAATGATTATTTCTGATGGCCAGGTCGTGCCCGGAGATATTATAATTTTGCAAGAAGGGGAAAAAGTGCCGGCCGACGCGCGCGTTATTTTATCGCATAATTTGAATATTGATCAAGCCATGCTTACCGGCGAATCAGAACCGGCGCATAAGATTAAAGAAATTATAAAGCCGGCTGATTTATTAGCGCAGGATCAGAAAAATATGGTTTTTAAAGGCACCTATATTATGTCCGGCCAGGGCAAAGCCATTGTAGTGGCCACCGGTTTAAACACCGTAATTGGAAAGATAGCCAAAGAGATTAAAGCAATTGACGCCGAGATGCCTTTTAAAGTTAATGTCCGTTATCTGACCCGTTTAATTATTATGGCGGTAGCCGGTATTAGCGCTGTATTGTTTCTGGCCGGTGTAATTTTAGAAAAATCAGCCATAGTGATGTTCGCTACCGTGGTGTCATTGTCGGTTTCTATAATTCCCGAAGGCTTGCCCATTGTCATGACCTTAGTTTTAGCCACCGGCGTCTGGCGCATGGGCAAACAAAATGTTTTAGTAAAAAAACTGCAGGCGGTTGAGGCTTTAGGCCAGGCGCAAATTATCGCGGTGGATAAAACCGGCACCATTACTAAAAATGAAATGGCGGCGCAAAAAGTTTATGCGGACGGGAAATTATTTGCCATCAGCGGCTCGGGCTATGAGCCTAAAGGAGAAATCAGCTTTGAAGGAAAAACGGTTTATCTGCCTGATCATCCGGAACTATTGCTGGCCGGAAAGATCGCGGCTTTCTGCGCTAGCGCGCGTGTCATTTTTGACGCCAAGACTAGCCAATGGAGCGTGGCCGGCGACCCGACCGAAGCGGCTCTGAATGTTTTTGCGCAAAAGCTGGGTTTCAAGAAAAGCGAACTGGAAAATGAAGCGCCGTTGCTCTTAGATTTACCTTTTGATTATAAATTTAAATATCATGCCGCGGCGCATTATTATGAAAATAAAAATTTTTTAACCGTGGCTGGCGCGCCGGAAGAAATTTTAAATCTTTGCCGGAAAATTTGGCGCGACAATAAAGAGGCGCCGTTTAAGGCGGAGGAAAAAGAAAAATTGGAGTCAATATTTTTAAAAATGTCCGCCAAGGGCCTGCGGGTAGTCGCTTTGGCGGTTAATCGCGGCGGCCCGGATATTTTAAGAGCGGCAGAAATCGGGGATTTGACTTTTGTCTGTTTTCTAGGTATGAAAGATACGTTGAGGCCGGAAGCAACGGCCGCGATTAAAAAGATTCTTTCAGCCAATATTCGCTTAGTTATGATAACCGGCGATCATGAAAATACGGCCTTAGCGATTGCTAAAGAAGCTGGCATTTACCGTTCCGGCGATACTATTTTAACCGGTAAAAATATAGAGGAGCTTACGGGTGAAAGTCTAAGAGAAAAGATTTCGGCCTGCTCGGTCTTCGCCAGAGTTACGCCTGACCATAAATTAAGAATCATTAAAGCCTATAAGGACCGGGGCGAAATTATCGCCATGACTGGCGACGGCGTTAATGACGCGCCTTCGTTAGTAGCCGCTGATTTGGGCGTGGCCATGGGAAAAATCGGCGCCGAAGTGGCTAAAGAAGCTGCCGATATTGTGCTTTTGGACGACAATTTGGCTAATGTAGTTTCCGCGGTTGAAGAAGGCCGCAATATTTATAAGACCATTAAAAAAGTTGTTCTTTATCTTTTTTCCACCAGCGCCGGGGAAGTTTTGACCATTGCCGGCGCTCTGGCTTTTAGCCTGCCCTTGCCGCTTTTGCCGGCGCAGATTATCTGGCTGAATTTCGTGACCGACGGTTTTCTTGACGTGGCGCTGGCCATGGAGCCGAAAGAAGCGGGACTTTTATCGGAAAAGTTTAAGCGGCCGAATAAATGGATTGTGGACAAGCTGATGGTTGAGAGAATCATATTAATGGCTTTGCCCATGGCCCTAGGCGCGCTGTGGCTTTTTCAAGCGAGCTGGCAAAATAATTTTAGCCGGGCCTTAACTCTAGCGCTTACAACTTTAGCCGTTTTTCAATGGTTTAACGCCTGGAACTGCCGCTCTGAAGCCAAGTCGCTTTTCCAGATGAATTTATTAGCCAACAAATTTTTGGTTGGCGCTACTTTAATCGTTATTTCTTTACAGCTGTTAGTAGTTTATCATCCGGTCATGCAAAAAATATTCCATACCGCGCCGCTCAAGCTGTCCGATTGGCTGATCATCATTCCTATTGCCGCTTCCATTATAGCCGTGGAGGAAATCAGAAAATTTTTTTATCGGAGAAGAATGAATAATTAAAAATAAATAATATAAAATTTATGCCTATTTCCAATGAAACAAAAAAGCAAAAACCGCAATTTTATTTTTTATTGGTTTTACTGGCCGCGACTTTAATTTTATCGTTTTATATCTTGCGCCCGTTCATGTCGGTTTTTATTTTGGCTGTAGTTTTTGCGGTCATCTTTCAGCCGCTTTACCGGCGCATGCTAAAGTATTGTTTTCGTCATGAAGGCTTGGCCGCCCTGCTTTCGACTATCATGGTCGCGGTTATTATTTTAACGCCGTTAATCTTTTTAAGCATCAGAATTTTGCAGGAACTACGCGAGCTCTATATTTCTTTAGTCGAGAACGGCGGCAAAGATAATTTTATTAATATTTTTAACGGCTTAACGGAAAATTTTCGTCGCTATTTTCTCCTGCCGTCGGAATTTTCCGTTAATTTCGGGCAATATTTAAAGCAAGGCTTAAACTGGCTGTTACAGAATTTGGGCTCTTTATTTTCTAATTTGGCCGGTATTTTAGCAACTTCTTTTGTGTTTTTGGTTTCGCTTTATTATTTATTTAAAGACGGGCAGAAAATTAAGCAAGCGGTTATAAATTATAGCCCCTTAGCCGATTTGGACGATGAAATGATTTTAAATAAGCTGGAGCTGGCCATCAGTTCAGTGGTTAAGGGTAATTTTACCATCGCTTTTATTCAGGGTTTTTTGACTACCATTGGCTTTATGATTTTTGCCGTGCCTAACGCTATTCTCTGGGGCGCGGTCGCGGCCATTGCCGCTTTAATACCGAGCGTGGGCACTTCTCTCGTGTTTATTCCGGCGATTATTTTGATGTTCGTCAACGGCCAAGTTTTTTCCGCGGTCGGCCTGTTGCTCTGGGGGGCGCTGGCCGTTGGACTAATTGACAACTTCTTAGGCCCGAAACTTATCGGCCGCGGCATGAAACTGCATCCTTTATTCGTGCTTTTTTCGGTTTTTGGCGGTCTGGTTTTTTTCGGCCCAGTCGGCTTTATCTTAGGCCCGATTATTTTAAGCCTGCTGTTCGCCCTGTTGCATATTTATTTTTATGTCATGAATAACGGAGATAAAAATTTTTAAAAATCCGGCTATTTTTGGCCGGATTTTTTTATTTCTTTTTCGCCCTAGTCTTAATGCATTTGGCGCAGATATGGAGTTTTTTACCGTTGATTTTTTTTACCTGCAAATTAAGATATTGCCTTTTAACGGTTTTAATATTGGAGTGGGACCGGGAGGCGTCTTTAGTTGAACCTCGTCCGCAAACATCGCATTTTTTGGCCATAATGATTTTTCTAGTTAATTTTTATATAATTTTATACTAACAGTTTTTGATATAAAAAGCAAGGTATGGTAAGATGATAGTAATTTTCAATTATCAATTTTCAATCAAGCTCCAATGAATAAATTTTCAAACAATAAATTACCTGAAATTGAAAATTAAAGTATTGAAAATTGTTTGAAAATTGGAAATTGAGAATTGGTAATTTATTCGCTATGTCTATGCTATTTCCTCTAGTTATTATATTATTTTCCGCCATTATCCATGAATACATGCATGGTTGGATGGCGGACCGGTTAGGCGACCCGACGGCGCGCGACCAGGGCCGCTTGACTTTAAATCCAATCGCTCATATTGATCTGTGGGGTTCAATTTTAATGCCAGCTTTAATTTTTATCGGCACGGGCGGCGGGCTGATTTTCGGTTATGCCAAGCCGGTGCCGTTTAATCCTTATAATCTCAAAGATCAGAAGTACGGCGTGGCCAAAGTGGCTATGGCCGGGCCGCTGGCTAATTTAA
Organism: Parcubacteria group bacterium; assembly: GCA_016188785.1. Lineage (GTDB taxonomy): Bacteria > Patescibacteriota > Patescibacteriia > Patescibacteriales > GWC2-42-12 > JACPHD01. The sequence goes on along the minus strand of JACPHD010000023.1, from coordinate 458 downwards.
TTACGGCTTTATTTTTCGGCTTGTTTTTAAGATTTGTCCCTGATCTCAACCTAGTTTTAATTTCCTTTTTGGCCGCGATTGTGCAGATTAATTTAGTCTTGTTGATTTTTAACCTGCTGCCCATACCGCCTTTAGACGGCGCTAAAGTGCTGCTGCCGTTTTTGCCTTATGACCTGCAAATGAAATTTTTAGAGTGGGAGCGATTCGGTTTCGCCTTAGTTTTGCTGTTTGTCTTTTTTGGTTTTAGTTTAATTATTCCGGTGATTAATTTTTTATTCAGGCTGATAGTCGGGGTGTAGGGCTAATAAGCAAGACTCCGGCTCCCCGTCAAATAGTGTGATAGCTTAATATCCAGATCAGCGGTAAAAAAGCTAAAGTTATTTTGGCGATATAGTTGTTAATATTTTTGAAACCATAAGACACTCTTTTAATCATTTTTATTTTTGTATGGCAGCCTT
>JACPHD010000020.1 GCA_016188785.1 Parcubacteria group bacterium | reverse complement strand
ATCATTTGGAAGATTATCCCCGAAGTAAAATTATTAGATGCCAATGGCAATACAGCGGGAAATGTAGATTATGTTTTGGTTAAATTGGATAGCAAAGGAAAAATAATAGATTTTGGATCTCTTGAGGTACAAAGCGTTTATATTTCAGGTAATTTAAGAGCGCCATTCAAAAAGTATATGAAAGATCAAGATAAAAATTTTACTTGGAGCACGACGAATTTATATCCAAAACCCGACTATTTATCATCATCAAGGAAAAGGCTAGTTCCTCAAATAATTTACAAAGGAAAAATTTTTAACGATTGGGGTAAAAAAGCAGTAGTTTGTATACAAAAGTCTTTTTTTGAGACCCTGCCTAAATTTAGAAGTGTTGACGAAAAAGACGGAGAAGTCGCCTGGTTTATATATGATCTGATAATTAATAAAGAACAAAATAAGTATATTCTTGAATTAGTTCAAAAAAAATATTCAAAATTTGATAATATAATAAAAGATATAATAACGCCGCAGGCCGGTGAACAAAGTAAATTTATTAATGTATTGCAAAATAAACTTAATAATTCAAAGTAATGTATCAACTAACAATACTAAAACCAAATATTCAGAGTCAAATAATTAACGTGGCGACTATTCCTCAGAGAAGTCCTTTCCGTTTTCCCGGCGGTAAGACCTGGCTAGTACCTATCATACGGAAGTGGCTATCAAATTATGATACAAAAAAAATTACTTTAGTTGAGCCTTTCGCGGGCGGTGGAATAATAAGTTTAACCGCAGCGTTTGAAGATTTAGCCAAGAGAATAATTATGATTGAGCTTGATGAACAAGTTGCCGCAGTATGGAAAACTATTTTTAGTGAGCATAATAAAAATCTGGCTGATAAAATAATCAATTTTGAATTATCTACTAATAATGCGAAGGAAGTATTAGAAAAACAACATAAAAATACTTATGATTTAGCATTTGCCACAATACTTAGAAATAGAATATATCACGGCGGGATAATTACCAAGGGTTCAGGATTAATGAAAAATGGGGAAAATGGTAATGGTATAAAATCAAGATGGTATCCCGAAACTTTATATAATAGAATAAGAGACATAGCAGCAATAAAACATAAAATTTCTTTTTTTGAAGGAAATGCTTTTAAATTTATTAATAGATATATAAAAAATAAAAATTTCTATTTTTTTATAGATCCGCCCTACACTATAGCGGGCAAAAGACTTTATACGCATTTTGATATTGATCACGAAAAATTGTTTTATTTAGTGTCAAATATAAAAGGTCATTATATGATGACATACGATGACACCGATGAAATTAGACAACTAGCTGCAAAATATAATTTACCATTTTTCCAAATACCCATGAAAACAACGCATAATATTAATAAATATGAATTAATTATTACCGATTGTAATCAATTGTTAATTTAGTAGTTTAAAATTATTTTTGTGGTATAATAATTGCAGAACCTAGGATTAAGGAAAAAATATGTCTAAAATCAGCGAAAAAAAATATAAAGAAGTTATTTTATATCTTGCCGAAAAGCTCGGGGGCGAGATAAGAGGCAAGAAAAAGCTGGCGAAATTATTATATTTCGTTGATTTTGATTTTTTTGAAAAATTTGAAAAATCACTGACCGGCGATGTTTATAAGGCGTTGCCTATGGGGCCATTTCCAGCAACTATGGAAAAAATACTGGCTGATATGGTAAAAGAAAAAAAAATCAGCGTTAAACACGAAAAGGAAAGAGCTGATTATAACTCAACGGAAATTTATAAAACTAAAAAGAAAGCGGAAGTGAATTTTTCCGAAGCAGAGCGGCAAATATTAGACCGGGTAGTTTTGAAATACGGCCATTTATCCGGCAAACAACTGGAAGATTTGACTCACGCTGAAGCGCCGTATATTGGAACCGCGCCTAATCAAGAAATCGCTTATGAGCTGGCTTTTTATCGCGGCACTAATTTAGATAACGATGCTTAATTTTATTTTCCATCCTCATTTTGAAAAAGAAGCCGCCAGTTTAAAACGGCGGTTTCCTTTTTTTGACGATGGCCTGGAATCATTTAAGCGAATCTGCGAAGTTCATTTTGACCCGATAAATCCTAGGCAGGTAATCGCTCCGGCCAAGTTGCATAGAATAAAATGTTTTGACAATTTTACTATTTGGAAAATAGAGATGGCGGTGAAGAACTTGCGCTCTAACCAATTTCCCAGAGTTTGGTTCGCTGTCCGTGGAGCGACGGTCGCGTTTTTGTGTGTTGCTACTCACATTGATAACCATGACGATAACACGATGAATCAGGAAGCTGAAGCATTAGTTAGTTCAATTTTTAGTTAGCGCAATTATTTTTAAAATAGATTCTAACTTGGTACAATAAATATACTAAAACTGCAAAAAACTAATCTTACTTATCCTCCCATTCCCTACCCTGCCTAACTAACAACTCTTTGGCGCGTAACGGCTCGGCCATAATTTCTTTAACTATCTTTTCCATACGCGCGCCCTGCGAGCCTTTAACTAAAATAATATCTCCTGGCTTAATTCTTTCCTGGATAAACCGACCGGCTTCGGCGGTGGCGGCAAAATGAAAAATATCGTCTTCTCTCATGCCCGCGCTTATGGCGCCGCGGGCAATATCGCGCGCTCTTTCGCCCACGACCATCAATTTATCAATTTTATTTTTCGCGACCGCGCGGCCGACTGCCTCGTGTCTGGCCTGGCTTAACCCGCCCAGCTCAAGCATATCGCCAAAAACCGCGTATTTATTTGCTCGGTCAGTCCGGGGCATAGAGGCTAAAGTTTCCAAAGCTAAAATACAAGCGGCCGGCGAAGCGTTATAAGTATCGTCTATAATAAAAGTATTTTTTATACCGGCCAGTAGCTTCAGGCGGCCGCTGGGCGGCTCATAGGCCTTAAACGCCTGGCTGATTTGGACTAAATTCAAGCCCTTAATAAGGCCGAGAGCGGCGCCGGCCAGAGCGGCATAGACGCCGGCCCGGCTGATTACGTTGGGTAAAAAAACCGGCACAAAAGCCTTATGACCGACCAATTTAAAATTCATACCCAGCGGAGCAAACATTAATTTTATCTCCTGACCGGAAATTTCAGCTTGGCTAGTTAGGCCATAGGTTAAAATTTTAGCCTTAGTTTTTTTCATGAGCGATCTAACTTGGCTATCATCAACGTTTAAAACCGCCCAGCCAGACTGATCAATCTTTTTAATTAAAACTGATTTTTCTTGCTTGATTTTTTCCAGACTGCCGAAATTTTCCAGATGAGCGTCGCCGATGGAAGTTATAACGCCGATCCGCGGCGGCGCCAGGTCGGTTAAATAAGCCAGATCACCCGGCTTATCCGCGGCCATTTCTAAAACTAAAATTTCCGGATAATTTTTGTCCCGCTTTAATAATAATTTACCGGCTAAGAAAAAAATTTTAAGCCAGCCGAAAATTGATTTGGCTGGAGAAGCAACGCCAATAATCGTCAGCGGCGCGCCGATTTCGTTATTATAATTTTTTAAACTGCGCCGCGCTTTAAATTTAGCGGCTAGCACGGCGTAAATCGCTTCTCTGGCTCCGGTTTTGCCGGCGCTGCCGGTAATGCCGATGACTTCTGGCCGGTATTTTTTTAAAATTAATTTAGCCGATATCTTTAATAGTTTTTGTATTAATGGCTTCATAAAATTAAATAATTTTCAGTTGAAAATTTAATCATTCATTGAAAATTGAAAATTGGTAATTGAAAATTTGGGAATGTTTTTTATGTTTTTATTCTTTAAAAACCTTAATATTATTTATTATTCTCGTTGATTTTTCTTTCCCTCGGTATCTGCCAATAATTTAGCATATACTCGGCTAATTCGCCAAACAAAGGCGCGGCCGAACTTTCGGCCCACTGGACGTCCCGCGGCTGATCAATTCTAACTAACATAACAAATTTCGGGTTGTCGACCGGCGCGAAACCGGCGAACGAACCAATATGGGCGCCTGGCTGATAACCGCCGTTTGGCGCCGGCACTTGAGCCGTGCCGGTCTTACCGGCAACGTAATAGCCTTTAACGCCGGCTTTTTTGCCATGGCCGTTTTCTACTACATTAACCATCATACCGCCGATAATGGCAGCGGCTTTTTCCGAAACTATCCGGCCAATTACTTTAGGCTTGGTGGCGAATTTAGAGCCGTCCGGCTTAATTATTTCTTTAACAAGATAAGGCTGCATCATTAGGCCGCGGTTAGCTAAAGCTAAAAAAGCCGTGGCTATTTGCAGCGGCGTAACCGCCAAACCTTGGCCGAACGAAGCCGTGGCCGCATAAAGTTCGCCGACCGGTTTTTTTATTAAATTTTTTATATCGCCCTTGCTTTCGCCTACAAGCTCAATGCCGGTTTTTTCGCCAAAACCAAATTTTTTTACATATTCGGAAAATAAATCCGGGCCGATTGACCTCATGGCGAAAATAGCTCCCGTGTTTAAAGATTTTTCCAGCACCTGGGTCATAGTTTCTGGGCCATTAGCCTTATGATCGGAATTTTCTATTTTATATTTAGCAATTATAACCTGTCCGGTGTCGTTATAGACGGTTTGCGGCGTTATTTTTTCCTGGTCCAAAGCCATCGCCATGGTAATAACTTTAAAAATTGAGCCTGGCTCATATTGGGAAAAAATCGCCGGGTTGGTATAATCTTTAATATTTCCGGCGGTCTGATAATTATTACCGTCATAATCAGGGTTAGAGCACATGGCTAAAACCGCTCCGCTGGCCGGCTCTAAAATTATTACGCTGCCGCCGTCAGCGCCGTGCTTACTGACGGCTTCATTTAGTTTTTGGCAGGCCATAAACTGGATGGACCGGTTAATGGTTAAAATTAAGTCACTGCCGTCGGCCGCCTGATTATACTCGCGATCATTGATAATGATAGGTTCGCCCTTAGCGTCGCGTTCAATTTTAATTGAGCCCGGCGAGCCGGCCAGCTCCTGATCAAAAAATTCCTCCAGGCCATACCGGCCTTTCTGCTTATCGCCTACATAACCGACAAAGCCTAAAATATTAGAACTGATACTGCCTTCCGGGTAAAAACGAAAGGAACTTTCGGAAAAACCAAGGCCGTCAATTTTTAGTTCTTTTTTTGGCCCATGATTTAAAATGATCATGGCCTGGCCGTCAACCGCCAAATCTTCAATTTTTACCCCGTTAGAAATATTACGCTGCGAGCCCTCGCTATTTCTAACGGGGTTCAGATTATCGGCTGGCTGACTCAAGGCCAAATAAAATTTTTTTAAAACCGCTTCGTCAACTTTTTGCTCAAGCGGCTCATAAATATCCCCTAGTTTAGTCAATTTTTTAAAATAAGCCTGGGTAATGTCTTTTTTTCTTAGTTCAATTTCCGCTTCCCGTTTAACCTGCCTTAGCTCTAAAAATGTTTTATCGGCTAAAAGAGCCTTATGCCGGGCGATTATTTCCGTTCCCCGGAGCTTACTGGCCACGTCTTCTATCTCGCCCAAAGCCTTAAGCTGGGCGCGCAGGTTATCATCATCTTCTTTCTTAAATATATTATCAACTTCTTTCTCAACTTTTTCTTTTTTAAAAACTAAATAAAGCTGTTGGCTAATCTGTTCCGGCGCTTTTATGCTTTTCGGTACGGCGAAAAGCAAAGCGAAACTTTTATTGGCGGCGATAGGATAAAGCTGATTATCGGCGCCGCTAACGTCATTTTGAATAAAAATCCGGCCGCGAGTCGGGCTTAAAAGATTATAAATTTGATGCTGGCCCGAGGCTAGATTATAATATAGATCGTAGTTTAACACCTGTAGATCAATTAATTTATAAACAATAACTCCGGCCAATAAAAAAATAATCGCGCTGATCAAATTAAGGCGATTATTATTTATTTTATCACTGTTAGCTTGTCTTTTTTTCCAAAACGACATAAATCTCGCGTTTTATCCCGCGCCTTATTTTTTAGCCACTGCCTCGGCCCCGGCGGTTAAATAACCGATTTCTCCAACCGCCACCATCTTTAAATCTCTGATTCTTTCTTTGATGCCGGCATAAGAACTTAAGGTTAAGCCATTAAGCTCAAGCCGGTTATTAGCTTCGGCCAGCTTATTTTTCTCTTGTTTCAATTCGCTTAAAGCAAAACCTCTGATGGCTAAATCGTTGGCGCCGGCGATATAATAAACCGATAAAATGATTATAATAAAAAATAGCGCTTTGTTAAAATTTTTTAAATTTAATATTGGTTTGCCGGCTGATAATTTCTTCTCCATATTTATATTTTATTTTTTATTTTGCGATGTCTAGATTTTTCCGGCCGCTCTTAACCTGGCGCTGCTGGAGCGCGGATTGATTAAGACCTCCTCCCTGGTCGGCCTTAAAATCTTATGGGTCAATATTTTTAAATTAGCTTTATGCCCGCAGACGCAGATTGGCGCAGCCGGCGGGCAAAGGCAATCTTTTGACTCTTGTTTAAAATATTGTTTAACGATTCTATCCTCTAGGCTATGATAAGAAACAACGATTAACTTGCCGCCTGGTTTTAACAAACTAACCGCTAGTGGTAAAATGGTGCGCAAATTTTCTAATTCCTGGTTTACGGCTAAGCGCAAGGCTTGAAAAATTTTAGTGGCCGGATGGATCTTAATTCTTTTGGGCGAGGCTTTAGCTATAATCTCAACTAACTGACCGACCGTAGTGACGCGCTTTAACCGACGTTCGCTGGCTATGGCCAGAGCGATTTTATAAGCGAACTTTTCTTCGCCATAGTCTTTAAATATTTTAGCTAAATCCTGGATACTCCAGCTATTTATAATATTCTCGGCCGTTTCTTTAATTGAATCGCCGAAATTCATGCCTAACGGCGCGTCAGGCAGATTAAAAGAAAATCCCCGGCGCCGGTCTTGGAGTTGAGCTGATGATAGCCCCAAGTCAAATACAATGCCGTCAAACTTGGCGTCCGCGGTAAAATATCTTTTAGCAATAACTGGCAAATTTTTAAAATTTTCATGAGCCAGAATTAATTTTTTATTTTTTATTTCTGTTGTAAAATTTAATTCGGCATTGGCTATGGCTAAATCATCTAAATCAATGCCTAAAACTTGTCCTGTTTCACCAATTCTTTCTAAAATCTCCTTAGTATAACCACCGCCGCCTAAAGTGCAGTCGATGAATTTTTGTCCAGGTTCTGGATTAAGCATCTTTAGAGTTTCTTTAAGCATGACCGGCGTATGTTCGTAATCCATAATTACAAAACTAACGCTTTCTGCCTTTGCGTTAAGACTTGCTTTAAAACTCCGCTATCAACCAACGGCGCTTTTATAATCTTAACTCTTATGCTTTCAGTTGATTTGTTTAAATTTCGGCAAAAAATTGATTTAGTCATAATGTTATAAGTTAAAAATATTTTTACCCCGTTAGAAATCTTACGCTGCGAGTTCTCGCTATTTCTAACGGGGTTTACACTCCCAATTCGCCTAAAGCTTCGGCGATATCAGCGCTCTTTTTCTCTGTCCCCTGTTTATATTTATGCCAGGCGGCCTGATCCCAAATTTCCAGCCGGTCATATAAGCCGGCGATGGTAAGATTCTTTTTTAAGCCAGCGAATTTTCTTAAATATTCCGGTAAAGTAATGCGCCCCTGATTATCAAAGTCAACGTCCATGGCTCCGGCCAGCATTAAGCGCGCGAAAGCGCGGGTGTTGGCCTGACTGATAGGCAGTTTGGCCAGCTTGCCGGCCAACTCCTGCCATTCTTTTTTAGTGTACAAAAAAAGGCAGTTATCCAATCCTTTAGTAACTACCGCGCCTCCCTTTAACCTAGCGCGAAATTTAACCGGCACGGCTACCCGGCCCTTGTCGTCTAAATTGTGGCTGTATTCGCCGATGAACATGCAAAAAAATAAAACTAGTTATAAAACTCATTTACCATAATTCCCCACCATTCACCATAATACTATTATTATATACCACAAATTGCCATTTGTCAATGATAAGCCGCCACCTAAATTAAGGCTAAAGTTAAATTAAAAACAATAAAAAAATAGCCGCTGTTTTAGGACGGTTATTTTAGTTAAAATATTAAATAAATTTTTTAGGCGGTTATCAACAAGTTTATCCACAATTTCTTAACTGTCGTTGCGGGCTCCCGCCCGCCTCGCAAGCGAAGCGTTGCGGGCGCGGTGACCCGCAATCCAGGTGTCAGTCGCAGGAAGATGAATAATATTATGAAGCCGGAAAAAACAATAAATTGCGATATTAAAACAATTAGAAATTAAAATTAGATTATTACGGTTTACTCCTGGATTGCGGCTCGGAGGCCGCAATGACAGAAATAGAAATCTTTTTAACTGTTATCTCCGGCTCTCGGTCATATAAAGGCTCAACTACGGAAAATTTTTGGCTTTTAATTTTTAACTTTTTGCTTCCGGCCGCCATAAGCGGAATTGCCAGCGCGTAGGCCAGGGCGTTGGCCGTAACCACGCCGATACGCAAAGCTGTGAACCCCGTTAGAAAAGGTTTTTCTAACGGGGTGAACGAACCGCCGCGGTTTTCCACTTCCAGGCCGCTCAAATCACTTAATTTTAATTGATTGTCTTTAAGCAGTTTATCTATGGCCGGCAAAAGCTTTTCACTCTGCCGAAAACGCGCTTTGAATTTTTTACTGGCCAAGACTGAACCATCGCCATGTTTTAACATAATCAGAACCTGGTCATTATAGGTTGTATTGATAAATAATGTCATGAAATAAATTTAGCAGAATAAAGAAGTATTTACAAATAAACAGATTATCCGACAAGTATCGTCATTCCTGCGCAGGCAGGAATCCAGAAAAAATCTTCGTGTAATTTCTGGATGCCTGCTTTCGCAGGCATGACGAATTTATAAGTTCTCATATAATTCAAAATAAAACCCCCGCTCGGTTTTTTGTTAAAACCTTGCGGGGGTAAAAGTTTATCTTGCTCCTTATTGAATGCACACGCGGAAAAATTCATCTCCGCTTAACGGATCTTTAAAAAAGAACATGCTGTTTTGCATTCCGGTAACCCAGGAGTTGCCGGCCTGGTCTCCGCCGTAGGTTAGATCAAGAGTTAAAGGCAGGCCAACTTCAACTTCGGCTTTGCCCCAGCCATTTGAATCTTCAATCAGCTGGTTTGCGGGAACCCAGCGATCAAGATTCCACATTTTAAACGGCTTGGCAACAGAACCATTGACCCTACCATTGTTAAAGTAGACGGCCAGTTTGTGGCCGTCAAAATTGAATCTTAAAAAATCATCTCCTTGAGCTCCGGGCGGAGCCGCGAAAGGCGCTCGGCCTTTGGTAAACAGCGCGCCTTCATGCAGACCAATAATTAAGGTCTGGCTGACCTGGCTCCAGAAAACCGAATGTCTAACATCGGCAAATCTCCTTTTACTTAAATCCGGGTCGCCCAAGTTATCGCCATAATTCAGGCTAATTTCCCTGTTAAAAGTCTCAATGACGACTTCATAAAAGCCGTCGCCATCTTCGTCCTTCAGCGCCGTCACCGCAAAATTATTGATCACGTCGGTGATGACGCTAGGCAACAATCTGGGTCCGATAATGCTATATTTATCCAGGCCAAGCTGGTACTGCCAACGCAAGTCTGGAAGCCGCTGCCTGGAAAGTAGCTTAACCGGTTCAAAGTTGAGTATCACTTTGCACGCAGTTATGCTCACTTCAGCCACGTCGGCGAGAGCGGCAACCTTTCGGCTTTGATCTGGATCAAAGCAAGCCTGCAGATACTGACTGCCATCCTCGTCCCGGTAATAATAGTTGGACGAAGATATATCGGCCCAGCTGCCGCTTTCATCGTCTCCGCTAAAATTAACTTTTAAAGTTAGCGGAAACTGGACTTGAAATATGGTACTACCCCAGCCATCCGAATCTTGAATCAGCTGGGGATTGACCGCCCATTTTTGCACATTGGCCATATAGACCGGATGTGCCACCGAGCCGTTCACCGTGTTATTATTAAAATACGCGGTCAGCTGGTCGCCGCTGATGTCAAAGCGGATGACGTTATCGCCAAACTTGCCCGGCGCCGGCGCGAACGGAGCCGTGCCTTTTTTGTACAGCTGGCCGTTATAAAATCCTATGACCAAAACTTTTCTGTCTTTGTCATAGAATTTTGATTTCTGGATGGCCGCCCAGTTCCACTTCTCTGGTGGTAAAGCCTGATCATACCAGCCGCCATAAGTTAATGCGATTTCGCGGTTGAAAGTAATGATCTCCAGGAGATAATACTTCTTGCTCTTGGGCGCGTCCAAATCCTGCACTTGCCATTCATCAAATTCCCCCATAGCGAAGGGCAGAAAAGGCAGGCTCTTACTTTTGGCTGACTTTTTCAGCTTTAAAACATAATGCCACCTGAAATCAGGCAGCATTTTGGCTGATACTACCGATTTGATAATACTATCGTTTTTTACCGGTTTAGGCGGTTTAGGTGCCTTGCCTGCCCAACTCTGACCGATGATCGTCAACGCCAAAAACATTGCCATGGCCAAAGAAACTACCAATTTTCTCATTGCCTTTCTCCTCTTCTTGTTTTTTTAATTTTCCCTTTTTCGCCACCACTTACTTAATTGTCAATGTTCATTCCCTCCTCTCCTTACAACATAAACATAGCCGCTTTTCTTTCTTGTCATTCCCGCCCCGCCCCGCAAATGCGGGGCGGGGGGAATCCCCGCCCGCCTCGCCTTGCGGCTCGCATGGCGGGCGCGGCAGGTTAAACCCGTAGGCAGTTCGGTTGGTTGAGTTGATTGTTAAATAGAATATTCGTGGCGTTGAAACCTGGATTGCGGCTCGGAGGCCGCAATGACAATCCGGAGGCAACTACCGCAATGACAATAATAAATTCAACTTACAACATAAACATAGCCACTATTCTTCTTAATAGTTTTAACCTAAAAAAATGATGTGGCCGCTGACTCGCGTCGGTTAAGGTTTGCTGATAAATTTTTATGGTAGCGGAAATTAAGCCGGGCCAATTATAATTCTGGCCAACTCTTAATCCGGCTAACCGGCCCTGCTTTTTTACCAGAACAGAGTGTTTCAACAAATATGACAATTTCATTTGCAGGCTTTTAACATTTTTGTTTTTAAAACTAAAGCCGCAATTTCCCGCCGCGTCAATATTTTCCCTGATATCGCTTACCAAAACGCAATTTTTATAAGACATGGCTTCCAGTAAAGAAATGGACAGCCCTTCTGACTCGGATGGCTGAACGAAAACATAAGCGTTAGAAAATAATTCAGCCAGTTCCGCACCGGTTTGATTGCCGGTAAAAATTATATTTTTATTGCCTTGAGCCGCGGCTGTCAATTCTTTAACATAATTATCAGTATAAGCGCCGCCGCCGACTATGACTAACTTCTTGTTAGTCCTTAAATTTTTATAAGCCGCGATTAAATATTGCAGGCCTTTATGCCCGACCAGCCGGCTAACCGCTAAAATATAATTATCCTTTTTTAAACCCAATTTTTTTATTTTATCGGCTTTAACTATTTTAGGCCGGCTTACTCCATTAGGGATATAAGCCGCGCCAATCTTATATTTAACCAAAACATATTCATAAAGCGACGGCGAAATTACAATCACTTTATCAGCCAGGCGGCAGGCGATGCGCTCGCCTATTTTTAACGCCAGTCTGGCCAAACGGCCCCATTTTTTATGCTCATAACATTTAGTATGAAAAGTAAAAACCACCGGCACGCCGGGTTTTAATAATTTAACCAGCCAAATTAAAGACGAGGGGCCGATAGAATGAAAATGGATAAGATCAACTTGGCGTTTTCTTAAATCCAGGCAGGCGCGGAAAGTATGGCTGATAGCGTCTAAATGCTTAGTGGCGATAGCCGACAGGCTGATTAAATTAACGCCCTGATACTTTGTTAAATTTTTAGCCGTATAATTAGGCCGGGTATAGACGAAAACTTCATGCCCGGCCTTAACCAGGCGCGTTGACAACTCTTCAACATGCTTTTCTACTCCGCCATATATAGCCGGCAAGCCTTTTTGACCGATAAAATATATTTTCATGTATTATAGACTTACATGGTTAATTGGCAGTTGGCTGGAATTAGTAATTTTTGAAGTGAGGACTGTTTGAGCACCGCCTTGGCGGGGCGAGTTCCGCAACGAGAAAATTACTGATTCCAGCCAACTGCTTTCACAAATATTTTTTAAGCGCGTAAGTGCTATGTTTATTCTATGGTAAAATCAATACTATAATTTTTACTGCCGAAATTTTCTCCCGACACCCTAATCTCGGTCCGGCCCGGCTTAACTTCAGGCATAGTGATAACCGCGCTAAAACCACCGTTATCATCGGTTCTGGCCAAAGCGACTTTTTTGTCCGCCACATAAATTATCACATACTCGTTCGGATTAAAACCCCGGCCGCTTAAAGCCACCTCCTCGCCGGCTAAAGCGCGATTTTTATTAACCGACAACGAGAAACCCGCTTCAACCATTCCTTCAATTTGAAAATTCACGCTGTAAGTTCGGCCTGAATTTTCGCCTAAAATTTTAATATCCGTCTTGCCCGGCTTGAATTCGAGGATGTTCGGATTAAACCTGGGAACGGTAATAGTCTTAAAAAACCGGCCCCGATTATCCGCCTTAGTTGAATCAATTTTTTTATCAGAAAGATAAATAGATAAAATTTCCTCCGGGCTGAAACCGCGGCCGCTTAAAGCCACTGCCTCGCCGGCTAAAGCGGCCGGCTTATCTAAAATTAAAGACAAACTCTCTCGCGCCAGGCAAAACTGATTATTATTATCTATGGCGATCGCGCCGATTTTATTATAAGCCTGATCTAAAATAATAATATTATAGTTGTCAAAAACAAAAATTTTTTCACCGTAATTATCGCTAACCACTTTTAAGCCAGCGGCCAGGCCGCTCGGCCCGCTAAACTCTTCAGTATAAATCCAGCTTAAGGGCTTTAAGTCGCTTTTATTTAATTTTACAATGCCGATGCCGTCGGAAAAATACAAATGATCATCGCCCGGCACATAAGCGATATCATAGCCTTGGCTTGAGGTATGCTTAAAGCTCTTGATTATGTTGCCTGAAAAATCAACCTGCTTAACCGCCCGGTCGTCAACTAAATAAATAGAACTGTCGGTCTGATCATTATAAATATTTCTTTCATGGCTGTCTCGGGCTGCTAGGTTAATTGCAGAAAGCAGTTTTTGCGAAAAAGCGTCGTAAATTTCCAATTTGCCATTATTTATATTAAAAACAAAACTGCCTTGCTGGCTGAATTTTATATTATGAGGCAGAGGGTTGTTTATATTAGCGGTATAATATATTTCCATATTATCGCTCCAAATCCTTAGGCCATGATTAGAGACTGAAAAAATTTGGTTATACATTTTACCCAGGCCTAGATATTTATCATTAGAATTATCATTTGATTTTTTAAATAAGACCGGGTTATAAGGGTCATTAACATCATACTTATAAATATACTTGCCATCCGTTAAAACAATATACAAACCGTTAGAATCAATGGTTAAAACCGCGTCAATAAAATCCTGGCAGCCGGCATCTCCGGCAATCGCGTTAATCGTGGCGGTTTTAGTAATTTTAGTGTTATCAATTTTATATAATTCAGCCGCGCCCGAGTTAATCGCGACTAAATAAACCTTGCCTCTAAAATAAAGCGCGTCGCCATTAGCTGAGCTTGTTTTACCTTTAACGCCGGAAATAAAAACCAGGGATAAGGCGACAATAATAAATGATGCCAACAATAATTTTTTTTTCATAAACTTTCTCTCTTAATTATATTGATATATTTCTTGAAAAACTATTTTATCATACCAAGTAGAGCCAGTCAAGGGCTGATTTAATTTTATTTTATCTAATATTAGCTAAAATTTTACTAAATTTTGATATACCCGGCTAATCGCCCGGTAATGCTCCTGACTATTAAATTTGTTTAAGCTGGATTTGGCATTAGTTTCAATGCTTTTTGCCATCCGTTCATCATTTAAAATCAGGCTTATTTTTCCAGCTAAATCAAGACTGTCGCCGCTCTTAAATAAAAGCCCGTTAAAGCCGTCTTGAATAATTTCCGGCAAACCGCCAATATTACTGGCAATAACTATTTTATTTAAAGACAGGGACTCTAAGGCGGTATAAGGCAGATTCTCCGGCCATAAGGACGGCATAATTACGGCTTTAGCCTGCTTAATCAGCCGCCGCAATTCGTCGCCGTATTTAGGCCCTAAGAATTCTACCCGGTCATTCAATTTATATTCAGCCGCCAGTGATTGATATTTTTTATAGTCAGGTCCGGCGCCGGCTATTTTTAATTTTATGCCGTTTAATTTTTTCATGGCTTCCAGTAATACTCGAATCCCCTTTTCCTCGGACAAGCGGCCGAAATACAAAAAATAATCCGGCTGACTTTTTTCCGCAAGGTTTTCGACCGCGCCAGTTTCGGGGTTTATAAAATTATAAATCAGCTTGATTTTATTTTCCGGCACGCCAAATTTAACGCATATATCTTTCATAAAGCGGCTGGGAGCGATAAATAAATTTATTTTTTCATAAACCTTCTGCCAGCGGCAATAATAGGCCTCAAACATCGCCAAGAAACTAATTAAATATGAATTTTTTAAACATTTATTTAAAAAACAATTATAATATTTCCCGCCTCGGCATTTATAGCAGACTCGACCATGGGAAAACAGTTTATAATTAGGGCAAATCAATTTATAATCATGCAAAGTTTGCACTAGGGGAATATTATATTTTTTTAAAACTTTAATAACAGACGAACTTAATTGGTGGGAAATATTATGCAAATGAGCCAGATCCGGCCGCTCGGCCCTAATTAGGTTTTCCAGTTTTTTCGCGGCCTCGCGGTTATAAAATAATTTAAAAATATTTTTTAAACTGAATTTATCAAGATTAACCGGTTTGCTAAAATATTGGCTGAATTTTGAATAATAATTTTTATCATCTGCCATGGAAAATTGCACGACTTGATGGCCGCTGTCTGCCAATAATTTTGACAAGGCGAAAATATGGCGCTCGCTTCCGCCCTTAAGATAATAAAATTTATTTATTTGCAGAACTTTCATAATGGGCTTTTACCAGCCAAAAAATAAATTTCGGCCAATTTTTTCTAATGGCAGTTCTGGCTGTGCAGATCATCCAGCTTGGATTTTCAGCCGCGGAAACCGGTTTTAAATTAGTAAAGCCGAGGCGCAAATTACCGATTTTTTTGTCTGCTGCGTCGCTCGGATAGATGTCGCCGTCCGGAGCTACGAATAAATTATATCGGCCGGAATAATCAGGTAAAATCCTCTGTCCGGTCAAAATAAATTCTTTTAAGCCAAAAGTAAAATAAGCGCGTAGCCATCTTTTTATGGACAAACTCATAAGCTCGCGCCTAATCAGAAGATCCAGCGCTTTAGCCATTTCTTGTTTTTTTTCAATCCGATTATTGGCGCTAAAATAATTTTCGCCGGAATGAACCGCGGCTAAGGTCATTTCTAGGCCCAGCTCGCGGCTTAAATTATAAATTTTAGCCAGCTCTGCTATGTTATAGTCCCCTAAAGTGAAGGCCAGCCGCAAATTTTTCAGACCGATTTTTTTTAAACCGGCTATGGTTGACATAACCTTGTCAAAACCACCGGCCATGCCGCGAATTTCATCATGCTTGCCACCAAGGCCATCTAAAGAAACCGCCAGGCCGAGATTGGAAATAAATTTTTTTATTTTTTCTGTTTGCTTGATAATCAATTCCGTGGCAAAACCATTAGTGGAAATAATTATCGCGGCTTTAGGACAGCGATTATGAACAGTTTTAACTATTTCCACCAATTCCGGATGCAAAAACGGCTCGCCGCCGGTAATATTGATATTTGATAAACCAGTGGGTATTTTATTGTAGTCCTCGGCCTTTAAACCGCCGGCCGCATTTTTACGCCAAATATTGCACATCCGGCAACGAGAATTGCATTGGTAAGTAATGGCTATGACTAAATCCTTATAGCTTGATTTTTTCATGAGATTATAATAATATGTCGAGATGGTTGCAAAACTATTTCTACTGCAATTTGCTATTTTTAGCTAAGACTTCGTCAAACTGCGCAAAATGATTTTCACCGTAATGCTATTACGGCTCAAATCATTTTGCTTGTTTTCCTCGTCTTGACTAAAAATATCTAAATTTCGCTACGAAATAGTTTTGCAATCATCTCGACTTAACAATGAAAATTAACATAATTACAAATAAATGTCAAATAAAAAAATTCAAATAATTTTTTTACTCGCCGGGCTAATTTGGCTGGGTTTTTTTCTATTTATTAGCCTAGACGTTATTTTTAAAATACTGTTTTTTATTTTATTCTGCATTGACGCGGTCGCGGCCATAAAACCCAAACTCGGCTTGTTTCTCTTAATAATCGCCCGGCCCTGTTTAGATATTTTAACCGGCCGGCCGGTTATTCAAACGGAAAATTTCAGCCTGAATTTCGCTTCACTCTTGGCCGTCATGGTTATTTTATTTTCCGCGGTTATTATAATAAAAAATTTTTCCGGCATTAAAACTCTGCCGCTTAAATATAGTTGGCTCGTTTTTATTGCCCTAGTTTTAGTCTCAATTTTTTACTCTTTTAACGCTTATTTAAGCCTGGCTGAAAGTTTGCGCTTATTAAGCATCCTGGCGATTTACTGCCTAGCTTATTTTTTATTAAATTCAGAATCAGATTTAAAAAATCTTATTAAAATCATTATCGCTTCTGTGGTTATTCCGTCGCTCTTCGCCTTATGGCAATTTTTTGCCGATACCGGTCTGAACGTGCCGTTTGAAGGCATTTATAATAGAATCTACGGTACTTTTGCCCACCCTAATCTATTGGCCTATTATTTGCTTTTACCCCTGGCTTTATCTCTGTATTTGTTTTTAAGCGGCCATAAAAAACAAATAGGCAATATTTTATATTTTCTATTCTCCGGTTATCTGATAATTATTTTAGCCCTTACTTTCACTCGCGGCGCCTGGCTGTCATTTTTAATTGTTATGGCGGTTATCGGCGTTTTCCGTTATCGCGCTTTACTTATTGCTACGGTAATTTTTATGGCGCTAACCTATCTTTTAATCGGACCCATAAATTACCGCGTTAACGATTTGCTGTCCGGCAGCTCTGGCAGTTCCATCCAGTGGCGGCTTGATCTTTGGAACGATGCTAAAGAATATATTAAAGACCGGCCTTGGTTCGGTTATGGCGCGGGCGTGGCTAACGAGCTAATTTTAAAAAAACGGGGAGAGCGCTTCGGTTCCAGCGACCCGCATAATGATTATTTAAAAATTGCCATTGAAAACGGCCTGATCGGCTTATTAGCTTATGTTTCGCTGATTATCAGTTTGTTTATTAGTTTAATAAAAAAGTATTCAGTGGCAGGGCGAACGCGATTTCAAATTTTAATTCTAACGGCCATCGGCTTGTCAATCGCTTTTTATATCATGAGCGCGGCTGATAATATTTTAAGAAATACCGCGCTTGAGTGGTCGTTCTGGGCGCTCATAGGCGCGATTTTAAGTGTTAAGAATAAAAAAGACCCCGGTCTCTCAAGAGAAACCGGGGGTTAGGGGTGATCTTTTTTGCTTTTTCAGCAGACGCCGGCGATCACTTGCAGGCGTCGGCCAGCTCTGGATGTTTTCCCTGTTTTATTTTTCCCTTACCCAGGGATTTCAGGGGCACTGCCTGGCCATCAGGGCACATCAGTATGCCGATGGCCAAAGTTTCCAAATTGGGCTTGCCGTTGCCCAATGTTTCATAACAGACCCAGGGCGAATCAGGATTCAAAACCAGGTATTTTACCTGGTTATCCCCCTTGGTCTTGCCGATGCCCCAGAGGTGCTCTACTACCGGAACACTAGTGGCCATGGCATAGTTGAGGGTTGTAAAATTCACAACCCCATTCGCCGATGGTACCACATCGGCGACATACTCGCTCGCCACCTTCTTGTTGCCGGACGCTTTGGCCGCGTCCAAAATACCAGAGGCGATCCGGACGATCTCAGCATCATACAGAGCCGGACCGCCCCTTGGCGTCACTTTAACGCCATAAAAAGTTATCTCAAACCGATTGCCCCCTTCAACCGGCTTGATATCAATGGCCGAACCGCCCAAATTGGTCACGTCAGTAGGCACATCGCCAACTACAGGCGCATCCATATTAGGAACCCACTCTTCGGCCGCTTGCGCCGACTGGCAAAACATTGCCGCCAGCGCGATCAAAACCGCCATAAACAGCTTTTTCACGACTTTTCTCCCTTATTTATTTTTTTTGTTTTTATTTATTCCTACTTCCTAATTCCTAATTCCTAATTCCTAATTTAACCTCCTTTCATCTTAATAAATCTTGAATAATTTTTTCCTGGCTTTCCTGATCTATTTCTTCCTGTTTCCATTCTTCACCGCCAAAAGTTCGCTTTGGCAGTAAATTCGGGAACAAATGTTTAATCAGATTACTTAAATCAAGAAAACCGCCAAGGCCGATTGAATGATCCGAATCTGACCAATGTGTCAGATTGAATCTTAAGCCGCCGATTGGCATATTAGCGGCGTAAAAATCCAATCCCGGACCTAAGCGAAGTCCGGTTTTTTGACCTTCTTGATAATGGGTAGCAGACGCTCCTCCGGCCAAGCTGACAATGTTATTCAGCTTATAGATAGAAGCATCAACCCCCAAACTATACATATTTTTACTGCTAGCCTTGCCGTTTAAAGGCCAGCTTTTCCCCTTACCGTCAATCCACCGATCAGACTTATCCGACCGATGAATATCAATATCGGTTTGACCCGAATACCTAATTCGGTTAAGCCAGGGCGTACCCGACCGTTTTTTCTCTAACCCCGCGTAGGCAGTCATAATCGTTGAGGTTTGCGAGGATTTGAATTCTCCGGCCGGATCAGTCTTGACGTGACCCCAGTCATTGACCTCGCCCAGACCCGCCCTAACCTGAAACTCCATATCAGCCGTGAGCAGGCGGTAGGCCGGGCCAATCGCGTAACGATTGCCAAGATAGTGAAAGCCATGCGGCTCATCACCGGTTACGCCATTCCAATAATTTCCCTCAAGCGCGAACCCGAAGGAATGAAGCCTGTCCCCGTCGCTGATGTTATGGGAATAAAAATTTCCCACTCCCCAAATACCTCTGGGGTTGTTGCCACTCTTATGCCAATCGGCAAAAGAGCCAACAGAGATATCAACGTCCGGCCCGAAAACTTTTTCCGGCGGCGCTTCTAATATTTCTAACGCCGGCGGCGCGACAATTTGCACCGGCGGCGGAATCCGCATCAGTAGAAATTTCTGTTTCGGCTTTTTCGGTTCTGGTGGCGGCGGAACAGGCACAATTTCTGGCGCTGGTTCAGGTTTGGGCGCAGGCGGTGGCGGAGTAGGTATCTTTTCCTTCCACCAAGTCGGATTGTCGCACTTAAGCGGAATTTCCAGATGGAAAATCCAGCCTTCATGCTCAACCGAATACCGGCGAACAGCCTCTTTATGGCCTTCGGGAAAATCCATTTCCAGGACAGTCCCTTTGCCGCCAGTAATTCTATAATTACCAAAGGCCATCTGCTCTCGCCGATCGCCTTTTTTTAACGTTGCCCAAGAAAACCTTCCGGCTTTTAGCTCGGCGATTAAAGCATCTTTAACTTCCTGCGGAAGCTCAAATTTTTTAATCGCCTTAACCGGATCACGCCTGGGACCAAATTTATGAGCTCCCAGTTTCTTTATCTTAATAACAGAAACTTTTGGTTTGGCCGTAGCCACAGCCTTCTTGCCTCTTTCTGGAATAGCCAGTTTCTGCCCGACGTAAATCTTGTCGGGATTTTTTACTTTATCCGCATTGGCCTTAGCAATCACTTGCCAAGTCAGACTATACATCTGGCCAATTTTGGACAAAGTATCCCCTTTTTTAACTGTGTAGACCGCGGCGTTGGCAGATGCCGCGGCTAACACTAACACAGATAGTATAAACATTATCTGCATTATACGCTTCATCTGCCCGCTCCTTTTCAATCAGACTTAACCGCTTTTTTCTTCCCTACAAATTTTCCTTGCCTTCTTATTCCTTTGGCGCCGACAGATGACGGCGGCTCTTAACTTGCCAGATGACTAGTCAAGAACGAATTTTCCAGATGGAAAATCTTTTTAAGCCTAGCAGATGCCTGGCTTCCTGGAATAAAAATTTAAGAAAAATTTTTCAGGAAAAAATTAGCTGAAAGTCAGATGTTTTTATTTTTCATTTTCGGTTGCTATTTTACTATTATACTCCTGGACGCACTTATTGTACGCCCTATATGTATAAATTTCTTCCGCCGCGCAAGCAGTGCCTTTGATTGAGGCTTTTGCCGGTAAAGGCATATCTTCCGGTTGCACGAACGTTGCTGCCGTAGGCCTGCCATATTCATTGATCCCGCGCAAAATCATTTTGGCAGCATCACCGGCGTCCAGCCGATGTTCCATATACCCTGGCCGGTCAAGCCGATCGTCGCCCCAGATACTTGGCAAGGTAAGAACTTTGGCCACGCCCGCGGCTAAGGCCGTACTGTCAAAGCCGACGAACGGAATCGTTACAAAAAATTTCCAATCACGGCCTAGCCAATAAGCAAAGCCGCGGACAATAGCATCTTCTTTGGCAAGCTGGTCCAGCTGTTCGCTGGTAAAATTTGAACCGAATTTTATATATATATATTTACGCGCTATTTCCAATTCGCTGATTCGAAAATCCGCGTAAAGTTTAACAATGGCCTGAAACTCTTCTGAACTAGTGTCCAGCTCTTTAATAAAGCTGGGGTCCGGACCCAGTTCCGGCAAAAAATCTGGGTATTTTTTTAGGTCCACTTTTCTGAACATACTGTCCAGAAAACGTACCTCACCCTTATGGTTATATATTCGCTTGCCGCCGTGGTCAAACACAGCTAAACGGCAACCGGCTAATTCAGCTAGCGATTTCGGAATGACAGTCAAAAACTGCTTGTCAACTCCGAATTTAGCGAGATTTAAGGCTAACAATTTTGTTTCATTATCAGCCTTATCTCCACAGAATAATACGGCGGGCCAGGCAAATCGCCCGTCCCCGCCTTCAGCCAAATCCAACTCCGGATTAACGACGTAAGTGACCACCGTAATTTTATCCGGCAATTGCTCTAACGCCGGTGCCAAGTGCATATCCGGCCGAGTCATCATATATCGCCGGCCGCAGCCCGCCATCAACACAGCCAAAGCTATGAGCAACCAGGCATTCTTTTTCATCTTTTCCTCCCTTTCTTTTTCTGAATGTGAAAAAAGGGGCGGCTATAAAACCAACCCCTCCTTGATTTTCTCTAACTGACATCTGCGCATTTGCGCCGAACGTCTTGACCAGCGTCCAGCAGGCGCTTAAATTGCTCAGCGCAAAGTGGATTTTTCATGCATTTTCTAACCTCTTTCGTAATCTTGTTAAAATCTACCCTAGAAAGAGGCAAACTCACCCCATCATGTGCCCTAAAGGTAAATGGCGCATGCCATCTACCGTCGCTCTTTTTTATCACGCGCACCAAGTAGATTATTTCTCCCATATCAGCAGCCTCAACCCATTTGATTTCAAGCGCGGTTTCAGCTCTAACTTTAGCCTCGGCTTCAGCGATGGCCCTGGCCTTTTCCGCTTCGGCCATTTCGGCGATTAAAATTTCACTTCGCCTCCTTCGCCGTTTTAACGACAAAATAAACGCCGACAGAATTAAAGCCATTACAATAAAACCAACGATCATGGCGGTCGTTGAAACCGACGTTTTGGCCACGGCAGGCTCCGCTTTCACCGTTGCAATCCGGGCAATAGTTTCCGCGACGATTTTTTTAACTTCTTGCTCGGACATTTTTTTAACGTCTTGTTGATCTGGGCGGTCAGGCAAATAATAAACAATTTCCTGTCCGACTTTTATTTGCGTACCCAGGCCAGGGTTCCAGCCGTAAAGTTTTTCAATCTCCACGCCCTGCACCCGCCAGACGTACATCAGCTCACCCAACGTGTCGCCATTTTTAACTGTGTAGACTACCTTATCCCCGGCAATCGCCAGAGATGCCAAAACCAGCGTAAAAACGAACAATGATGTTAAGCCACTAACTAACTTTTTCATCTACTTCCTTCCTTTCCCCTCTATTCAGAGGTATAGGATATTGTCAAATTTCCTCCATTCGGAGGTATGCAGGGCATCCGCCCGTTGTCAAGGTGCCACCCATGAAATCCAGAAAAATTCTTTCTGGATTCCTGCTTTCGCAGGAATGACGATTATTCCTGCGCAGACAGAAATCCAGAAAATTAAAACGGCTTACCAAATATATTTTTCATACTGCCGCGCTGAATTATTTCTTCATGAATGTCCAGATCATCATAATCATTATCATTTATTTTATTAAAATTTTCGCTTAACTTATAGTCCGGCTCGAGCGTGGCCGGCGCCAGCGCCGATTTCTCCAATAAGCCGGCCCGGGTAACGCGCGCGGCGAATTTAGGCGCCAGCTTGATATTATATTTTTCTTCGGGAAATAAATAAATATAAGTTAAAGCAAAAACCAAGCCTAAGGCTAAAGCCAAACCAAAATTTAAAATTAAATTCGGCTGAACCGGATAATTGCTGGTGATGGGTTGGTCAATAACTTTTATGGCCGCGCTGTTTCCGCCACCATGATAAAGCCCATGCTTGGCTTGCAAAGTGTAGATCACGGCACGATTGATCAGCTCAGCCTGAGGGCGGTCTTTGTGATAAACATTAATAGCAATTATGCCCGAATCGTTCACGGCTTTAGCGCTAACGGTTTTATGCCAAATTTTCATTTGGCCTTTTACGGTCTGGCCAAAATAATTTTTATTGATAAAATAACCGGAGCTTAGAACATTGTCAAAAAATGAATTGGAATAAATTACCTTAGCTAAAACATTGCTTAAATATTCGGTTGATTTTGCGGCCAGATACGGATCCGGATTGCTAAAATTCTGAATTACTAAAACCCGCGAGTTGGCCCCGTATTTAAAAGGTTGTATGACAGTCAAAATTAAGGCTAAAATTAAGAAAATAAAAACAACAAAAAACATGGTTGCTTTATTTTTAGCCAGTAATAAAATAAATTCTTTTAGTTCCATAGATTTCTTGAATATTTTATCCCAAACCTTATCACTTTACTTTATTCCTGTCAACAGCAAAACCCCGCTGTTTTTGCCGCAGCGGGGGTTCTTTTCATAAGAATAGCCTTTTTATGTCAAATTTTTATCTTGATAATCTGCCCTACTCTAATATTTTTATTTTTCAAACTTTTCTTATCGGCTGAAACATCAAAATAATACTCGGTTTTGCCCATAACTTTATTTTGTTTGATCTGCTCGACCGCGATTTTCAGGTCTCGGCCTTTAAATTTATTTTTATAATCTGCCATCAACTTCAAATTTAACTTTCTCAATAAATCAGCGCGGCGCTTTTTTATTTTTTCCTTAACTTGTCCGGACATTTTCGCGGCCGACGTTTTTTCCTGAGCGGAAAAGGGAAAAACATGCAAACGGCTGAATTTTATTTGTCTGATAAATTTTTCCGTAGCGCGAAAATCTTTTTCGCTTTCTCCGGGAAAACCGACGATGACATCGGTAGTAATAGCCATATCCGGCAGAACTCGCCTGATTTGTTTAATTTTATTTTTAAAATAATTCATATCATAAGGCCGGTTCATTAGTTTTAAAATTTTATCCGAACCGGACTGGAGCGGCAGATGCAGCTGGCGGCAGATTTTGCCGCTGTTTTTTATTAGTTCAATCAATTCATCGCTTACTTCGGTAATTTCAATAGAACTCAACCTGATCCGGCCTAAATTTTTAAGTTTAACTAATTTTTTTAAAAGGCTGGCCAAGTTTTCATCACGAGCGCCATTATAATAATTTGTCATTGCGGGCTCCCGCCCGAACGTACCCGTTCGGTACGGGCGGGTGATCCGCAATCCACCCCGCATTTTGCGGGGCGGCTCGGAGGCCGGAATGACAGAATATAGCAGTTGACTTTCTTTTCCGTATAGCCCCAAATGAATACCGGACAAAACAATTTCGCCATAGCCGGCTTTTACCGCCTGCTCAACCTCGCCAATAACTTCCGCCTCTCCCCGGCTTTTTAGTCCGCCACGGGCGTACGGAATAATGCAATAACTGCAAAACTGCTCACAGCCATCCTGAATTTTTATAAAATAACGAGATTTATCACTATTTATAATTATTTTATTATTTTTATTATTTGGATTTTGAATTTTATTCCTAATTCCTGATTCATAATTCATAATTCTATTTATCTGTTTAATAATTTCTTTGCCTCCGATTACAAAATCTACCCCCGCAAGTTTAGTTTCAGAAGCTCTAACCCAGCAACCAATTAACGCAATTTTCGCCCCTGGATTTTCCTTTTTAGCAGATCTAATCATCCGTCCGCTTTTTATCATGGCGGTTTTAGTCACGGCACAGCTGTTGATTATGGCCAGATCAGCTTGCTTACCCGCCATAACTAATCCGGCTGCCTGAAGCTGGGCGGACAGCTTGCCTGAATCATATTGATTGACCTTACAGCCTAAAGTATAAATTTTGTAAGTCTTCATCATATTAAAAAAGAGCCACCCGTCGGATTCGGACCGACGACCTACGGTTTACCGCGCCCGACATGCCTTGAGCCGAAGACCGGATTTGAACCGGTAACCTACGGTTTACAAAACCGTTGCTCTACCATTGAGCTACTTCGGCATGTCAAGGCGGGCGGGCCTGCCCGCAACGCTTCGCTTGCGAGGCGGGCGGGCAAAACCGTTGCTCTACCAACTGAGCTAGGGTGGCTTATAAACTACTTAAACAGCAACTCTTTTTTCTTTAACGAATAAGAGCATTATTATAGCTATTATAGTTAAGGCCGCGGAAAAATAAAAGGGCGCGGCTAAATTAACTTTATCCCAGAGCAGACCGGCAATTAAAGAAGCGGGCAAGGCCGCTAATCCTACCACCATCTGAAAACTGCCTAAAGTGCTGGCTCTAAATTCAGATACTGACAGTTCAGACACTAGCGCTTTCTGCACCGGCTCAATCGCGCCTAAATGCAGTCCGTATAGTAAAAAAGCTATAACCATAGCTACCGGATTATGAAAATAAATAAAAACCGCGCAAACCAATAGCCAAAAGAAAAACGATAAGAGAAGCACGGTTCGGCGATTTATTTTATCGGCTAATTTGCCGAACGGCAAAGAGACCAGCGAGGCCACGATGTTATAGGCTAAATACAAAACCGGTATGACAACAACCGCGAAGCCGGCTTGCTCGGCAAAAATAAGTAAAAACGAATAGCTAAAAGAAGCTAAGGCGAAAACCGCGCTAAGTAGCAAATATAATTTCATATCACGGTGAAAATCACTAAACCTGATGCCTTTAAAAATCTTTTTGTCAACGGCTAAATTCTCATTTATCGAGCGCCAAACAAGAAGCGCGCCAGCCAACGATGGCAGAGCGGCCAACAGAAAAATATGGCGATAACCTAAATACTTAAAAAATAAAATAGTAAAAATCACGCCGCCAACCGCGCCTAAATTATCCATCATTCTTAAATAGCCGAAATTCCGGCCCCGATTTTCAGCGGTAGAAATATCCGCGATAATAGCGTCCCGGGGCGCGCCGCGCATTTTCCCGGCCCGATCTAAGACGCGAAACGGAATAAGATATTGCCAAGCCGGCGCTAGCGCGTAACCCAGGCGGGCCAGGCCGGCAAAAACATAGCCCAGCCAGACAAAAATTTTTCTTTTGCCGGTTTTGTCAGCCAGATAGCCGGCAACAGCTTGAGCTATAGAAACTATAGCGTCACCCAGGCCGTCAATAAAACCTAAAACCGCCATATTGGCGCCTAACACTGAAGTCAGAAATATCGGCCACAAAGGAAAAATTATGTCCGAGCCAAAATCGTTTAAAAACGAAGCCCAGCCGAAAATCTTTAAAACTTTTCTAGATTCCTGATCTTTCATTTGGTGCGCTGTACTGGATTCGAACCAGTGACCTTCTCCTTAAAAGGGAGCTGCTCTGCCAACTGAGCTAACAGCGCGAAATTATATTATATTCTATTTTCTAAAAACTTTCTGCCAAAACCTGTTTTAAAATATTTTTCCCTGCCTAAGGCTTTATATTTATCATGGCAAGCCTCATAATATACTAATTTTAATGGTCTTCTATCTCTTGTGGAATTTACTTGGCCATTCTGATGTTCAAGAAACCTTTTGCTTAAATCATTAGTAAACCCAATATATAATTTTTTATCTTTTATACTGATTAGTACATAAGTATAATACATATACTTTGCCTGCCAACTGAGCCCCGCCCGCCATCGCTACGCTTAGGCGTTAGCGGGCGCGGTAACAGCGCGAAACCGCATTTAGCGATTGATTAACCCCGTTAAAATATGCTTTACGCCCCAATAATAATTGGGATTTAACGGGGTTAACATTATTAAAATAACATATAACATTAGAAATGGCAAGAAAAATCGCTCTTGCTTAAACCGGCCAGCCATTGTAGTATGAAACTATGGCCGAAAATAAAAATTCCATTACAAAATTACCGCCGCAAAATCTTGAGGCCGAGGCTTCTATTTTAGGCTGTTTAATGATAGATAAAGACGCGATTTTTAAAATCGCCGACACTTTAAGGCCGGCAGATTTTTATAAAGACAGTCACAGCCTTATCTATGAAGTTATGCGGGAGCTTTATGCCCGCCATGAACCGATTGATATTTTAACATTAACTTCAAAACTGGAAGAAAAAAATAAATTAGAAGCCGTGGGCGGGCGAACCTACATAGCGGAATTGGGCAATACAGTGGCGACTTCGGCCCATGCCGTCCACTACTCTAATATTATCCAGCGCAAAGCCACTTTAAGGCGCTTGCTTTCAGCTTCGGCCGAAATAACCGAACTTGGCTATCGCGAAGATGAAGAAATTGAAAAACTGCTGGACCAAGCCGAACAAAAATTATTCGGCGTTTCGCAAAAATATTTAAAAAATGTTTTTCAGCCGATTGATAATTTATTAGCCGAGGCTTTTGATCGCATTGACGAATTGCATAAACAAAGCGGCAAACTGCGCGGCTTGCCCACTGGTTTTCCTGATTTGGATAACCTTTTGGCCGGCTTGCAAAAATCAGATTTAATAATTTTAGCCGCCAGGCCGAGCGTGGGTAAAACTTCTTTAGCTCTGGATGTTGCCCGGCAAGCGGGCTTAATCAGTAAAACCCCGATCGGCATATTTTCTTTGGAAATGAGCAAAGAGCAATTGGTTGACCGCATGCTTTGCGCCCAGGCCAACGTCAGCTTATGGCGCATGCGCACCGGTAAATTATCGGATAGAGAAGAAGATAATGATTTCTCGCGCATCGGCGAGGCTATGGGCCGGTTATCCGAAGCGCCGATTTATATCGACGACTCGGCCAGTTCCAATATCATGGAAATAAGGACTAAAGCGCGCCGGCTTCAGGTTGAAAAAGGCCTGGGTTTATTGATCGTGGACTACTTGCAATTAATGGAAGGCCGGGGCCAATACGGCGATAACCGCGTGCAGGAAGTTTCCGAAATTACCCGCGGCCTTAAAGGCATTGCCCGCGAACTTAATATCCCGGTCTTCGCTCTGTCTCAATTATCGCGCGCCGCGGAAATGTCCCGGCCGGCCATACCCCGGCTGGCCCATTTAAGAGAATCAGGCTCAATTGAGCAGGACGCGGACGTGGTCATGTTTATTTACCGCAAGGCGGCTGATCGAGGCTATAATTATGATGAACTGCCGGAAAGTGAAAAACATCTGGCTGAAGTGCATATTGCCAAGCACAGAAACGGACCGACCGGCAAAGTTAATTTATTTTTTGATGAAGATACGGTGAGCTT
Source organism: Parcubacteria group bacterium (assembly GCA_016188785.1). GTDB lineage: Bacteria > Patescibacteriota > Patescibacteriia > Patescibacteriales > GWC2-42-12 > JACPHD01. The sequence goes on along the minus strand of JACPHD010000020.1, from coordinate 47,582 downwards.
TAAAAACATGGAAAAAACCGGCATGGAAGCGCCAGAATACTAAAAAATTAATTGTCATTGCGAGGAGCTCCGCCAGCAGGCGGAAGCGACGAAGCAATCTCACAAACAACGACTTTTCACTAAAATATTACCACCATCATACTTACAAGACATCCGTGAGATTGCTTCGCTCCCCCGCAGATGCGGGGTCGCTCGCAATGACAATACTCATTATGTTTAACAAATTAAAACAATTTAAAGACTTAAGAAATCAAGCCAAAACTCTGCAAAACGCTTTAGCGCTGGAATCGGTTGAATATGAAAAAAATGGCGTTAAAATAACCATGAACGGCAATCTGGAAATTACCAAGCTGACCATAAACGCCGAGACGCGCAACGGCAATCTGGAAAATATTTTAACCCAGACCGTTAACGAAACTATCAAACGGGCGCAAAAGCTAATGGCTAAAAAGGTACAGGAAATGGGCGGACTAAGCGGAATGACAAATTTCCAATGACAAATGACAAATTTAAAAATATTTTTTGACATTTGGCCTGCCCCGCTCGCCGTTAACTTGTCTATCAATTTAAGTTGTTCAGTAGATGCTAATGAGTAATTATCAGTAATATATTTAACGCGAGGCGGGCCGGGGATTTTGACATTGATTTGTCATTAGAAATTAGTCATTTGTCATTTTTTTATGCGTTATCCCACTTCTATCCAAAATCTAATAAATTATTTTTCCAAGCTGCCGACCGTCGGCCCTAAAACGGCCGAGCGCTATGTTTTTTATTTATTAAGCCAGCACGCTGAATGGCTGCAGCAATTCGCTCAAGCTCTGGCCGAAGTTAAAGAAAAAACCACAGTTTGCGAAACCTGTTTAGCCATAGCCGAATCTAACCCTTGCCCAATCTGCTCTGACGCGAAAAGAAATCAGTCTATCATCTGCCTAATCGCGGACACGCGGGATATGTTAGCCATTGAAGCTACTAAGCAATATAACGGCGTCTATCATATTTTAGGCGGAGTCATAAATATGATTGAAGGCATAAAACCGGAGCAGTTAAATCTTAAGGCCCTATTAAACCATTTAAAACAAACTAGCGCCAAAGAAGTTATTTTGGCTTTTAATCCTGATCTTGAAGGCGAAACTACTTCTATGTATCTGACTAAATTATTAAAATCACATAAAATAAAAATCACCCGCTTAGCTAAGGGCCTGCCCATGGGCGCGGATTTAGAATACGCGGACGAAATTACCCTGACTAACGCGCTAAAGTATAGGAACAAACAAATTCTAAATAACAAATACTAAAAAATTAAGTTTTTTTGGAAATTAGCAAATTAGAATTTAGAGATTGTTTGAAATTTGTTATTTGTAATTTTAAATTTTGCCTTGTCATTTTTCATTTTGATATTTACATTTTAAATTTCTAATTTTATACAATCTTAGTTATTTCTACTTTCGTGAACGGCTGCCGATGGCCGACATTTCTTTTATACCTGGTTTTATTTTTAAACTTTACCACGCTGATTTTTTTGCCCTTGCCTTGCTCTAAAACCCGGCCCTCAACTATCTCGCCTAAATAAGGCTTGCCTAAATTAACCTCTTCCGCTTCGGCCGTAAGCAAAGTTGGAAACTTTAAAACCGCGCCGACTTGGGCGTCAATTTTTTCAATCTTTAAATTTTGCCCGACCGCGACTTTGTATTGCTTGCCACCGGTTTTAATCACTGCTATCATAAAAATTATCTTAAATCATTTTATTCTTTCTGTCAAGATAATAAAATAACAATATTATCACTATCATAATTAAGCCCAAAGCGGCTAAGGCCAAGGCCTTGCCTTTACTTTGTAAAAATAAGGCGGCTAAGCCAAAAATTAGAGAAATGGCGTAAAAAAATAAAACTGATTTTCTAACGGTTAAACCAAGATTTAACAGGCGAAAATGCAGATGTTTTCTATCCGCGAATTTAAAAGGATTTTTTCCGGCCATGATTCGCCTGACGATAGTCCAGGCCAGGTCCAAAACCGGCAAGCCCATAACTAATAAAGCCATGGCGATTTTGCCGCCGGAGATGATTGAAAGCACGCCCAGGGCGTAGCCTAAAAAAAGCGAGCCGCCTTCGCCTAAAAATATTTTTGCCGGCTGCCAGTTAAAAATTAAAAAGCCTGAACAAGCGGCGGCTAAAATTAAAGCGGCCAAGCCGATATCCGGCTGATAATATTTCGCCGTCTGGGTAAATAAAAAAATTATTATAGCGCCGATAGCCGTCAGGCCGGAAACCAAACCATCCAGACCGTCCAAGAGTTTGGTGGCGTACATCATACCAAAAAGCCAGACCGCGATCAGCCCGGCCGAAACCGCGCCTAAATAAATATAGCCGCCGAACGGATTGGTGATTTTCTCAATTTGCACGCCGCCGGCGATAATGCTGGCAACCGCCAGCGCCGGCCAGATAATTTGTTGGATTGGTTTTAAACTGTATTTATCATCTAACCAGCCGCCGAACATTAAAAAACCGGCGCCCACAAAAAATCCCAGCCAATGCCGCGGCTCTAAATTGCCGGACAAAAGAGCGCCTCGCGTAAAATATAAAACAATAAAAAAAGCTAAAAACACGGCTAAACCACCGAGTAGCGGCGTTTCCCGCGCGTGAATTTTTCTGTCTCGGTCAGGTTTATCCGTAATTTTCAGTTTCACGGCCAGCTTAATTACCAGCCAAGTCAATCCGGCCGACAAGAGAAGAGTAATTATAAAAATTTGAAAATAAAATGACATATTATTTTTTTGTTATTTCGAGGAGCGATAGCGACGAAGCAATCTCACGGACAAGAAGTTTAAAGTAAAGTGGAAAGTTTTATTGCAACTCTTTGTTAGTGGGATTGCTTCGCTCCCTCCGGTCGCTCGCAATGACATCTTAGTATAAACTTATCCACAATTTAAACTTGCTTTTTTAAAAAAATTAGGTTATAACAAACTTTATGGATAAACTAAATCCCTAAAAATAAACAAAATAAGGAGGTGAAATTAAGGTGAACATGGGCAATTAACTTTTTCAAAATCGCTCATCTAAGGGGAGAAAAAATGGAAAATTATCTTTTGTCTAACCCGTCGGAGCCGATGATCTTTTCTCCTGGTCAGTCGGTTGTTGCCTTTTTGGGTCTTAAACGAAAACATTGGCCCATGAAAGATCAATTTGAGACCATTGCCCGCGAGTGGCTGGGGAATATGGGAATAACGGTAAAAGAAGTAAAATGTTATAAAAAAATAGGACAAAATATGCCGTACATTGACTCCAGCGAGGTAAATGTTTTTCTCCGCATAGAAGGGTTGAATTCAGTAACCTTTTACTAAGCCCAAGTCTTTAACCAAGGACGACTTTATATAAATTTTCTCCTCTAAAATTTATATGAGGCCGTCCTTTTCTCTTATTTGTCATTTATTTGTCATTCCCGAAGCCGCAGGCTATCGGGAATCCAGGGATTAAACGTACAACTGTTATTTATAGCATATTAACAAACAAATCACGCCAAGCCGGATTATCTTATATTATATAGCGTTCAATTTCTATATACTGGCCATCTTCATATATATAATAATCTTCCTACCACTCCCTCCTGGATTCCCGCCTGCGCGGGAATGACAAGAAAAATTCGTAATTCGTAATTTCTAATTCGTAATTTTCTAGAGCTTTCTGCCCTTTTCCACGCTCACGAGCGCCTGGCCGTCAATCACGACCGTATCCCGCCTTTTAAGCTCGCCGGCCAAAACCTTGTCCGCGATTTGGTTTTCAATTTTTTCCTGGATTAAACGGCGCAAAGGCCGCGCGCCGAATTTCGGATCAAAACCCAGTTCAGCTATTTTTTTAACCGCCAGCTGGCCGTATTTTAAGCCAATGCCTTTAGCTTCTAACAGCCGTCGAACTTTATTTAACATCAACTCGGTAATTTTTTCCACTTCCTCCATAGCCAAAGGCTTAAACACCACCACGCCGTCAAAACGATTTATCAGCTCCGGCCTTAAATATTTATTTAGCTGGTCGTTAATTAGCGATTGCTTAATTTGTTCAATCGCGGCGCCGGCTTTAATTTGCTCCTGAATATAAACCGCGCCGATATTGGAAGTCGCGATAATAATGCAATTAGTAAAATTGATCGTCCGCCCCTGCCCGTCGGTCAAACGGCCATCATCCATAACCTGCAAAAATAAATTTAAGATGTCCGGATGCGCTTTTTCCAGTTCGTCCAAGAGAATTAAAGAAAACGGCGCCTGACGCACGGCCTCGGTTAAATAACCGGAAACGTCGTCCGGCGAACCGATCATTTTTTCCAACGACTCCTGCCGCTGGTATTCGCTCATGTCCAAGCGCGTCATATAATCCTCGTTGCCGAAATAAACTTCAGCCACGGTTTTAGCCAATTCGGTTTTACCCACGCCGGTCGGACCTAAAAATAAAAAACTGGCGATCGGCCTGTTAGTTTCCCTAAGTTCGGTCCGGGCCCGCCTTAAACTGGCCGCCACCATGGTTACGGCTTCGGCCTGGCCAATCATGCGGCTATGCATTTTTTCCTCTAAATTAAGTAAAACTTCGCTTTCGGTCTGAGTAATCTTGGTCAAAGGAATTTTTGTCTTTTGACTGACGATGGCCGCCACGTCCTCAACGCCGACTAAACTATTTAGTCCTTTATCTTGAGAAACTTTAACCGCGATCGCTTCTAAAATATCAACCGCTTTGGCCGGCAGGTATTTATCATAAATATATTTAGCCGATAATTCCACGGCCTTAGCTAAACTATCGTAAGTAAAATAAACTTTAAATTTGGCTTCATAAAAACCGATTTTACTTTCCAGCATTTGAATGGCTAAATTATTATCCGGCTCGCTAACTTCCACTTTAGCCATAATATTACCCAAAGGCTTATTTTCAATATATTTGGCATAATTATCCTGGCTGACGCTGGCTAAACAAATAAGATTATGCCGTCCCAGGGCGCTGGCTAAAACTTCCGACAGCTCCAGACTGGCTTCGTTGCCAGCCGTAATGCCGGTTAAATTTTCCAGATTGTTAATATATAAAATAATATTGCCGGCGCGGACCACTTCATCAATTATAACCAAAAGCCTTTGTTCGGCCTCGGCCGCCGAAGCCCCGCTTAAAAGGCGCGTTATGTCTAATTCTAAAAGTCGTTTATCGGTTAGCATTTTTGGCACATCTTCTTCTACCATGTCTCGCGCGATTTGCCAGATAACCATATTTTTACCCACGCCCGGCGGCCCGGCAAGAAGCGCTCCGCTTTTACCGCTTTCCAGCGCCTGAAAAACGGCTTTGATTTCATCTTCCCGGCCCACGGATAATTCCAGCCGGCCCCATTTAGCGGCCAAGGTCAAATCATAAGAAAAATGATTTAAGATTGGCGTGGCCACGGCCGTATAGGCGCGATCCATGGCTTGGCCTGGCTTAAAACGGGCCGCCTGGCGGTAGCGGCGGTAATTATCAAGCAAACGCTCATTTATTAAAAACCATTGGATAACGTTATTTATCTTATCATGGTCAATTTCCAAATCGTAAAGCAGTTCACTTAAATTTTTATCCCTGGCTAAAATCGGCAAAATAAAATTAACCGGCTCAACTTTTTTTTGCCCGTAATTTAAGGCGCTGATATAGGCCGCCAGAAAAATTTCTTTAATTTCCGCGGATATTTCGGTCGACTCGGTCCCGGCCCCTATGGCCAATAATTGATTTTTTAATTTAGCGATTAGTTTGGTCGAATCAATATTCAGGCGGGAAAAAACCGCCGCTACCGCCGGGTACTTAAATAAACTGAAAAACAAATGAACCGGCCTGACCCGGCCCTGCCTGGCGCGATCGGCTAAATTAAAAGCTTGTTCAACCGCCTTAAGCGCGGCCGGGCTGAAGCCGCCCGAAACTTCGATTTTATATTTGCTTTTTACTTTGTTAAATTCAGACCAATTGTCAGGAAAATTAGATTCGGCCGTTTCCTGATATTTAAGTTTGATGATTTTCTGCTTAGCCGCTTCTTCCCGGCTTAAGCGATAGACGACGAACATATCGGACAAAGCGCTTAACCAAAAAGTTAAAATCAACGGACTTTTTACGCGCCAAAAAGAAAAGGCCGCTAAAGTCTCCGTCTTCTCGCCGGCCGCCCAAACCCAATAAGTCAGAGCCATTAGTCCGATCAGCCCCATAATATAGGCGGATAAATTTAAAATTAAATTTAAACCTTTTTTTAAATGCCTTAACTTTATGGCCGGAACGGTTAAAGGCAAATTCCAATAAAAAAACCGCCCGTCTAAAAAAGCGATCACGCCCGCGCCTGAACAATTTTTGCAAGCTGAACCAGGGCCGGCTTTACCGGCGCCGCCGCAAGTCGGGCAAGTTATAAATTGCGTTTTGTCTTTTGGCTTAGCTTCTTCGGGCATTATTTATTGTATGTCATTGCGAGGACCCCGCATCTGCGGGGGACGAAGCAATCTCACGTACGACGAATTGCTATAAAATTTTCCACTTTAGTTTAAACTCCTAATTCGTGAGATTGCTTCTCTCCCTCCGGTCGCTCGCAATGACACAACTAAATTAATTGCAAAATTATTTCATAAACCGCCAGTAGCGGAAGCAAAATCCAGCCGATTATCACGGCCAAAGAAAAAGCCAGCCAGAACAGCATAATCAGGCCTCTGAAAATAATCTGCGCCAGCCGCATAAAAAAACTGATTAACATCCCCTGCCAATCATATTGGGCGTACATGGGCTTAAAAATATTTTTTATCCAGACCAACAGCGCCAAAGCTTTTTCCTTATCAAGCAAAAAATTTTTAAGGCCAATAATTAAATTTAACAGCCCGCGCGAATACCACCAGACGGGGAAATATAAAACATCGCCAATTAGTTCAATAAAAATTTGCAGGCTGTAAAAAATGAAACTATTTGAGAACATAAAAAATTAATCTCTAAAATATCTAATTACCTAATTTCTAAGTTAAATCATAAATCTAAATGACCAATGACCAAGCAAATTTCTAAAATTACAAATAACAAATGACAAACAATATCAAAATTCTAATTTACCAATATCTAAAATAAATATATCGTTTAGGCTTTGTTATTTTGAATTTGTTTGTGATTTGGCGTTTGTGATTTGGAATTTTATTAGACATTGGGATTTAATTAGGTCAATTAAAAAAATTAGAAATTTTATATTTATATTATACCACATTCCCCTTAATTTCACCAAGCCCTTGACAGCCTTTAAGCAATTAGGTAATATATAAACATAAATAAATGCCGCCCGCCAGGGCTGTTTTTTAATAGAACGATATGGATAAAATAATCAATTATCTAAAGGCCGCGATTGAAGAAACGAAAAAAGTCGCTTGGCCGACTAAAAAAGAAACCTATAATTACACTTTACTGGTAATCTTTATTAGCTTGGGCATGGCTTTATTTTTGGGAGTTTTAGATCTGGTTTTTACCAAAGGCCTAGAGTATTTAATTATAAACAAGTAAACACATATGGCTAAACAAACATTAAATCAAGGCCGGCGCTGGTACGTTTTGCATACTTATTCCGGCTACGAAGAAAACGTCTCGCAAAATTTAAAGCAAAGAATTGAATCCATGGACATGGAAAATAAAATTTATAATATTTTAATTCCCACGGAAAAGAAAATTAAAATTAAAAACGGCAAACGAAAAATCGTTGAAGAAAAAATTTTTCCCGGCTATGTTTTAGTGGAAATGATCGTTAACGACGATTCCTGGTACGTGGTTAGAAATACGCCGAACGTAACCGGCTTTATCGGCACCGGCACCATCCCGACGCCCATCTCTGAGGCCGAAATAAAAGATTTGCAAAAACGGATGGGCGTGGAAGAGCCTAAATTTAAAATTGATGTTTCGGTTAACTCGCCGGTGCGCATCACTGACGGGCCGTTTAAAAATTTAGAAGGCAAGGTGGCCGACATTGACGAAGCTAAGGGTAAAATCAAGGTCGCGGTAGCCATGTTCGGCCGGGAAACACCGGTAGAACTGGATTTTTTGCAGATTAAAAAAATATAATCCCACAAATCTACAAATCAACTACAAATCTACAAATAGAGGCTTCTTATTATTTGTAATATTTGTAGCCAATTCGTAGATTTGTGGGGTAAAAAGATTATAAAACAACTAACCTAATTAGTATGACAAAAAAAATATTAACTAAAATTAAATTGCAAATTCCGGCCGGCCAGGCCAATCCGGCGCCGCCGGTCGGTCCGGCCTTAGGTCAGCATGGCTTAAATATCGCCCAATTCTGTCAGGCTTTTAATGAAAAAACCAAAGATAAAATGGGCGACATCACGCCGGTGGAAATTACTGTTTTTGAAGACAGAACTTATACTTTTATTCTGAAAACTCCGCCGGCTGCGGAACTAATCAAAAAATTCGCGAAAATCCCCAAAGGTTCAGGCAAGCCCCTAACCGAGAAAGTCGGTTCAATTACTAAGTCCCAACTTAAAGAAATAGCGGAAATAAAAATGCCAGACCTAAACGCCAATAACATTGAGGCGGCCATGAAAATTATCGCCGGCACGGCCAGACAGATGGGCGTGGAGATAAAATAGTTGAAAATTAAATCCGCCAGTTGGCTGACAAAATGTAAAATTACAGTTAAAAATAAAAATATCATTAAAAATTCCAATAACCAAACGCCAAATCACAAACAAATTCTAAATTATAAATACTAACAATATAATTCTAGATATTAGTAAATTTGAATTTAGATATTGTTTGGAATTTGTTATTTGTAATTTTAACTTTACATTGAATAAATATTGAATAAATTATGAAAAAAGAAACAGTTGATTTTGACAAGTCAAAGGCTTATCCGATCGCGGAAGCCGTTGACTTGGCTAAAAAATTGTCGCGAACAAAATTTGACGCTTCAGTAGAAATCCATTTCAAGTTAGGCATTGATACTAAAAAAGGCGAACAGCAGGTAAGGTTAGCCGTGTCTTTGCCTCATGGCACTGGTAAAACCGTTAAGGTGGCGGCTTTTGTCACTCCGGCTAAAGAAGCCGAAGTCCGCCAAGTCGGCGCGGATTATGTTGGCGGCGAAGATTTAATCAATGAAATAAAAAAAACCGAAAAAACCGATTTCCAGGTAGCCGTGGCCGAACCGGCCCTGATGAAAAATTTAGCCGCTATCGCTAAAATTTTAGGCACGCGCGGCCTGATGCCCTCTCCTAAGAATGAAACCGTTACCACCGACCCGGCTAAAGCCGTGGCTGAACTTAAAAAAGGCAAGGTCAGCCTGAAAAACGACGACACCGGCAATCTGCACGTGGCTATCGGCAAAGTTTCCTTTACCGCGGAAAAATTAATTGAAAATTTTGAAGCGCTTTTAGAAGCCGTAAAAAAAGCCAAGCCGGCGACTGCCAAAGGTGTTTACCTGAAAAAAGCTTATATTAGTTCAACTATGGGCCCGGGTCTAAAACTAGCTTTATAGCCTTGACAACTTTTAGCTCTATGCTACAATGCAATTAGTTATGAAAAATTATAAACAAGCGCAAATTATGATGGCCATGATGATGAACCTTTTCCGGCGAAGGCTTGTTTGTGTTTAAGCAAAGAACTCTTAGACAAAAAACCTTCGCCAGTAGCGAAGGTTTTTTTGTTTTTAAGAATTAATTGCGAGAATTATGATTTTGATATTTTGTCTAACCAAGATCAAAATCATCATCCTCGCAATTCCGCGGGGATTGGTTCTTTTAAGTGGCAGTTTATCTGCCAGCAAAACACACCGCCATTTCTTAAAAAGGAGAGAAAAAAAATGGCAGAAAAAAATCTCGTAGAGCAGATTTCTGAACTGGAGGAAAGAAAAAATGCCTGGCTGAGAAAAATCGTAAAAGAGCAAGGTATTCTGGAAAACAATGAGAGCAAGGCCTTAAGAAGGGCTCAAGAAGTTCTGAAAAACGCTTGGCAGAGCGCTCACTTGGAGCAAAGCCTGAGAACAGGCTAGTAGAGACACCCCGCAAAAGGGCGCAACGCGAAATTATATCCGTTGCGCCCTGTTTTTATTACTGGTTGCCTTTTTCATCATCTTTTGCTAATCTTAAATTATGCCATTATTTTATCTATTTGCTAAAATAAAATAACTTTTTAATTTCAAAATTTATGGCCGAAGTTAAACATTTCAGCCGTTTAAGCTGGGACGAAACTTTTATGAATTTAGCTTTGCTGGTATCAGAGAGAACCGCCTGCCGCTATCATACGGTCGGCGCGGTTTTTGTTGATGACCGAAAAAGAATCATTTCTTTAGGTTATAACGGCCCGTCCGAGGGCGATTATCACTGCCTGGAAGCCGGTTGCGCCAAAGTTGACGGCAATCCGCTTACTAAAAAACTTGAACGTTGCCGCGGCGTGCACGCGGAAATAAACGGCGTGATAAATTCCCAGGATACGCGGCGGCTGAACGGCGCTACGCTCTATGCCACTTTTTTTCCCTGCTACGACTGCCTGAAAGCGCTCAATAACGCCGGCATCAAAGAAATCGTTTATAATGATATTTACCGCCGCATCCAAACCGGCGGCGAAAGATTTGAAGAAGAGCGCGAAGCCTGGGACTTGGCCGAAAGACGAGGCATTAAAGTAAGAAAATACGTAGGCAGATTTCATATTAACGTCTAATAACAATTATGATTCTCGGCATAAAAAAACTTCACGAATTAGTTAAGGAAATAAATTTAGTGGAAAACTTGTGCGAGCGGGAGATGAATAATCCCGAAGGCGCGGGTTTTGATTTGCGCTTAGGCGAAATTTATGAATTAACCGGCGACGGTTTTTTAGGCGTTGAAGAAAGATACACGCCAAAAATAAAACTATTAGCTATGCATGAACCGGAAAAACCTGAAGAGAAGAACTTTTTTATTTTTGAACCAGGCAAATATTATTTAATTAAAACCATGGAAAAAGTTAATTTGCCGGCTAATTTGTCCGGCCTAATTTTTCCCCGCACCACCATGTTCCGTTCCGGTTTAGGCATGTTTAATGGCCTTGTCCAGCCCGGCTACTCGGGCGAGCTTACTTTCGGCATCTCTAATTTAGGCAAGAGCCAGATTAAAATTTCTTTCAGCGCGCGCATCGCGCATATTGCTTTTCATGAAGTCTTAGGCCAAGGCAATCATTACCGCGGCCAATGGCAGGGCGGCCGGGTCGGCACCGAGGGTAAGGAAACGCAGATATGAAATTAGACAAAAAAATTGAAGCCAAAATTAAGCAGCAAGCCTTAAAATTATTAAAATCCGGCCGCGCTAACTGGGACAAGCGCCATACTTTATGCGCGGTAAAATGGCTAAAAAAACTAATAAAATTAGAAGGCGGGGATGAAAAAATCTTAATTCCGGCGATTTATTTTCATGATACTGGTTATGAAAAACTGCCCTTGGGTTATAACCATAAGCAGGTTATGGCGGCCAAGCCCGACCATTCCAAACGTAGCGCGGAAAATATAAAAAAATTTTTGCCAACATTAAATTATTTTAAGTCAGCAGAAATAAGCCGCGTCGCCTATTTAGTAAAAAATCATGATAAACATTCAAAAATAATAGAACCTGACCGGCAATTAGTTTTTGAAGCTGATGGCTTGGCGCAAATTGACTGGTATAATTGTAAGCCAAGCTATGACAAAAAAAATACTGAATTATTTTTATCCACCACTTTTAAAAAACGGATGAAATATTATAAAACAAAGTCAGGTAAAAAAATACTTAAACAGCTATTAGCTAAAACAGAAAAATATTTAGCTCGCTGGAAAAAAAATAAATAAAAAAATGAGGATGCCGAATTGACATCCTCTTCGTTCCTTTAAGTCTTAACTGAAAATCACTTTGATTTCCCTCTCAGCGCTTTCTAGTGAATCAGACCCATGTACCGCATTTCTCGGTCCCTTCTTTTTAATGCCATATTTATGACGCAAGGTGCCTGGTAAAGCTTCGGCCGGATTGGTAACCCCGTTGATCTCTCTGACTTTTTGTACCGCGTTTTCACCCACGAAAATCATGGCTACACATTGGTCGAACGTCATTTCTTCAGCCAACTCCGGGAAAAACCGTTCTTTTAAATGCTCGCGATAAAATTCGGCGGCCGTCTCGGACGTAAAAGTTAACGTTTTAATAGATTCCAACATCAATCCGGTGCTAAGATACCGGCCGATGATGTCAGCCATAGCATTAAGTGTGTTACTAGGATCCAGATAAAATACATGTGGTTTGATCAATGCCAAAGTTCTCTCCACGATCTACCTCCTTAAATTAATTTTTTGTCAGACCTAGTTTTACAAAGTGCCAATTTTATATAATCATATAAATCACAAATAATCAATATGCCAAACCAAACTCACCCCGAATATCAATATTTAAATTTGCTTCAGGACATTTTAGATAATGGCGTTAAACAGGAAGATATGGGAACCGGCGCCATTACTTATAGCGTCTTCGGCCGGCAAATCCGCTTTGATCTGAATCAGGACTTTCCCCTGTTAACCACCAAAAAGATTTATTGGAAAGGCGTGCTATATGAATTATATTGGTTTTTATCCGGCCAATCCAATATAAAATTTTTAGTGGATAATAACGTTCATATCTGGGACGATTATCCTTATAAAATCTACCGCGAGCTGATGGAAAAAGGCTTGGAGCCGGAATTGACGCAAGAAGAGTTCATAAAAAAAATCGCCGGGGACGATGATTATGCAAAAAAATACGGCGAGCTAAAACATATTTATGGCCAGATGTGGCGGCGCTGGCCGGCTAAAGACGGCCGCGGTATTGATCAAGTAGGGTGGCTGGTTAACGAATTAAAAAAAGACCCTGACGCTCATAACACCTTAGTAAATTCCTGGAATCCTGAATATTTATATCAAATGGCTAAGCCTGAAGAAGCCTCTCGTTTTCCTATCTGCCATAATATGTATCAATGCAATGTCAAAAATGGCAAATTGTCTTTACATTTATACCAAAGGACGGCTGACATGTTTTTAGGCGTGCCGTTTAATATCGCCAGCTACGCTCTCTTGGCCATAATACTGGCCAAAGTTACGGGCAACAGGGCGGGCGAATTCATCCATACTTTCGGCGACGCTCATATATATTCCAATCATATTGAGCAGGTGAAAGAGCAATTAACCAGGAAGCCGAAACAGTTTCCCCGCGTCGTCCTTGATGAAAGCGTCAAAGAAATTGATGATTTTAGGCCGGAACATGTTAAATTAGAAAATTACGACCCGCACCCGCCGATTAAAGCCGAATTGACACCAACCGGCGGCTTAACAACTGATAATTGGAAAAATTTTGTAAAAGATAAACTGTATAAGAAAAATTAATAACTATGATTTCCCTGATTGCCATTATCGCCAAAAACCGCGCTATCGGTTTTAATAATAAACTGCTTTATGATATTCCGGAAGACATGAAACATTTTCAGGCTATCACTAGCGGACATACGGTTATCATGGGCGAGAATACTTTTCGCTCTATGAACAGCCGTCCCCTGCCCAATCGGGTAAATATAATTTTAACTAAAAATAATAATTTTAAAGCTGAAAATTGCTTGATCGCGCATTCATTAGAACGAGCAATTGAGTTAGCTAAAGCGCAAAATAAAGGCGAGATTTTTTTTATCGGCGGCGGACAAATTTACGCGCAAGCTTTGCCTTTGGCTGATAAATTATATTTAACCATTGTTGATGATGAGCCGGCGCAGGCTGATACTTTTTTTCCTGAATACGCGGAGTTTAAGAATATTATAAAAGCCGAAGCCAAAGAATCCAGCGGCTATAAATATAGTTTTGTAGAATTAACTAAATAAATATGGCTATAAATAAAACCGTTGTTTGCCATGATAGAGACGGCAAGCTGTATAAAGTAGAAGCTAATAAATTAACTTTCCGCCCGTCAATTTACGGTATTTTAATAGAAAAAAATAAAGTCTTGCTGTCAAAACAATGGGACGGCTATGATTTTCCCGGCGGCGGCGCCGAACTTCATGAAACTATTGAACAAACTTTAAAAAGAGAATTTTGGGAAGAAACCGGCTTTAAGGTTAAGTCAGTAAAAATTATTTATGTGGGCAGCTCTTTTTTTAACGCAATCTTCAGAAAAAAATGCTGGAACTGCCAGTTGTTTTATTTTTTAGTTAAAAAAATCAGCGGTGAACTATCAAAAGCCAATCTTGACGGATATGAAAGAAAATACGCGGATCTGGCTGAATGGATTGATATAAAAAAGCTTGGCAAAATAAAATTTTATAATTCCCTGGGCAATAAAAACAGCCTAAAAATAATTGAGCAGGCTTTAAAAGAAAAACATGAAAAATAAAAAAATTATCGCTATTCTGGGTTTGCCCGGCTCGGGTAAAACCGAGGTTATAGAATATTTAATAAAAAAATTCAACTGGCCAAAAGTTTATTTCGGCGAGGTTACGTTTGACGAAATAAAAAAAAGAAAACTGCCGATTAACGAAAAAAATGAAAGGTTGGTTAGAGAGGCAATCAGAAAAAAATACGGCCTGGATTATTATGCCAGGCAGGTTTATAAAAAAATTAATAAATTAAAAAATAAAAAAATAATACTTTTGGAAAGTCTTTACGGCTGGGATGAATATAAATACTTAAAAAATAAATTTAAAAATAATCTTTTTACCATTGCCGTTTACGCTTCGCCGCGAGCAAGATATCAAAGGCTGGAGAGCAGAAATTACCGGCCGCTTACTTCCAGGCAAGCGATAAGCCGCGATTACGCGCAAATTGAAAACTTACACCAGGGCGGTCCGATTGCTATGGCTAATTTCACTATTATTAACCAGGGCGATTTGGCTAATTTACATAAGCAGATTGACCAAATATTATGAATCATCCAGGAAAACTAATCGTGATTGACGGCGTTGACGGCTCGGGCAAGGCCACACAAACGGAAATTTTAGCTCAAAGACTAAAACAAGCCGGTCTGGCCGTGGAGTTAGCCGACTTTCCCCAATACAATACTAAATCGGCCGGACTGGTGGAAAATTATTTAGAAGGCAAATATGGCTCGCCCGAACAAGTCGGACCGTATCGGGCTTCAATTTTTTACGCGGCCGACCGCTATGACGCCAGTTTTAAAATAAAAAACTGGCTCTCGCAAGGCAAAATAGTTATTTCTAACCGTTACGTTACGGCTAATCTGGGCCATCAAGGCGGAAAAATCAACGACCCGCTGGAACGAAAAAAATTTTTTGCCTGGCTCTATCATTTAGAATATGAAATTTTTAACATCCCCAGGCCTGACTTAAATATTATTCTGCATCTAGGCGCGAAAATTTCCCAAACTTTAGCCGAGCAAAGAAAAAAAATAGATTGGCGCGGAAAAACTAACGACATTCATCACAATAGCTTAGAGCATCTTAAAAAAGCCGAACAAACTTATCTAGAAATCGCTAAAAATTTTCCTGACACGGTCTTAATTGAAGGCGCTAAAAACGGAAAAATCTTAAGCCGCGAGCAGATTGGCGATTTAGTCTGGAGGGAAATAAATAAACTGCTAAAACTTTAACCGGACAACAATTATGAATTACGACACAATCATCGGCCTGGAAATCCATGCCGAACTGAAAACCAAATCAAAAATGTTCTGCCGCTGTAATAACGACGCGCAGGGTAAAGAGCCGAATACTATGGTCTGTCCGATCTGTCTGGCGCACCCCGGCACCCTGCCCTTGCCTAATAAGCAAGCCATAGAATGGACGATTTTAATCGGCCTGGCTTTAAATTGCAAAATTAACGAACTGTCCAAGTTTGATAGAAAAAATTATTTTTATCCTGACCTGCCCAAAGGCTATCAGATATCCCAATATGACTTGCCCATCGCTTATGACGGTTTTTTGGAAATTGACGATAAGCCGGTTTTAATCACCAGAATCCATTTAGAAGAAGACACGGGCAAGTTAATTCATCCGGCCGGAAAAAAATATTCTTTGGTTGATTATAACCGCGCCGGCACGCCACTGATTGAACTGGTAACCGAGCCGGTGATTAAGGACGCGGCTACGGCCAAAAAATTCGCTCAAAACTACCAGCAGATTTTAAGATTTTTAGATATTTCCAACGCGGACATGGAAAAAGGCGAAATGCGCTGCGAAGCCAATATCAGCCTGCAGGAGCCAGGCAGATGGCAATATGCCAACGGCCAGATTTTACCTTTAGGAGATTACAAACTAAACCCTAAAGTGGAATTAAAAAACATTAATTCTTTTAGATATATGGAAAAAGCCGTTGACTATGAAATTAAGCGCCAGCTTAAGGCTTTAGCTCTAGGCGAGAAGCTGATACAGGAAACACGCGGCTGGAATAATGACCAAGGCCTAACTTTTAGCCAGAGAATAAAAGAAACCTCGGCTGATTACCGCTATTTTCCCGAGCCGGATATTCCGCCGCTTAAAATTACTCAAACTTGGCTGGATGAAATAAAATGCCAGCTGGCCGAATTGCCGGCGCAAAAAATCAAGCGCTTTAAAGACGAATATTTGTTTAGCGCTGCGGAAGCGGAAATTTTAACCGACGATAAGGCTTTGGCCGATTACACGGAAAAAGTAATTTCCGAATTGCGCGCCTGGATTGAAGCAACCGGCGACGACTGGCAAAGGCAAAAACACAAATTAGCCAAAGCCACGGCTAATTGGCTAATCAATGAATTATTTAAGCATCTGAAAATCAACGGACTTAATATTGCCGAGCTAAAAATAACTCCGGAAAATTTTGCCGAACTTATCTGCCTGATTTACCAGGAAAAAATAAACTCCTCGGCCGCCCAGACTATTTTGGAAAAAATGTTTAAGCAAGGCGGCGATCCGACCGCTATCATGGCTGATTTAGGACTGGAACAGCTTGATGACCGGGCGGCTTTAGAAAAAATTATCGCTGAAGTCGTATTTAAAAACCAAAAACAAGTTGACGAGTATAAAGCCGGCAAAGCCAATGTTTTGCAGTTCCTGGTCGGGCAAATTATGTCAGCCACCAAAGGCAAAGCTAATCCAAAATTATTGCTGGAAATATTAAAAAATACCTTAAAAAATTGACAAAAAAAATAACCATGATATAATTTTATTATAAATATTTAATCATAAATTATGGGCGTAGAAATATATAAATCGTCAGAGGAAATTAACGAAAAATTTTCAAAAAAACTCACACCAGAGTCTCAAAGAATAAATTTGAAAGTCAACAACCCCGAAGAAGCGGCTTTATTAGAGCAAGCCGAAAAACATAAAGGCAAAACCTTGCTGGAGAACACTTTAAAATTGATCCGTGCTCAGCTCCAGCTTGAAGCGAGGCGCGGCAATTTAACCGCCGAACAAGCTGATCGGTTGTTTGACGGCTTAAAAAATGATCCGGCAGAGTCCGCGCGAATCAAAGAAAAATTAATTTGGAATGCCGAACATGAAGAAAACGATCGGCGCGAGATAATCGTTGAAGAAATTATGAAAGAACTGATGGAGAAAACTAAAAGGCCTGATTTAAATTAAAAATCATTTAAAAATTCCCCCCACCAAATTTTGGTGGGGGGAATTTTTTAGGGAGTAATTTTAGGAATTGCCGCCGAATATGGCATTAGGCGGAACAAAAGACAACGATCTTTAAAAGAAAAGGAGGAAATAATCATGCGCTGCTCTTTTTATGAAAATATCTGTCACCTTGGCGGAGCATTTTGCCGGGAGAAGGGAGAAGAAGAGGAAAAAGATTGTCCGGAGGCTGCTAAATTTCGGCAGATTGAAAAATTACCATGTCCGATTATGGTTGCCTACGGCTATGATGACCGCTTATGTAAATGCGACCTGCCTCTTTGGCTTAGAGCTATAATTCATATCAAATGCGTAGTAGAAAACCAGTGCGTCATAGCAATATACTTCCCCAAGATCAGGGGGAAGATATGCGACCGTAATTTAAAGTCCGAGGAAATCGCTAATATCATAGCGATGATTAAAACTAGCATAAGAAAAAACGCGCTGGATCAGCCAATACAAACTACCGCCTAAATAAAGGCGGCGCAAAAACCAATCACCGGGGTTGCTTTCACGCAACCCCACTTTTTATTTTAAAAATTCTCTAACCAACTTTTCAATTTTTTTACTGTCTTTCAGCCAATTTATGTTCGCGCCCTGCTTTTCCCAGCGCTTAAACCAGGCAAGCTGACGTTTAGCAAACTGATAAATAGCCGCGTTTAATTTTTCTATCATCTGGTCGTATGGCAATTTGCCCCGCAAATACCAGGCAATAAATTTATATTCCAGACCGAAATCTTCCAGCCTTTTCCAGCTTAAGCCCTGGTTACGCAAATTTTCCACTTCGCCGAGCATATTTTGCTCTTTAACTCTTGCTAATAATCTTTTAAAAATTCTCTGCTTTAAAATATCTTTGCCGAATTTAAGGCCGACCAGCAAGGCCTGATATTTTCTTTGACCGCGACGGCTTTTAAAATTTTTGTCTTGCGCTAAAATTTCTAAATATCTGACTAGCCGGCGCTTATTATTTTTATCGCTTTGATTAAGTTTAGCCGCCAGCTTCGGCGCCAGCTTTTCTAATTTTTCAAACAATTCTTGAGCATTATACTTCTCTAGTTTTTTTCTTAAAATTAAATCACTTTTTATATCAGACAATTTATAATTATCTACCACAGCTTGTAAATAAAGCCCTGAACCGCCGGCTAAAATTGGCAATTTACCGCGTTTTAAAATATCGTCAATGGCCGAAAAAGCCATTTTCTGATACTTGGCTAAGTCAAATTGCGTCTTTGGATTTACTACATCAATTAAGTGATAAGGAATTTCAATAAATTTTGAATTTTGAATTTTGAATTTAATTGGAAATTGGAAATTGGAAATTGGAAATTTAAGACGATAGTCTTTAAGGTCTTTACCGGTGCCAACATCCATCCCCTTATATACCTGCCTGGAATCGGCGCTTACAATCTCGCCATTAAATTTCAGGGCTAAGTCAACCGCCAACTTAGTTTTGCCGCTGGCCGTCGGACCAAGTATCACAATAATTTTTTTATTATTCTGCATAAATTATTAACTGATTAACTCC
This sequence comes from Parcubacteria group bacterium, assembly GCA_016188785.1. GTDB lineage: Bacteria > Patescibacteriota > Patescibacteriia > Patescibacteriales > GWC2-42-12 > JACPHD01. The sequence goes on along the minus strand of JACPHD010000020.1, from coordinate 28,484 downwards.
CCGGCCAGGCCAAAATCTTGCGCCTTAATAATTTTAACATTTACAAACTTCCCTATTAAATTATTTTTGTCATTTGTCCGCCAGCTGGCGGATGGAAATTTGACATTTTTATTGGTTGCCGTCCGCCCTGCCCACTCTTCGCTTTTACTTTCCCCTTCCACCAGCACCTTCATAATTTTGCCCAGATATTTTTTATTATTTTCCAGCGCTGTTTTTCTTAAAATTTTCATTAAGATTTGCTCGCGCCTTTTCTTTTCAACCGTAGACACATTATCTTGCATTTTCGCGGCCGCGGTTTCCGGCCGCGCGCTGTATTTAGCGATATAAGCCATATCAAATTTTATTTGCCGCATCAGTTTGGCTGTATTAGCAAACCGCCTTTTAGTTTCAGTCGGAAAGCCGACTATAAGATCAGTAGTAATTGAAACTGGTTGTTTCCACAAACTTTGTTTGGAATTTGGGACTTGGAATTTAGAATTTGTTTGGTTATTGGTTATTGGGATTTGGTCATTTAAAATACTTCTTATCTTCCCAACCAATTCAACATAATCGGCTATTTTATACTTTCTATTCATGCTAGCAAGCACCTCATCATCGCCGGCCTGCGCCGGCAAATGAACCTGATGGCAGACTTTTTCGCAGTCAACCATAGTTTCAATCAACTTATCCGACATATCTTTAGGATGGCTAGTCATAAACCTAAGCCAAAAATCACCCTGAATGCCGTTGACCATCTTAAGCAAGTCTGAAAAATCTATTATTTTATTTTTTGAATTTTTAATTTGGGATTTGGAATTTGTTTGGTTATTGGGATTTGGAATTTGGGATTTATATGAATTGACATTTTGCGCGATCAAAATAATTTCTTTATAATTTTTTTTAACCAGCTCTTTTACTTCAGCCAATATATCTTCAACCGGCCGATAAACTTCCCGGCCGCGCGCGTAGGGCACGACGCAATAGGAACAAAAATTATTACAACCATTGCCGATGGGCACAAAAGCGGAAAATTCAGATTCGTATTTAGGAATGATTTTTAAATAGTCGTTTTTGCATTTCGCATTTGCTTGAAAATTGAAAATTAGAGTTTGTTTGAAAATTGAAAATTGAAAATTGAAAATTTCACTGATTGGCAGCCACTCATCAACATAATCTTTCAATCTATTTTTTACATCTTGCCTAGCCGCCAGACAGCCGGTTAAAACTATCTTGGCTTTTTGATTGGCTTTTTTAATCCCGGGAATCAAACCGTAAATTCTATCCTCGGCCGATTGGCGCACGCCGCAAGTATTAACCACAATTAAATCGGCTTGATACTTATTATCAGTCTTTTTATAGCCATTTTGTTCCAGCCGGCCGGCCAGTCTTTCGCTGTCAGACTTATTCATCTGGCAGCCGATGGTGATTATATGGTAAGTTTTCATAGGCCAGACTCTTTCAATAATTCTTTCTGCTTCTTTGACAATCCGGCCGGCGTTTTAACAATCACCTCAACCAAATGATCGCCGCGCTTAGCTTGAGTCCTGCCGAAAGCGCCGCGGCCGTTTAAATAAGGCACGCCCTTGCCGCGCAAAATAAAAATTTTGCCCGACTGCGTGCCTTCGGGAATTTTTAAATCAACCGGCCCGTCAACCGTCACTACTTCAATTTTATCGCCTAAAGCGGCCTGGGAAAAGCTGATTTCCGCCCAAGATTTTATATTAACGCCGTCGCGCTCAAAACGGCGGTCAGCATTAACTCTTATTTTTAAATACAGATCGCCGGCCGAAGCGCCTTTGGGCGCGGCTTCGCCCTGGCCGGATAATCTTATGGTTTCATTATTATCAATGCCGGCCGGAATTTTAATTTTTAAATTAACGATTTGCTGGGCCAAGCCGGCGCCGCGGCAAGCTGAACATTTTTCTTTAAATATTTTACCCTCGCCATGGCAAGCCTCGCAGGTCATTTGCACTTGCATATTGCCTAAAATTGTCCGCTGAACTCTAGTGACGCGCCCTTGGCCGCCGCAGGTTTTACAAGTAATAACCTCTGTGCCCGGTTCTCGCCCTTCGCCCTGGCACCTGGAGCATTTCACGGTTTTTTTTAAACTGATTTCCTTTTCCGCGCCAAAAACCGCTTCATTAAAATCAATGGCCAAAAGCGCCTGAATATCATTGCCGCGCCTGGACCGCCGGCCGCGAGAACCGCCCTGACCGGAAAAATTAAAGACATCGCCCAGCCCGCCGAAAATATCGCCCAGATCATCCATATTGATGTTAAACCCGCCGGTAAAATCACTAAAACCGGAAAAACCCTGGCCACCACCGGCTCGAGCTTCTCCGAAATCCGAGCCGAATTGATCGTATTGGGCTCGTTTTTTAGGATCGCTTAAAATCTGATAAGCTTGATTAAGCTCCTTGAATTTAGCTTCATCGCCGCTCTTTTTATCCGGATGATGCTCATGCGCCAGCTTACGAAAAGCTTTTTTAATTTCGTCCGGTGAAGCGTTCTTGTCCACGCCGAGTATATTGTAATAGTCTTTAGACATGTCAATTAACAATTATCAATTACGAATTACGAATTACGAATTTTATCTTTAGTAGTTTTTTGTATTCTGCCAATTATTTTGCATATTTCTTCACAATCATTTAAAAGAGAAAGAGACAAATTTTTTTCTAAAATATAAGTATCAACTAATAGATTTATCCAATATCTGGTTTCCCTAGCTTCTTTATACGCCATTGATAATTTTGAAACAAAATCTTTTTCTGATTGTCCGCCTATCGCCTCTTCCACATTAGCGCCGATTGAAGTACCGCTTCTTAAAATTTGTTTTGATAATATATATTCTCTTTTATTTACAGTCAAATATTTATATAAATTAACAATTCTTATGGCAAAATTATAGCTTTTTGTCTTTATTATATTATCTTTCATTCGTAATTGTTAATTTGTAATTGTAAATTGAATCTACTTTTTTTCCGTAAATTCCCCTTCAATCGGACCTTTGTCTTTATCATCGCTTTTACCATCACCAGGTTGCGCTCCACCGTCAGTCGAACCAGTCTGTCCTGCTTGGCTCGCCGAAGCGTCAGCGGAGGCGGCCTGATACATGGCCGCGCCGATTTTTTGCGCCGCCATATTTAATTCTTCTAATTTCTTTTTTATATCATCAGCCTGATCGCTATCTTTAACTTTTTTTAAATCTTCAATTTTATCCTGCAGTTCTTTTATATCTTCTGGTTTTATTTTATCGCCCGCGTCTTTAATTAATTTTTCCGTCTGAAAAATAACCGCTTCGGCCTGATTCTTTATTTCTACCTGCTCTCTTTTTTTCTTGTCTTCCTCGGCGTGCAGTTCGGCTTCTTTTTTCATTTTTTCCACTTCTTCTTTAGACAGACCGGAAGAAGCGGTAATGGTAATTTTTTGCTCTTTACTAGTAGCTTTATCTTTAGCCTTAACATTAAGAATGCCGTTAGCATCTATGTCAAAACTTACTTCAACCTGCGGCACGCCGCGCGGCGCCGAGGGAATGCCGTCTAAAATAAACCGGCCCAGAGTTTTATTGTCAGCCGCCATCGGGCGCTCGCCTTGCAAGACATGAATTTCCACGCTAGTCTGGCCATCGGCCGCCGTGGAAAAGGTTTGCGATTTTGAGGTTGGTATAGTAGTATTGCGATCAATCAAGGGCGTAGCCACGCCGCCTAAAGTTTCAATGCCTAAAGTTAAGGGCGTAACGTCTAAAAGTAAAACATCTTTAACGTCGCCAGCTAAGACTCCGGCCTGCACGGCCGCGCCCACGGCCACAACTTCATCCGGATTAACTGATAAATTCGGCTCTTTATTAAAAAACTCTTTAACTTTTTTCTGTACTAAGGGCATACGGGTCATGCCGCCGACTAAAATTACTTCCTGAATATCGTTAACCGTAAAACCGGCATCTTTTAAAGCCGACTGGCAGGGCGCGATGGTTTTCTCCACTAAATCCCCGACTAATTCCTCAAGTTTGGCCCGCGATATTTTCATGACTAAATGCTTCGGCCCGTTAGCGTCAGTGGTTATAAACGGCTGGTTAATTTCCGTTTCCATAGTGGTTGACAATTCAATTTTGGCTTTTTCCGCGGCTTCTTTTATTCTTTGCAAAGACAGCGTGTCTTTAGATAAATCCAGGCCCTGGTCTTTTTTAAACTCGCCGATTATCCAGTTTATAATTCTCTGGTCAAAATCTTCGCCGCCTAAATGAGTATCGCCGTTAGTGGACTTAACTTCAACCGTATCGGCGCTTACGTCTAAGATGGAAATATCAAAAGTGCCGCCGCCTAAATCATAGACCGCAATCTGCTCGCCTTTCTTTTTTTCAAAGCCATAAGCTAAAGCCGCGGCCGTGGGTTCGTTAATAATCCGTTTAACGTCAAGCCCGGCGATGCGTCCGGCGTCTTTAGTCGCCTGTCTTTGCGAATCGTCAAAATAAGCCGGCACGGTGATAATGGCTTCGGTAATTTTCTCGCCTAATTTAGCTTCGGCGTCGGCTTTTAATTTAGCTAAAATCATGGCCGAAACTTCCTGCGGCGTGTATTCTTTGTCCGACATTTTTATTTTCACGCCGCCGTTAGCCTTAACTATTTTATAAGGCGAAATTTTAATATCGCGCTGGACTTCATCAGATTCAAAACTGCGGCCGATTAAGCGCTTAACCGCGTAGACCGTATTTTCCGGATTAGTCACGGCTTGCCTTTTGGCGGTTAAGCCGACTAATCGTTCGCCATTTTTAGAAATCGCCACGATGGAAGGCGTGGTCCGATTGCCTTCGGCGTTTTCTAAAATTTTCGGCTGGCCGCCTTCAATAATCGCCATAGCCGAATTAGTCGTTCCCAAATCAATTCCTAAAATTTTTGACATATTTATTCTTTGTCATTGCGAGGAGCGAAGCGACGAAGCAATCTCACAAACATAATATTTATTTAGAGCTTGCTTTATCACCACAACTTTTCACAAAAACGAATTAATTATTATTTGTTAATTATTTTTTCTTTGTTATTCCGGTCTTTTTTTCTGTCATTCCCGCCCCGCATCTGCGGGGGTAATCCAGGCTTAAGCGCGCCGCAATGACAAGTTAAGTTATTGATATTTTAGTAAAATTTTGTCAAGTTGTTCTATCAGCCATTTTCTCCAATCATGTTCTAGTTGGGTTCGTATAAATTTAATCAAAAATTTTTCCTCTTTGTTTAGCTTTAATTTTTCAAGCTGTTTGACTTTGAATAAAATCTCGTAATCTTTATCTATTGACATTGCATATTTCTTTTCTTCTGTTTTTGTCAACGAAATTTTTTTAGTCAATTTTTGTCTTCTTTCTTTAAGAAGTTTTTGATAATCTTTATCTTTCAATAAAACTTTGCGTAATTCATATCCTTTACAACCTTGACTCAAATAAAAGTTTTCAATTCTTTGCAGTGACTTTTTCATACTATAAATTATTATTTTGATGTTGTATTTTTTTTCTTATTAACTAACTCGCGTCCTCGCAATAAAAACATCCCTACCGCCCACCCATGGATTCCCGACAGCCTGCGGCTTCGGGAATGACAAAAGGTAATTGTCATGGCGAGCGACTACTTTCTTTTTGTCATTCCCGCGAAAGCGGGAATCCATGATAAGTCCGTAGGCAGTTCGGTTTGCTAAGGTTATAATAAAATAAGATGTCTGTGCCACTGAATCCTGGATTCCGGCTCGGAGGCCGGAATGACAAATAAAAATATTGCTTCATCTCCCGCAGATGCGGGCTCCTCGCAATGACAGATGAATTTTATTACTTCTAACTTCTACTTCCTATTTGTCTTAATTTTAATCGTCTTAGGCTTGGCTTCGGGCGCTTTGGGCGCGGTAATTTTTAAAATGCCGTTAACCGCTTCGGCGCTAGCCTCTCCCCCTAAAACATGCGCCGGCAAAGGCACGCTCCTGAAAAAACTGCCGCGCCTGATTTCCTTGCGGTAATAATTTTTATCTTCCACTTCGCTTTTCTTTTCGCTTTCGCCTTTAATGGTTAAAACATCATTTTCAATGGAAATGTCAACTTTATCCGGATCAATGCCGGCCAATTGCGTTTCCACATAAACTTTATCTTTGTCCTGATAAACATCCACGGCCGGCATATAGCCGGTATAGTCGCCGCGCGTCGGCATTAAACTTTCAAACATTTTATCCATCTCCTCAAACGGTTCAAGGAATGGCGTCCATTTTATGATGGGCATATTTTTTTCCTCCACCGCGTTAATTCCGTTTGCCAGAATTAACCGCGGAAATAAATTTAATTATTATTTAATCTTTGTTCAATTTTCAATTATCAATTTCCAATTTTCAAACAATTTCCAATATTATAATTTTCAATTGAAAATTTGATAATTGGTCATTCATTGAAAATTGATCATTGAAAATTGAAAATTATTTCAACTTATATACCACCACCTTAACCGGCTCAATAATTTTCCCGTTCAGCTTATAGCCGGCTTTAATCTGTCTGGCCACTTGGCCGTCAAGATTTTGGTCATCGGTTTCTTCGCTATTTAACGCCTCCATTAAATTATGGTCAAATTTTTTATCTTCAATTTTTATCTCTTCAATGCCGCTTTTTTCCAAAACATCTTTAAATTGCTTAACCACATACTCTACGCCTTTAAGCCAGTCGTCGGCTGACTCGCCGTCCCGCCCGTCTCGCAAGCCTGCCCGCAATGCCTTGCTTGCAAGGCAGGCGTGGCAAGGCGTTGCGGACGCGGTATGATGCTCCATGGCTAATTTTAAATGATCATACACCGGCAAAATTTCTCTTAACATCTGCTCATTGGCGTAAGCCGCGAATTGCATTTTTTCTTTAGCCGTTTGTTTTAATAAATTTTGATAATCGGCTAAAGCGCGCTTATATAAATTTTCACAGTCTTGTTTAGGTAAAAATTCATTTAAATAATATTCAATTGCCTCTCTGACATTAGGATATAAATCTTTTTCTTTAAGCCAGTCTTCAGGCGTACGCCAATCAAATTCGCTATGTTCATTATTTAATTTTACCTCGCTATCGCTGGTTAGCGCGATATATTCATTCACCACCATATGCAGATCAGGCCTCGCTTCGGTTCTATTTAATTCTACTGTTATAAAATATCTGATATCTCTTATAGATAAATTGGTTTCTTCTTTAATTTCCCTTTTTAAAGCCTCCTCTAAACTCTCGCCAAATTCAACTTTGCCGCCATGGACCACCCATAAATTATTCCATTTCGGCGATCTGGTTAAAAATAATTTGCCTTGCTCATTAAAAATAAACGCGCTGGCGCCGCTAATAGCGTACTTACAACCAAAATTATTAATCTCTTTTTCTTCCGTCATAATATTATTTTCCCGCCCCGTTAGAAGTCAGCAGGCAAGTTTATAATTAAAATACTTATCGTATTACTCGTTAAAATCTTAACTTCTAACGGGGTCCATTAATATATTATTTATAAATTTTATCAAGGCCAAATTTTTTTCATAATTCATCCTGACCGGGCCTAAAATGCCGACTAAGCCGATATTATCATTAAGCCGATACTTGGCTAAAACCGCGCCGCAATGCGGGCTAAACGGATTTTTTGAACCCAGCATAATTTGCGGCCCGAACTTCAAATCATTAAAAATCTGCCCGATAATTTCATCAACCCGGTCAATCACTTCGGAAATATCATAGATCAAACCGGTTTGGGAAAACTCCGGCTGATGCAGGAGATTAGAAATGCCGGTGTAATAAAGATTATGCTTATGAAAGGCCCAAAAAACCGCGTTGTCAGAAATTTTCGCCATATCTTTAGCCGCCTGCTTAAAACTGATTTCATTTTTTTTAGCCAATAACTTCTCAAACTGCTTAACCTCGGCCTGGCTTAAATTTTTTTCGCTTAAATTTTCTAAGTAGAAATTATAAGCCTTTTCCGTAGGTATGCGGCCGGCTGAAGTGTGCGGCTGGGCAATATAGCCGGATTGTTCCAGTTCGGCCATTTCGTTTCTGACCGTGGCCGAAGAAATGTCTAAATTATACTTATCAACTAAGCCTTCTGAGCCGACCGGCAAAGCGGTTTTAATATGCTCTTTAATAATGGTTTTCAGTATCAATTCCTTGCGTTTATCCACCCCGTTAGATATCTTCATATATTTATGACCGCCGTTAAACTTATATTTTATCTAACGGGGTCCATATAAAACCATTTTACAGCAATTAGCACTCTCTTGTCAAGAGTGCTAATTTTTTACCAGACCCGCGGGGTCTGCAGGCTTGCAGACCACGCGGGTCTGTATCTGTATATACCTATCTCTTCTGACTAAACCACCAGCTCAAAACTTCATTGGCGATTGGTACGGCCGTAGACGAGCCTTCGCCGCCGGACTCAATTAAAATCGTGATCACGATTTGCGGCTTATCGTAAGGCGCGAAACCGGTGAACCAGGCATGAGTCGGCTTATTGGCTGACCATTGCGCCGTGCCGGTTTTGCCGGCTACTGGGACCGGCACTGACTGCAGACTGCGCGCGCTGCCGGCCGTCACCGCCTGCCTCATGCCCTGCCGGACAATCTCTATATTTTTAGAACTGATAATATTAACTTTGACCGGCCGGTTATCAACCTGACCGATTAACTCATCGCGGCTGTTTAAAATCTGCCTGATTAAATGCGGCCGGTATAAAGAGCCGTGATTAGCAAAAATCGCCGTATAGTCGGCAATCTGTAAAGGTGTAACTAAAGTATCACCCTGGCCAATGGCTAAATGATAAGTATCGCCGATATACCAGGGCTCGCCTTTAGTTTTTTGCTTCCATTCCGCGGTCGGTAAAAACCCGCCGGCTTCGCTCGGCAGATCAATGCCGGCTTGAGCGGCCAAGCCGAATAATTTTTCATATCGTACCATCCGTTCCAGTCCTAGTCCTTGAAAATCCTGATAACCGCCGCCGATATAATAAAAAAAAGTATTAACTGACTCGGCTAAGGCCCGCCTGACATTAGTCGCACCATGCCCGCCGGCTTTCCAGTCCGGAAAAAACCACTGGCCGATTCTTATGCCTCCGGCGCTTAAAAAACTGGTAGTCTCGTTAATGACCTTTTCCTCAAGCGCCGCGGCCGCGATGACAGGCTTGATAGTTGAACCTGACGGGTATTCGCCGGAAATACAGCGGTTGAATAAAGGGTGGTCAGGATGATTGGCGATATTCTGATACTCTGCGGCCGTTAAACCGCGGGCAAAATCATTATTATTGTATGAAGGCAAGCTGATCATGGCTAAAATTTCGCCGTTATTTGGATCCAAGGCGATGGCGCAAGCTTTATTAAGATGAATTTTCTCTAAAACGGCTATGACCGACCGCTCCAATTTTTTCTGTAAATCAATGTCAATTGATAAAACTAAATTATGCCCGTCCTGGCCGGCTTCTTGGTTAATAATCTTTTTTTCTTTGCCTAAAGCGTCAACTTCAATTTGTTTCTGGCCATTAGCGCCCTTCATTTCGTTTTCCCAAAAATTTTCCAAACCGCTTTTGCCGATATAATCAATCGGCAGATAGTCTAAACCGAATTTAGCCAATTCTTTATCATTAATTTTTCCCGTATAACCCAGGATATGCGATAAAGACAAGCTGAATAAATTATATTCCCGCCTGGTTTTATTGGTTATAACCACGCCGGGCAGGTTAGCCGAGGCTAAATAAAGCTTTAGGGCCTTATCATATTCAATATTATCGGCGATAAACAGCGGCTGATATGATTCCAGCGAACCAGGCTTAACTTTGGACAGCGAACTTACCATGTCCTCAAGCTCTAAATTGCCTAAATTTTCACTAAGCTTTTTAATAATGACCTGGCGCGCCAAACTATCTTTCGGCAAATCGGCCGGCACCAGATATAATAAAAAATTAGCCGAATTTCTGACTAAGGGCCTAAGCGCGCGATCATAAATTATCCCCCGCCGGCTTTCCAGCCTTTCAACTCTGATGCGGTTGCCTTCGGCTAATTCATGGTAATAATCTCCTTTGGCTAACTGCAGCCAGGCGGCGCGGCCGACAATAATCAGCATAAAAAAAAGCCAGACTAAATTTATTTTAAAAATTTTATTTATGTCAAAATTTCTGCCAATAGTTTCTTTAGTGCCAACGGTCTCTTCCAGCCAATCGGCGGCCGCGCCACGGTTCAACTTGCCAAACTTAATCTCGCCTTGTCTGATGGTAAAAGGCTGGCTTCTTTTAAATTGTTTTCTAAATGAAAAAACCATGTTAATATTTTTTTACCCCGTGAAATAAAAATACCGGCCTTAAATTTCTGCCTAAAAAATGAATTATATAATAGATAATAACAGCCAGTAAAAGATTCAAGCCGATTTGCTCTAATTTGGAAAACCAAAAATTACCGGCCGTTAGCGCCGCCGGTAAATTTATCTCCATAAAAATTAAAACAAAAAAATTAATTATTAATTCATAAATAACCGTGGCTAAACCGGTAAGGGCTAAAAATGAATAAAGCGAACGATTGGTAAAAAAATAATTCAGTAAAAAATTAGCGATCATAAGCGTAAGGCTTAAGCTAATAAGATAAGCGCCAAAAGGCAAAAAAGAAAAAATTTCCAATAAAAAACCAAGGCCAATCGTCCACCAGGCCGCGAAATCAAGACTGGAAAAACCTAAAATAAAAATTAGCGCCACTAAAACTAAATTCAAATTGCCGGCTAGGCCGGGTAAGGCGCTAATTAAGGAAATCTGCACCACGGCCAAAACGATTATCAATATAATATTAGTGATTATTTTTACTATCATCTACTTGATATCCCCCAATCGCTGGAGATTTAACAATTTTTTATATAAACCGCCGTTTATTTTAGCAAGTTCATGATGGCTGCCTTGCTCCGCCACCTGGCCGTTTTCCAAAACGATTATTTTATCGGCTTGCTGAATTGTACTCAACCGATGGGCGATCACGATAACCGTTCGGCCGCGGCTGATTTTACTTAAAGCTTCTTGAATTAATTTCTCGCTGTAAGAGTCCAGATTAGAGGTGGCTTCATCAAAAATTAAAATTTTCGGATTAGCCAGTACGGCCCGGGCGATGCCGAGGCGCTGTCTTTGTCCGCCGGAAAGTTTTATGCCCCGCTCGCCCACTAAAGTATTATAGCCTTGAGCTAATTTTTCAATGAATTCCGCGGCATTGGCGATTTTAGCCGCGGCGGTAATTTCCCTAAAACTCGCATCCGGCCTGGCGTAAGCGATATTGTCTTTAGCGCTGGAATCAAAAATTTCCACCTCTTGCGGCACAATAGCCATGAATTTTCTAAAGCCGTACAAATCATATTCGGTTAAATTTTTGCCATCAAGCAGGACCGCGCCCGAAGCCGGATCGTAGTGGCGGTAAATCAGGCGCGCCACCGTGGTCTTGCCGCCGCCCGACGGACCGACCAAAGCCGTAAAACCGCCGGCATTGATCTTAAAACTTACCCGGTCAAGCGCTTTTACTTTGCTATGGCGATAGATAAAATCAACTTGCTTAAATTCAACCGCGCCTTTAAGCCCTTTAACTTTAAGGCCCTGTTCGGGATTAACTATGTCCGGCGCTTCGCGATTTAATTTATACAGCAGATCAATAGCTTCGCTTGAATCCATAATCCGGTCATACAGCCGGGAAATTCTAAACAAAGAAATTAAAGCTTTTTCCGAAATGGTAATAATAAAAACCAGACTGCCGACAGTGATACTGCCCTGCCAGGCCAAATAAACGCCGAACAGTATAATTGAAATCCGGCCTAAAGTTATTACCATAATCCGGGAAAAATTAAATTTCAGCATTTTAAAATGTTCAAACAAAGCCACTCGCTTAGTTTTCTGCTCGATGGCGCCGTATTCTTTTATTTCCCGCTCTTCATGGACGAACGATTTTACCGTATTGATATTGATAATAGTCTGGGCCATTTTACCGGCCGCTTCTTCATACCTGTCATGCCGGAATTTGCGCAAAGGGCTAATTTCTAAATTCAGTTTGGCGGTCAGCCAGGCGAACAGCGGCGCGAATAAAGAAAAAATCAAGCCAAAACGCCAGTCCACAAAAAACATGATGATGGCGGTAAGGATAACCTGAATTACGGTCGGACCGACTTCAAAAAATGAATTCATCAACAGTTCAATTATTTTATCAATGCCGCGCCTGATTTTAAATATTTTATTGCCGGTATTTTCTCTTTCATGATAAGCCAGGCCCAGCCTGACCATTTTTTCCTGAGCGTTAACCGATAAGTATCTTTCCACTTCAGCTAATATCTTAAAACTTTCTTTATCCGCGAAATAATCAATTATAGCCACTACTAAATCAAAAATTAAAATTAAAAATATAAAAAATAATATATTCTTTATATGCTCGGGCTTAAAATCAGTGATCAAATCAATAATTTTTTTAAGCAAATACGGCCCGACAAATTTAAAAATTTCATAAGCCGCGATTAAAATAAACAAATAAATAATTTGCTTATGAGTTGGCGCGATCAGCCGCCACAATCTTCGCCAAAATTGCCGCATCTTAACCGGCCTTTTATCTAATTTTAAGTTTAATTTTTCTTTCATAAATATACGAATTACAAATCCTTTACGAATTTACGAAATTAAACAAAACATTTATGACAGTATTTGTAAATTCGTAACAAATTCGTAATTCGTATTATTAGAACTATTTATTTGCTCAATAAATTATTTCCTACCCTAAATATATCCCCGGCGCCCATTAACACAATAATATCATCTCTCTTGGCTTTTCGCCGTAAATATTCTTCACATTCAGCCAGCGTTGGAATATGATCCACAGTTTGCCTGATTCCTGATTCCTGATTCCTGATTCTTATTTCTCTCGTCAATTCCAAACTACTCACCCCGCCTTGTTTTTCTCGCGCCGAACCGTAAATGTCAATAATAATCAGTTCATCGGCCTGGCTGAAACTTTGGGCAAAATTATTAAACAAAGCTTTAGTGCGGCTGAAAGTATGCGGATGAAAAGCCACGACTAATTTCCGGCCGCCATATTTCTGTCGCAGCGCTTCCAGAGTAGCTTTTATTTCTGTGGGGTGATGGGCATAATCGTCAATTACCAGCGCGCCCTTGAATTCGCCTAAAACCTGCATTCTTCTGGCCGCGCCGGAAAATTCTTCTAAATATTTTCTGATTTTAAAAAGCTCAATGCCCAGCTCAACGCTAGCGGCAATCACGGCCAAAGCATTATAAATATTATGCCGACCACAGAGCCGAATAGAAAAATCACCCAGCTCATCCCCCCTTGATAAAGGGGGGTAGGGGGGATTATCTTCATCTCCTGCCCCTAATTTTACTTTAAAATACTGCCTCTGCCCGTCGCTTTTAATATCATAAGCCACATAATCGGCCGCTTCGTTAAGAGCATAAGTTATAACTTGGCCGCGGCAATTCACTCTGGCGATTTTTCTAATTAGCGGATCGTCAAAATTCGCGACTAAAAATCCTTTAACCGGAATTTTTTTTATAAATTCTAGAAAAACATTTTTATAATCTTCCGCGGTGGAAAAAAAATCAGGATGATCATAATCAATATTAGTTAAAATTACGGCTTTGGGCTCGTAATATTTAAGTTTGTTTTGATATTCATCCGCTTCAATCAATAAATAATCAGACTCACCCGTTAAAGCGCAGCCGTTAAATTGCGGTACAGAGGCGCCTACCATAACACTGGGTTCAAGCTCGGCCATTTTCATAACATAGCCTAACCAGGCCGTGGTCGTGGTTTTGCCATGCGAACCAACCACGGCCAGACCGTATTTCTGGTTAAACACTTCGCCCAGAGCCTGGGCGTAAGTAAGCGTTTTTATTTTTCCAGACAAAGCCACGGCCACTTCAACGTTAGTTTCGGCATTATAAGCGGTTGAATAAATAACTAAATCAACGTCCTTAGGTATATTAGCCGCATTAAAATGCTCAATAATTTTTATGCCGGAATTTTTCAGCGCCGCGTCAGTCATGTATTTTTCCGGCCCATCCGAACCGCTTACCTGCGCGCCTTGGGCGGCCAGATATTGCCCCAGCATGGTCATGCCCACGCCTTTAACGCCGATTAAATATATTTTTTTTATTTTTTTAAAATCCATATTAACATCCTGACCTTACATTGGCCGCTTTGAATTTATTTTTTTTGAGATATAAAAACGAATAATTCTTTTAAGACTATTTTAAAATAGCCCTTAACCTGCTCCATAGCCGGACAATCATTAAGCCCAGCGGCCAGGCTAAACGTAAAAGCCAGTACTGCCAACCCGGCTGCCACTTTTTAAAATATTTTAGCATGGAATCGCGGAAATATCTTTGCTTGACGGCTAAATTAACCTGCTTAAAACTCTGCCCGATTAAATCAATGCATTCGGCGCCAGGCACGTACCAAATTTCGCCGCCGGCCTCTTTAACCCGCCGGCAATAATCAACTTCCTCAAACCATAAAAAATATCTTTCATCCAGCCAGCCGATTTTGGCAATCGCCTCCCGCCTAATCATAAAAAAGCCGCCCCTGATAGAATCAACCGAAGCTGATTTAGAATAGTCAAAATCGTTCATTAAGTATTTATTTAAAACGGCCGGGAAAATATGAGGAACTTTTAAAATAATGGCTAGTTGATCCGCCAGCCCGGGAAAACAGCGCACCTGCTTAACGATTCTGGCGCTTTCATCTATTAAGCGGCAGCCGATCACCCAGGCGCGTTCATGCTTATCAGACCAGGAAACTACTCTTGATAAAGTATCGTCAAACACGCGCATATCCGGATTTAAAAGAAGAATGTAGCGGCCGGCGGCCAGTTTAATCGCTTGGTTATTAGCTTTAGCAAAACCTAAATTTTCCGAATTAGCGATTAGTTTCACTTTTGGATAATCATTTTTTACCATTGCCACGGTCTGGTCGCTTGAATTATTGTCCACCACAAAAATTTCAAAGTCAACGTTTTGGCTTTCATAGAGCGCTCTTAAATTATCTTTCAGCTTTTCTTTAACGTTCCAGGAAACGATGATGATTGATAAATCCATATTATTTTACGCAGGCCAGTTCAAAATAAATTTCGTCGTAAATATTAAATAGCCAAAAATTAAAAAATTTCTTAAACGGCAAAAGGTTTCTTAATTTATGGCGAAAATCATTAAAATCTTTGGCTAATAATTTAATTTTCAAAGTTTTAAACTTGGTCTGGGCATAAAAATGATATTCATGCTCCGGACTGAAATACTGAAAGCTGTTTTCCGTAAAAAAATGCTGATGCGTCGGGTCGCTAAAAGCGCCGCTTGATTTATAATATGGCAAGCTTATTTTAATGATGGCGCCCGGACGGCAAATCCGATGCCACTCGGCCATAACCGCAACTATGTCATTTAAGTGCTCTAGAACATTATCGGCGATAATTTCATCAACGCTATTATCGGCAAACGGGTAAGGCCTGATATTCAAATCATGAATTAAGTCTGCGGCCGCTGTTTTAACTCGGTCAACCCCGATAAAGCCGGGGATCTTTTTATTGCCGCAACCTAAATTTAATTTAATTCCCATTTTTGTATCTTATTATTTTATGGCTGATTTTACTTAAATTTATTAACTCTTTAAATAAATACGGTTCAAAAAATAAAGCGAAAACCAGCATTTTAATTTCAAACCAAATTATATTTATTTTTTCACGCCAATTTTGCAAGCGCCAGTATTTTATAAAAATAATCTGCTGGTTTAAAAATGACAACTGCTTGACCCGCCGGCTTTTATGCTTGCGGTTTAAGGCCACGGCCAAATTATTTTCGCCCCGGCCGGCGCTGGAGCGGTCATGATAAACCACGGCGCTAACAACGCAGTTTGACTTAAAACCGGCCAAATAAAGCCGGTAAGCCAAATCACAATCCTCTTTATACATAAACATCAGTTCGTCAAAATATTGCCCGACGCGCTTAATTTTTTCCAAAGCGCTTAAGCGATAAATCGCGCAAGCGCCGGAAGGACCGATTATTTCATCATTGCAATCTGCTTCATCTTTCTCTCCCTGGCCGCAATCAACGAACCTTAAGCCTGGCAATAATTTAATTCCACAACTATCTATAATATTAGTTTTTTTCTGATCGGCAAAATTCCACTTTAATATTTTGGCCGTTGCCGATCCCAGCGCCTGGTTGTTGTCCAATTCATTTACCAGTTTAACCACTACGTCCGGCTCTAAAATCATATCCGGATTAAGCGCTAAAAAATATTCAGCGCCCTGGCGAATCGCCCGCCTGATCATAATATTAAAAGCCTTGGCAAAGCCTAAATTATCGCCGGCCCAGGTTAAATCAATTTCCGAAAAATTATTTTTTATATAGCTGGCATTATTATTATTCTCAACCTCGCTATTATCAATGACTAAAATCTTAAAATCTTTAAAACTTTGCTGTTTCAGGCTGGGTAAAAAATACGGCAAATATTTTGCCGTTAAATCGCCGTAAGTTATAAAACCGATATAAATTTTATATTTTTCGGCCATAGTTCAATTTACAATTTTTTCTTAGCCAAATTTTTTAGCTCCTGATTAAATTCTAAAATCGCCTGGTTGATTATTGGGTCAAATTTTTCGTATAATTTCTTTTCCTTGACGTACTGGCCGGCTTCAAGTAGAGAGTCAAAAGTACCGGCGTCCAGCCATTTGCCTTTTATTAAGCCAACCGTCAACTCTCCCCTCTCTAAATACCAATTATGCAAATCAGTAATTTCAATCTCGCCTCGGGCGCTAGGTTTAACTTGTCTGGCTACATCAACCACCCGGCTGTCGTAGATATATAAACCGGGAATAATGTAATCGCTAAGCCATTCTTTCGGTTTTTCCACGATTTTAACCGCTTTCATTTTATCATCAAACTGCACCACGCCGGAACGTTCCGGATCAGGCACTTTTACCGCAAAAACTTGGCCGCCACTTTTAAAATTTTTTATCGCCTCGGAGAAATCATCTTCAAAAATATTATCGCCCAAAATCATAGTAACATTATCCCCATCAATAAAATTTTCGCCGATTAAAAAAGCGTCGGCCAGACCGCGCGGAATTTTTTGCACCTTAAATTCCAGACGAATGTCATTTTTATCAAAAATTGACCCGAGCAAGTTCAAAAAATGACCGGAGTGCTCCGGCGCGATAATAATCAAAATATCTTTTATACCGGCCTTTACTAAAACATTTAACGGATAAAAAATCATCTGCCGGTCATAAATCGGCAAAAGCTGTTTTGAGGTGGTGGCCGTAAGCGGAAACAAGCGAGTGGCCGTTCCGCCGGCTAAAATTATTCCGCGCATACGTATAAATTATGAATTATGAATTATGGTTTTGTATTTTCCCATTATTCATTATTCATAATTCGTTATTCATTTCCCCAAATATTCCCTCAAGGCCCGCCGATAATCCCGGAGCAACGGCAGTTTAGTATTTAATAGTACTGAATACTTCGGCCTTTTGGCCGGACGAGCTAACTTTTCACTGCTTACCGGTTTCACTTCAATCTTAATTCCAACCAGTTTAAATAATTCCAAGGCCGCTTCATACCAAGTGCCAGCGCCGCTATTTACTAGATGATAGATGCCGTAGCCGCCGCCGTTGTCAACCAATTTTTTAGTGGCCGCGGCCAGATCAACCGTATAAGTAAAACAGCTTAATTCATCGTCAACCGCCTCTAAACTCGGCTTAATCCGTGCTTTCTCCAGCATGATGTCAAAGAAACTCGGTTTAGCCATCAGGCTTTCTCCTTTAGGCCCGAATAATTTTGAAGTCCTGATTAAATACCACTTAAGCCCGGCGCCGCTTAATTCCAGAATCCTTTTTTCGCCGTGGAATTTAGTTTTGCCGTAACGGTTAATTGGTTTTGGCTCGTCGTTCTCAATATAGCCGCTCCGGCGGACGCCGTCAAAAACATAATCCGTGGAATAATGGACTAAAATCGCGCCAATCCGCAGGCAAGCTTCGGCTAAAAATTTAGGTCCGTCAATATTGATTTTTTTCGCCAGCTCATATTCCTCGTCGCTAGCCTCGCACTTATCAACCGCGTTATAAGCCGCGGCATTGATCACCAGCTCCGGCTTTAAATCAGCAATTTTTTTTAAGATCAATTCCCGGTCCGTAATATCAATCTCTCCCCGATCCCAAGCCATAACATCTTCAGCCGCGAAAACTTTTTGCAACTGACGACCTAAATTTCCTTTAGCGCCTAAAATTAAAATTTTCTTATTGGCCATACTGCTTTTTATAATATTCTAAATACTCCCCGCTTTTAATATTTTGCCACCAAGCCTGATTATTTTTATACCAAGCGATGGTTTTCTTTAAGCCGTCGTTAAAGTTCACGGCCGGCCGCCAGCCCAGTTCATTTTTAGCTTTGGTAAAATCCAGGCCGTAGCGCAGGTCATGCCCCGGCCGGTCCGTTACATATTCAATCATATCCTCGCCCTTGCCCATAAAACTTAATATCTTTTTGGTAAGCTTAAAATTAGTCAGCTCGCTGTTTCCGCCCAAACAATAGGACTGCCCGAGTCTGCCTCTTTTAATAATAGCGTCAACGCCGGCGTTATGATCATCAACATAAATCCAATCGCGTATATTTTTTCCCTGGCCGTAGACCGGGATTTTTTTATTGGCCAAGAGATTAGTAATGAATAATGGAATAATTTTTTCCGGAAATTGATAAGGGCCGTAATTGTTGGAACAATTGGAAATGGTAATAGGCAGCTCATACGTGTGCCAATAGGCTCGTACCAGATGATCGGCGGCGGCTTTAGAAGCGCTATAAGGGCTTCTTGGATCATAAGGAGTAGTTTCATTAAACGGCTTATCGCTCGGGCCGAGCGAACCGAAAACTTCGTCCGTGGAAATATGATGAAATCTTATTTTGCCGTTCCGCCGGCTGGCGGATTTAGCCGCCTCCAATAAAGTTCGCGTACCCTCAACATTGGTTGTGATAAAATCGCGGCAGTCCATAATTGAGCGGTCAACGTGCGACTCGGCCGCGAAATTTACTATTAAATCCAAGTCTTGAACCAAATCGTAGGCTAAATTATCATCACAAATACTGCCTTTAATAAATTTGTAATTTTTATTATTTTCAATATCCGACAAATTTTCTAAATTGCCGGCGTAGGTTAAAGCGTCCAGATTGACTAGGCTGTCAGCTGGATATTTTTTTAGCCAATAACGTATAAAGTTAGAGCCAATAAACCCGGCGCCGCCGGTGACTAATATTTTCATATTTTCAATCTTGTCATTGCGAAGAGTAAATTACTTTCGTCATTCCTGCGAAAGCAGGAATCCAGAAAAACCATGTTGGTCAATATTCCCATCGTCCTGGATTGCGGGTCACCGCGCCCGCAACGCTTCGCTTGCGAGGCGGGCGGGAGCCCGCAATGACAATTTAAAATTAAGGTCCTCGCAATGACAAATAATTATTTACTCTTTAATTCTCGCCAAAGTTTTCGCGTATTTATTTTTAAAATCTTTTTTGACCGTGTCATAGGGTTTTTTAAAAAAAATCGTGGAAAAATAATTAAGCATATAAGTCCAGCCGGTTTTAGCCAGGCCCTCGCGCTCCAGTCTTCGGCCTGAAGCGTAAATCGGCAGGTCAAAAGTAAATTTCACGCCGCCGACTTTAACTAGCCGGCGCGCCAAATCAGTATCTTCGCCCCAAAAGTCAAAGTTAGAATTAAAGCCGCCGATGGCTTCTATGGCCGAACGTTTAACCACAAAATTACCGCCCTGAAGCATTGAACCAACGCCCAGGATGTAGCGGTTAACAAGATAAATAAAAAAACCGGCGTAATAAAATGTACGTACGGCCAGCCTGGCATTCTTTGATAAATCATAATAAATAAACGGTCCGCTTAAAGCCGCCAGTTTTTTATTTTTAGAAAATTCTTCAAACACTTTATCCAGC
This sequence comes from Parcubacteria group bacterium, assembly GCA_016188785.1. Lineage (GTDB taxonomy): Bacteria > Patescibacteriota > Patescibacteriia > Patescibacteriales > GWC2-42-12 > JACPHD01. The sequence continues at coordinate 8,538 of JACPHD010000020.1, read as the reverse complement.
CAGCCTGGAATCATTCTGGTGTCCGCGTCAATATTAGCCACCAGTTCGCCCGTTGACGCTAAAAAACCGGCGCGGCGCGCTTTTACCAAACCCTTATTAGGTTCATTAACTAATTTGACTTGGGGGAAGGAAGTGATAATTTCTTTAGTTTTATCGGTTGAAGCATTATTAACCGCTATAATTTCCAGGTCATAATTTTGGCCGTTCATTTCCGCTAAAATTGAATTTAAACAGCCGCCAATCAGCGCCTCTTCGTTATGAGCCGGAACAACTACGCTTAACTTCATAAGAATAAGAATTTTATTTAATTAACTTATTTAGAGTTTTCTCTATTTTTCGTCTAAAGTAAGCCGCAGAAAATGCTTATTTTTGAAACGATGACTGTTTGACTCCGCATTTAGTGCGGGGGGTTCCGCAGTGAGAAAATAAGTATTTTCTGCGGCTTACAGGATAAAACCCTAAATGAGTTCAGCTCTATATATTATACTATAAATTAAATAATTTTCAAGCCTTATTTTTATAATCCTCTATTACCCTGCCATACAGCTTTTCCCACTGTTTGGCGATATTTTCAGCGGAAAATTGCTGGACAGAAGCAGCCGCGCCGCGACCTAATTCTTGGCGCAGTTTACTATTGGCTAAAAGAAAAATAAATTTTTCCGCCAGAACGTTTTCATCGCCGGCTTTTACTATAAAACCGTTTTGCCCATTAACATATTCCGGTAAAGCCCGCGAGTCAACCGCTACGGCCGGCAGGCCGCAAGCCATGGCCTGCATTAAAGTCAAACTCTGGGTTTCCGAGGTGGAAGCGATAGAAAAAATTTCCGCGGCTTGATATAATTTTGCCAAATCGTCTTTACTTAATCTGCCAAAAAACTTAACTTCATTTTCTATACCTAATTCTTTGACTAGTCGCTTAAGCTCATTTTCAAACTGGCCTGATCCGGCGATAGCTAAATTAATATTACTGATTCTTTTTTTAGTTAAAGCCGCGGCTTTAATCAGCGCGTCAATATTTTTTTCCAAAGATAAGCGGCCGGCATAGACGACGACCTTATCGGACAAATTAAATTTTTTCTTATACTCTGATTTATGGTCTGACGGACGAAAGGTATTAAGATCAAGCGGATTGGAAATAACTTGATGCGGTTTATTAAAACCGTAAGCTAACATTTCTTTAAAGACTGATTGCGACGGCGCGGTTACGAAATTACAGCGGTTATAATACCAAACCGCGTAATTCAAACTGAAATTTTTTAAAAAATTAAGCTTAAGCGGCGCGAGTTTTATAAATTCTGAAATAGCCGTATGATTAGTGCCGACCAGCGGAAATTTATTTAATCTTGCCGCGGCCAGCGCTTTTAGCCCAGCGCCGAAAAAAAGCTGAGTATGAATAATATCTGGCTTAAAATTTTTAAACAGCCGGCGCCACGGCACGGGAATAACTATCCTGGAATAATCACTAATAAACGACGCTGGCAGAGAAAATAGCCGTTTAATTTTAATATTTTCTCCAAGGTCCAATTCTTGATCGGCTAAATTCAAGACCTGATAATTCTTGGCGCTATATTTAGGCGCGTAAAAATTTATTTCATGATTTAATTTGGCCAGCTCGCGAGCCAGCAAAATTATTGAATCAGAAATGCCGCTTAACTCCGGGTAAAAATTATCGGAAAAAATAGCGATCTTCATATTAATTTTATTTTTTTTCGGATATTTTCTTAGAAAAGTGGCTAAATAAATAATGCGCGGCTATAAATAAAATTATTACTACGACAATCAAATATTGGCCATAATAAAAATAACCGGCGAACGTTTCATAAGCCCGGCCGAACCAATAGCCTATCATAGTAAAAAAAACCGCCTTAGGCAGACTTAAAATGAATAAAATATAAAAAAATTTCTTAAATTCAAGCCTGGCCGCGCCGGCGATAATAAAACCTGGTACCGGTATAATCGGCGAATATTTAATTATAAACAGCGCTTTCCAGACATGCCGGGATAAAAGTTTCTCCAAGCTTAAAATTCTGGCGGCAGTTAAACCGAAATAATGGCCGAATTTTTTTACCAGGCCCGCGCGACCGCTATAGCCGATTAAATAAAGCGTAATATCAACCGTGATTTCACCGAAAAAGGCCAAGCTGAAAATAAAATAAACATTAAAATAACCCAAGGCCGCGGCAAAGGCCGCGGCCGAAATAAAAATCGGACCGCCAATTATAATGGCGACAAAAATCATTAAATAGCCATGAACTAAAACCCAGGGTAAAATTATGGAAAAATTAGCGGCTGACATTAGGTAATTTTATTTTGCAATTTTTTTCAGGCATAGTTTTTAAATTAATCGAATGTTTGATCTATCTGATCCTCAACTTTTCTAATAAAAGCATCGGATAATTTTTTTACTTCGGGCACTTCGACCGCATTTCTGCCCCATGTCTGAGCTATGTTTTGCGCCGCCCCAGCCATCCCGATACCGGTGATCACCATATCCTTTTTGTGTTTTTTAATGACTTCTTGAATTGAGCCTGAGCCGGATTGTCCGTCGGTCATAAAATACACAAAATTGTATGATCGTCTAAACTTATCAGTGAATTTTTCCATACTTGTGCAGGCGGCATCAAGAGTCACAACATCGGGCGTTCCCTGATCTGCGTTGAGCAATACCACTTTTTGCAAGTCATCGCCGGCGATATTCTGTTCGAATGTCTTAAGAAATGTAAATTGATCAGGACCGCCGAAGGTTACTATTTCCAAATTTATATCAAGCTCATCTGCCAGTTCAATCAAATTTACCGCTACTCTTTTTTCTTGTTCAATTATTTCTCCAGAGCATGAACCGGAATTATCAATTATTACAGAAAAACAAATATTTGGATGACTTGGAGGTCTTTTTCTTTTCATGATTGTAGGAAGTATTATTAGCTTACCGTCACGATTTTTACCAACTATTTTTCGCTGGAAATCTCTCTGCATACGACTTCCTCTTGTTTTATTACGCTCTTCTAAATATTTTTTATCTAATTTTAACTTTTTTATTAAAAATTCTTTAAATTCTCCACGAAAATTTTTCAACGATTCCATATAATCCACATAAACGCGAAGAGTTTCACCATCAAGCCCCGACATTTCCCGATACATGGCTTCCATTTTTGACTGCTGTTGTCTTTTGAGCTCTTCCAACGTTTCCATCTGTCGCACATGAGCTTGAGAAAGTTGAGAGGTTTCAGCTTTTAAACTTTCACCCATTGACTGACTCATATCTCTCGCCACAAGATTGCCACTTTCATCTTGAGTGGTAAATTTACTGCCGACCATTTCCTCAGCTTGTCGAAGTTGCTTTAATAACTCTTCATTGGGTTTACTAAACATTCCCTCAACAGCTCCTTCATGCGTTTTCCCGCCCTTTTGGAATTGGTCATGTGATTGCTCTCCGGATTCGCCTTCAGATTGTTCAGACCCTTCGCCAGAAGATTCTTGGCCTGATGCTCCACCGGATTCACTCTGTTGCCCTTGTTCTTGGCCATCCTGTCCCGGTTCGCCTCCTTCCTCGCCGCCCATCATTTCGGACATTTTCTGCATAGCTTCCGACATCTGCTTGGCTAACTCTTGAGGACTTGCTCCTGATTGCAAACTTTCTTGCATCGAAGCAAGCTCGTCAAGCATTTGTTGTATGGCTTCTTGACCTCCGGGAACACCACCTTGCTCTTTGGCCTGATTAAGCATCTCTTGCATCTGATCCATCAATTCTTTCATCTCTCCCGGGGAAGTCATGCCGCCACCCATTTCACCAGACCCTTCTGCTCCTCCCGGTTGGCCGGGCCCCTGACCCATTCCTTTTTGACCGCCCGGTTGAGGTTGACCACCGCCTTGCCCCATACCTTTACCCGGCTGGCCGCCTTGTGATCCACCCTGACCGCCTTCTCCTGCACCTTCACCCTGACCTTGTCCTTGCCCGGAGCCAGATTGGCCAGATCCTTTTCCTTGAGATGATTCGCCTTGACCCTCACTTTCACCGGATTCACCCTCTTGCCCTTCAGATTCTTGACCCTCTCCCTGCTCGCCGGATTCGCCCTTTTCCCCCTGTTCATCCTTTTCAAGTTTTTTTGACATTTGTTCGAGCTGTTCTTTCATCTCTTTCAGCTCATCTGCCGCGGCTTGGTCGCCCCGCTCTTCTGCGTCTTTGATCATTTGGTCAACCTGCTTTTTCAATTCATCGATTTGCTTTTTAAGTTCTTGCGCCGACGGTTTATTCTCGCCTTGTTCGGATGATTGCTTTTCCTGGACGGATTGTTTCTGCTCGTTGGATTTTTGTTTAGAGCTTTCGCTTTTTTCTCCGCTTTGTCCGGCTTGGTCATCTTTTTCATCGGACTTCCCGGATTGTTCGTTCATCTCATCCAATTTTTCTTTCATCTCTTTCAGCTGTTCCTGCATTTCCTTAAGAGCTTCATTTTCCTGTTTTTGTTTTTCCTGCGCCAGGTCTATGGTCTCCCAAAGATAATAATACTTTTTGGGATCATGCTGACCGAACTGATTCAAACGATTCAGATAAAGACCGGACATCTGCGCCCGATCAACTCCGTTATAAATTACGGGCATGCACATTCTATAAAAATGCCCCCATTCGATCTCGCCCTCTTTTACCGGTACGGACTTGCTCCCATTGCCGCCCTTGTACCAAAATTTTGCGAGAGGTCGGGGCAGTTGGAAATTCACTAAAAAATTGTCGCTAAAACCGTCTATGCCTAGTTCTTGTTGTTTTGACAAGAATTCATCTGCCGCTCGTGATCCATATAAAGAAAAATCAGGAAGATCATAACTGCGCTCTATCATTTTCTGCATCATCTTGTCCGTAAACTTAGGATTTTTTTGCTGGTAGCCGATCATCAAAAGATGCATCGCCGTGCGATACACTTTTGAAGTATTTTGTGCAAAGACCCTGGTTTTCTGCAGATTCTCCAATTGCTCGGAAGTGAGCTCGGCTTCGTTAATGCCGTATTCCTTGATATTGTAAGTCATCGGCTCCTCTTCCGGTTTTGCGAGCTCTTTTTCCAACGCGCCGCTCTCGGCAATTTGCTTGGCAACCTCTTCCAATTGTTCAAGTTGCTCTTTCAGCTTTTGCAATTGCTCCTCGGTAATCTCATCAGCACCAGTTTCTTTTGCTTCCCTCATTGCCTGTTCAGCCTCTTGCTTCATCTGCTCGGCCTGTTTGCCGATCTCCTCCATAGACGAAGGTTTTTCCTGTGGCTTTTTTGCTTCCGGCTTTGCTTCCGGTTTTTGTAACTGTTCTAATTGATCCTTAGCGGTTTGCAGTTGCTCTTGAAGATTTTTAGCAAGCAAATTTTCTTCCTCGGCTCGTTCTTGTTTTTCCGCCGCACTAAGCTCTTTTTGTTGAGGGGTTTTTCGTTCCTGTTTTCTTTCTTGCCGGGGTTTTTGTTGCTGGCTTTTTGGGGTTTGTTTCTGCTGTCGTCTATGCTCACGCATTTTTTCCATCATCTTTTGCAATCGCTCCTGAATTTCGTGCATCTGCGCTTGCGTAGCAGACGTTTCTTTGCCTTTTTCTGTTTTGGTAACTTCTTTCGAAGCTTTTTTACTTTTAGCTTCCGACTCTTGCGCTCTTGCCACTTCGCCTCTGGCTGAAGATGGAGGAGGTATCAATTTTGAAAATTTCGGCCACAAATAATCGCGAACAAGCTGAACTTGTTTTTTAGGAACAGCCATTTTTACCGTCTGATCTAAAACCGATCGTGTTTGCTTATCAAAAATTTCCTGCACGCTTGAGTCAGCGCTCCCAAGGGCTTGTTCAAATTGCTCTTTCGAAATAAGCCCTGTTTGGGAAAGGGAATATAGCAGTGCGATGTCCACTGCTTGTTTATATGGCGCGGATTGGCCGATGCCGTCCGCTATTTGTTGAGTATTTATATCGTATTCGTATAGCGCACGAAAGTTTTCCTCCGGCCGGTCGCTATGCGAATTCTGCATCTCTAAATAATTCACAGAGGCTTCGTGTGTAGCTTCCACAAGGGAGGTGAGGAGTTCCGGAGCAATATCGTGCGTTTCGCACCAGTCGCGCAAACCGTTCAGCTCGGCATCAATCGGGTAATTCAAATTTCCGATTTCATGTCTAAGTCGGGCATTAGTGAGACGCTTGTCGCCGGAAAGAGATTCGCGAGGATAGATGATGACGTTTGGTACGTCAGTCGGATTGTCTGGGCTTTTGGCCACGCCCCATTGGTCACCGGCCGTAGCTCGGACCCGGACTTTTCCGGAGAACCCTTTTTGCTCAATTCGGCGAACCAAACCATGCGCCAAAATAGGGATAATCTCATTGAGATCCCTTTCAGCTCGAGCAACTTCAGAATTTTTTATTTCCGGAGGTGACTCCACCTTGAATTGTGGTTCGCGTGATTCTATTGACATAAAAAGTAATCATGAACACCTACCGGATACCCTCGGCTAAAATAAGCATCATGGCATCGCGGTCGGTTTTGCCGCGGCGATAGGTGTCGGTGTGCGGCAGATAGGTCATGGCTATCGCGTATTGTGCCGCATTCCAGCCGGCTTTCCATCCCGGCATTTTGGCAAGGTCGGCTTCCCAGAGGTGATTCTCGGAGTAAAATCTGGCCGCTTCAATCGTGCCACGCAGAGAGATATCGCGCTCCATTCTTGTTTCGCCGGTGCGTGTCTTGTAAGCTTCAACGACTTGACGTGTTCGGTCGGCAATAGCCACCAGATTTTTGAGGTCTTTGATAATTTTAACAGTCATTGGTTCAAGCGAGACTTGCGCTCCGGTGCCGTTGATAACATAGTCCCATACCTTCCTAAACTGCTCGTCATTCAGACCGTTGAGTGAAGAGACATTATCTTTAAGAATAAGAGCTTCGTCATGGGTGAACTTCTCGCGATTCGTGGTCGAATCAACTTCTCGGAAGGGAATATACGGCATTGTCATTACATTAGATCGGTCATCAATTGTTTCCGGCAAGTCCTCAACGCCGTCATATTCAGCCGGATTCATCAGACCTACAAAGAGAACTCCCGGAGCCGCTTTGATTGCTTGATCATTAAGAAAAAGCGTACGATCTCCATCAAACAGCGAGTTGAAAAATTTAGCGACATTCTGTCGCAGAAGGTTTAACTCATCCAACTCAAGGACTGCGTTCGGAGTAGTAACGGCCGTAAGAATACGGGTAGGTATTCTTACTACTTCACCGTCAGACAATTCCACATCATAGGTCAAATCACGTTCCTCTTTATCCGGCGAACAAGTGTATCGGAAAAGCGGACGATTCGTTTGAGCACAATAAAAATCGATCATCTCATTTTTTCCCGAACCACGAGGACCGACAATTACTGTCATTCCTTTTGCACTCAAATGTTCCCAATCTGGTGCTTGGTTATTTTTGGCCAATTCTTCTAGATAAGCATTATTACCAAGGCCGAGCTGACGATTCGAAAGTGTAACAAAACATTTAAATTTATTCTCAAAATGTTTTGTTAGTTTAAACGATTTATCATTTTGCGGAATAAACTCATTTCCTCCTTCATCAATCGATCTCAAAAAATTTTGGGTACGAATAATTTCAGCTACTCGCTCGGCAAAATCTTCCGCATCCTCAAATTTTGCCTCATCAAGATTCAACAGCTCTTTAACTCCGTCAGGATCGGTAAATTTATCAATTTGCGCGGCAATCCCGCTGGCCTTTTTATCGTAATCAGCATCATCAGGATTTAGCTCCCCATAGCTTCGGGCTAATTCGCCGAGCTTGGCTAACACCTCATTGAATGCTTTTAATTCAACCCTGCCTTCAAGAACCGTATCTACGGATTCTAAACGAGTATTTCGATGTTTTTCAGAAAAACTCAAAGGCTCTCCCGGTTTTGCCGTAAAGGTCAAACCGTAAGCATCTTTAATGAATTGAACTTCTGAAAACTTTTTGCCTCCGGACACAAATACCTTTCCGGGAACAGCTTGCCACTCTGGTAATTCGTCAGGTGCTTGGCAAATTGGTACATGCACGTTGCCGATGTTGATATAAAAACCTTCTTTTAATTGTCGTTCTACCACTTCTTTAGTTCTTTTCGTAGGAACACGTTCTATATTCTTAGTATTAGCAATTGATTCTTTTGGTTTTGTTGTCGAGCTTGATTTTTCGCTAACTTCATCAAGAGCTCGCCTACGCGCCTCTTGTTCATCTAATTGTTCAAACTCTTTCTCTAATAAAACAATAATATCGTCTCGCGATCTCCCCTCGCTGTCTTTGCGTTCAGGATCCCATAATCGTATTTTTTCTATTCCGTCTGCTACTTTTCGTCTTAACTCATCAATTTGTTCTTTAGTCAAAACTTCAGCTTGATTTTCTTTTGAAAAAATTTGTTCTTGTAAGGATTCTTTCATATATGTAAAATTATTTAGCTGTTTCTACCGCTTCTTTAAGTGAAGCGATCAATTCATGCACGACCTTTGGAGACTCTTTGGGATAGTAGAGAAGGACTTTATTATCTACCGGCACAACCCTGGTATGTCCCTCGTATCCC
>JACPHD010000021.1 GCA_016188785.1 Parcubacteria group bacterium | reverse complement strand
GCATCTAAAAGCAGTTCTTTTTGCTTGGCTTTGGTTTCAGTTAAAATTTTTTCTGCGCGCGCTTCAGCGCTGGAGACATGGGCTAAAGCGCGGCTTTTTCTGACGAAATAGCCAGCAAAAAAACCGCCGGCCAATAAAATTACATAAATAGCATATGTCATATGGATTTATGAATTTTGTTGCCAGAGGTTTAAGGAAACTATAAATAACCGTTTTATAAAACAGTTATTTTTCGCGCCGTAAATTTTAATAGAGAAGATTTGATTGTTAATTTCACAAAGTTTATCAAATTTTAGGGAAAAAATATCTTCCAAATTTACTATCTCTCAACAACAAAAAATAATTATATAAGTTATATCATCATCCTAACACGACCGTAAATTTTTAGCAAGAGGCTTAAAAATAGGTAAAATTAAAATAATTTATTTTATTTAATATTAGCCTAAAATATCAATAAAAATAACCCTGATATTGACAAAGTTATATATATATGCTAAAATATTTTATTAAGCTAAAAAAGTAAGTAAAAGTCAAATTAGTTAAAATTTGTTCTTTGAAAATAAAATATAAGTGCAAATGCTTTCAACGAAGCGCTTAGATCGTTTAGAGAAACTTTGTCATTGCGAGCGAGTGAAGCAATCTTATTTTTTTGTCATTGCGGCCTCCGAGCCGCAATCCAGGTTAAGTCCGCAGGTAGATGAATTTAATAAACTGATTATAGAAACAATATTCCTGCCGCTCCCTCCTGGATTCCCGATAGCCTGCGGCTTCGGGAATGACAAAAGAAAAAGCGCTTTAAACGCTTCGTTGAAGCAAAAAATACAACCCGCGTCCGCCGAGCTAACGCTTGGCAAAAACGTGGGTTGAGGCCGAGGAAAAAATAAAAAAGAAAAAAGAGGAGAAAGAAAAATGGCAATATTAAAAGCTTTCCAGCTTGGCGAAACTAAAAACAACAACCACGGATGTAGCGGGGTATCCGTGGTAATTCTCCCCTGGCCGGCCCGCTCCACCCGCCAGGGTAAGGTTGTCCACATCTCCGGCGGCTGCTCCTGTGGGGCAGACACCAGCCTGGAGGAAGGGGATGTCGTCCAGTTGCCGGAGTGGTTTTCCGGTGGCTGGGAGAAGGCCGCGGAGGACGACCCGTCATTCTGGCGGGTCGACATTTCACTTGCCGGTCAGACGCTAGTCCGGCCGTCCGACCTTCTCCTTAAAAAGGAGCGGGCTCGCAAAGAGCCCGAGGAAGAGGAAGGTCTGGAGGAACTCCGGCAGTGTTGCCGGAGGCAGGAGGAATAGTTTTTCACCGGCGGGGCGCAAGCATTACCGCCAAAGGCACAATAAGTCTCTGATAGCGCCGTCAGAGACTTTTTTTATTGGGGAATTTTTCAAACTTTAAAAAAATAAAAAAACATAGCAAAAATTGCAAAATTACTATGTTTAAAAAATCGCTTTTAGCTTTTAAGCGTTTTTTACTTTTGATTCAACGGTGAGCGATATGGGCAATTGATGTTTTTGCAGCTGTCTTCTGAATTGTATAGGAAATCGGCGCGAGGCGTCAAGGACTTCTATGCCGATTATTTTTCTTTTCTCATCATAGTCAAAAATAATGCCGTCTTGAACTTCTTCACTTTCAAGATAGTGGTTTTCGTTAAATTTTATGTAGAGTGCGTCCTGTTTTTTATCGTAATGTAAGCGCATAGATTTAATCAGTTAAATATTTTTGGATTTTAGAAGTAATAAAGGCGGTAATAACTTTTTGCGCGGCGCGCTGTTCTTCATAAACTACTATTAGCAAATAGTTTCTGCGCCGACGTTTAAATTGTTTTATGGACTTTTTTCTAAAATTAAACTGTAAAATGATTTTATCAGGTTTATTTAATGCCAACTTAACTAATTTTTCAGTAATCTTTCGTTCTCTCATCTGATAAATTGCATGGTCGCTGAAAATTATTTTTGGCATATTTGTATCTCAGTGTTTTTATATTATCATTAAATTAAATTTAGCGCAAATTTATTTTTTGCCAAATAGTCAAAAAAAGTCTCTGATAGCGCCGTCAGAGACTTTTTTATTTGGTAATTTTTCAAATTTAAAAAAATTTACCGATAAACATCTTTACGATGTTTTACTCGCAGAAGTTGAATAGTTTCTGGATCATTAAATTGAAAAATCACCCGCCAGTCGCGAGTGATCCGAAAAGAAAGAAGCCCGGCAAGTTTTCCGCTTAACCTTTTGGCATGAAGAAGCGGATGAAACGGCGGCGGGAGGATGTTGAACCGGTAATCGGCGACATTAAGCGAAACCTGAATTTCCGGACATTCAACCTTAGAGGAAAACCCAAGTGCCTGGTCAAACTGGGACTCATTTCCCTCGGGCATAATCTGAAAAAAATCAAAAGCTATTTGAAAAAAGCGGCAAAATGGGATAAAGGAAACCAAAAGGTAGAAAAATTGTTTCTAATTAAAATTCGGCTGTTGTCCTCAAACTCGCAAGCGAGTTCTCGGACAGTCTGTTGATTAGCGACAGTCCCATATAATAAAACACCCTTAAAGGGTGCGCTTACTTACTTATTTATTTATTAACCAAATTTTATAAAATTACTTTAAAACCTCTATTCTGGCCACTTTTACGCCGAATCTAATGGCATCAGGCTTTTCTATCATCCAAACATCAACTCTATTGGAAAATCTCTTATTCATTCTGTCGCGTACAACAAACACTCTATCACCGAATAAATCAGGTATTTTAACTTTAGAGCCAAAAGGCAAAAAATTAGCCGCGATCGTATCTTCCACGCCATTGGCACAAACGTTAAAACTATTAGCGGTTATGCAGGGAGAGTCATCGGTTTGCCCGGCCTCTGAATTATAGGCTGTTATGGTAAAATACTGGGAAAATTTAATATCAGCCGCATCACTTTCCGGCAATTTACCATTAAATTCCATGGTATTGAGGTTTATGTCCTGATTGACTTCATTTTGACTGGAAATAAACCCTTGACTTTGGCTAATTTCAGTATCTTTTTCCATTTGGCTAGCCATTACCGGCGCTGGGAATAATAAAAACTCAAAAAATAAAACAGCCACTAAAATAATAATCACTCTTTTGGCTTGTTTTAGCGTAATTATTTTATTATGATTCTTCTTTAAGGCTTCCATATGGCTAATTTATATACAAAAATCCCTATCCTTTCCTCCGAGGAGATATTTAGATAGGGATTTTCTTGTCTTATGATATAATCATATCACAGATAAAATTTTAAATCAACCCTACGGGCTAATTTACAAACATAAAAAAGTATGCTATAAAACAAAGCTGGCATGTATTGCCCGCAACTTAGCTCTTAAAAAATTCAACCTTTACAACTCAGAAAGGAGGACAAAAATGCTGATGGACAGCGCAAGCTATACCCCGGCTTTTCTGGCAAAGGTTCTTTGTAGGCTTCTGCCGGAAAAGATTACAGAGCAAGATGTTTTTGGGGATGGTCTTTACGAGGCCCATCCCAGGCAGGCCGCTCTAAGGGTCATTAAAAAAGTCACTACCGCAGAAATTAGCGGCACGGCTTTCGGTAACGCTCTTTATTGGGCGCTACATTTGCTTAGAAAAATCCATGAACACGGCCAGCTTCTGCCGGCCATGGAAACAGCCTCTATGGTAGGGGGCCTGAACGGGGCATTGGTTGATTTCTTCGGCGAAATTGATGAACTGGAAACGGCAATGAACTACGAGTTTCCGGATCCAGAGGAAGAAACCCAGGCCAGTCATGATTATGAATGGCCGCCACAAAAGTAAGGAGGAATAAATGCCAAAAAAGCACAGGAAAATTTCAAAACCAAACGATATTTCCAGCCAGGACATTGAAGCCTGGATCGCCAGTAACCCTGACTATCGCGCCATATTGAAAGAGGCGTTGATAGATTATGTGACCCTGGAAGTTAGTAAAAAAATGTCTGAACTTGAGAAATATATAAAAGTTCAGATAAGAGAAGAGATGAAAAAACTCGGCGACCCGCCAGAAGCGATTGTTCCGCTGACAGAGTCTGTTTTCCTTGCCTCTCTTTCCGCTACAACTGAAGTTTTCATCAGTAGATGGAAACGGAGTTACCAAGAGCCGGAAATTGACTCGGCTGAGTGTTGCTTATGGACCAGAGAAAAAGCCAAGGAAGAGTGGATTAACTTTTTCTCTTCATGGTGGGAGTTGGGCGATCTGATTAAAAATCGCCAGGCGATCAGAAAAGTGATTGCCCAAATCGTAGAGCATTACCTTACCGAAAGCTTCTGTAACAAACTGGAAGGTAAGGCAATGCGGAGGGACCCAATCATGCGCCGCCTGATTATGCGTGACATGTTGGGCGAGTAGCCGCTGATAGTGGAATCCGCGCCACTCTAAAAAAGTCGGGAAAATTTACAAAAAGAGAATTCCGCCCCGTGTTTTCGGGGAACGGAATGAACTTGATTTTTATTACAAATTAAAGCCGAGGACACGGCTTTAATTACCAAAACTGGTAAATGTCCCTGGTTTTTACCGCGCTTGATTATGAGCGCGTAAAAATATAGGAGGAGTCTGATTGATAAATTTACTTCAGACTCCTCCCCTCTTCCGAGTTCAGCAATTATATTGATGAATTCAGAAGAATATGTATTTTTTCAGACTAACAAAAACACGCTCTGTTTTAGGAGCGTGTTTTAAAATAAAAATTCTGGATTCCTGCCTACGCAGGAATGACGGCAAGTCAATTTACTTCACAATCAGCTTATCCACAATGCCATATTTAACCGCTTCATCCGCGCTCATAAAATGATCGCGGTCAGTGTCTTTTTCAATGGTGGTAATCGGCTGGCCCGTATGCCTGGCTAAAATTTTATTTAACTTTTCCCTGACTCTTAAAATATGCTCGGAGTGGATTTTTATGTCCGAGGCCTGGCCTTCAAAGCCGCCCATAACCTGATGGATTAAAATTTCCGAATTAGGCAGAGTGAATCTTTTACTTTTAGCGCCGGCTGCCAGCAAAACCGCGCCCATAGAAGCGGCCAGACCCACGCAAATCGTAGACACGTCGGATTTAACGTATTGCATGGTATCGTAAATGGCCAAGCCAGCCGTAACCGAGCCGCCCGGCGTGTTGATGTAGAATTTAATGTCTTTGTCTTTACTTTCCGCATCCAAAAATAAAAACTGGGCGATGATAATATTGGCCGTATGATCGTTAATCGGCTCGCCTAAAAAAATGATGCGATCTTTTAGCAGGCGCGAATAAATATCGTAGGCCCGTTCAATCTGGCCGGATTTTTCAATAACGGTTGGGATTAATGGCATATGGTTCAAAGTTAATTATTAAATTTAATTATTAAAATATTATTTATAATAATTGTATTACTTTTTAACGTCAATATCAAATGACAAATTTCCAATGACAAATGACAAAATAATTTTTTGGCATTTGAATTTTGTCATTGATTTGTCATTAGTCATTAGTCATTTATCTAAATTATTTTCCATCCATTTTCTGTTTTTTCCAGCTTGCCTTCAACCGTAAAGCCGGCCGCCTTAGTATGTCCGCCGCCGCCGAGCGAGCGCGCCAGTTTAGAAACATCTATATTGGGCCGGGCTGTGCGCAGACTGCCTCTGATTCGGCCGTCAGGCATTTGCCGCAACAGCAAAATGCCATTAACCTCGTTTAAATTGCTTAAAAAACCGGCCAGGCCTTCAAGCTCTTCTTCGGTTATTTCCGCCGGCACATCCTCACTTTTTAAAACCGTAAAACCGAAATCGTATTGCCGGTTGATTTTTAAGCGCGCCAGGGCTTTGCCCCAGGTCTTCATGGAAGCGATTGATTTATTGCGCCAGGTATTTTCCATAATTTGCGGCAGTTTAGCGCCGCTGGCCAGCATCTCCGAAGCGATATTAACCGTGGCCGGCGAAGTTGAGGGATAAAGAAAATTGCCCGTGTCGGTTAAAATGCCGGCTAAAACGCAATTGGCCAGATTTTTATTTATTTTTATTTTATTGGCTTTAAGAAAATAATATAATATTTCCGCGGTGGCGGCCGCGGCCGGGTCGCGGATTTCTAAGTCGGCGTAATCTTTAATTTTAGGATGATGATCAATTTCTAAAACTCGCTGATCAGGCCGGCGGTTTAAAATTTCTTTAACCAATTTAGTCCGTTCAACACTGCCGCAATCTAAAATAATTATTAAATCAAAGTTAAAATTTTCTTGGTAATTTTTAAATTCTTCTAAATGCGGCAAAAAACTATCTGGCTGAGTAATCCGGCTAGAGCAGTAAAGCTCGTATTTTTTATTAAGCCGGCTTAGAATTTCCGCCATCAGGCAAGCCGAGGCCAAAGCGTCGCCGTCCGGCTGTTCATGAATGGCGATGAGAATATTTTCAGCGCTTTCTATAAGAGTGTAAGCTTTTTGCAATAGTTGAGTGTCCATAATTTTAATGACAAATATCCAATGACAAATCAATGTCAAAATCCAAATGTCAAAAATTATTTGAAATTAGTCATTGGTCATTAATTTGTCATTTGTCATTGGAAATTTGACATTTTAATTATTTCCTCTATCTCCGCCGCCCGGCTTTCGGTCTTATCAAGCAGCCAATGAAATCTCGGGATTTGCCTGATTGACAATTTATTTTTTAAATCTCGGCTTAAGGAACCGGAAAGTTTTCTCATCTTTTTTAAAACCGACGGGCCGAATTTATCCGGCAGAACCGAAATAGCGATTTTAGCGTGTTTTAAATCAGTTGAACAATTAACATAACAAACCGTAATTAAGCCATCGCTCAAAATCGCCTGCTTGATTATTAGGCCGGCCAATTCGCTCCTTAACTGTTCGTTTAGCTGTTCAATTCTTCTGGGCATAATTCAATATTGTCATTCCGGCCTTTAAGCCGAAGGCGAGCCGGAATCCAGCTTTAGCGCTCTGAACAAGTTTCTGCCGCGCCCGACTTCGCCTTGACCGTATAGCCTATTTATTAAGATTAAATATTTAGTATAAAATATTATATTCATCTTAATTTTAAACCGCGAAGTCAAGGCGGGCGGGGATTGCGGGTCAAGCCCGCAATGACAAGAAATTTATTATATTTTCTTAACCTTTTCCATTTTATAAAATTGCAAGATATCATCAACCTTAATCACCGGCTTGCCCATGAAGCTAACGCCGCATTCCTGATTAGTGTCAACCACGCTAACGTCCTGTTTGGCGATTTGCAGTTTAACCAGCCGGCCCTCAGCCATAATTTGCTTATCGCGGATAACTTCAATTAAAGAGTCGGCTTCAACTTGGCCGTCAAGCACCCGCCCGCCCACGATTTGGCTTGATTTTTCAGTTCTAAAAATAGCCAAAACTTTCAGGCGGCCTAAATCCACTCTGATCATTTTTGCCTCGGTTAAACTATCAACCTCGGTTTTAAGATCATTGATCAGTTCATAAATTATTTTATAGCTTTTAACTTCAACTTTCTGCTCCCTGGCTAATTTTTCCGCCAGCGGCGTTATCTTAACGTTAAAGCCTAAAATTTTAGCCTGGTTGTCTTTGGCCCGCGTGATATCGCCTTCGGTTATATTGCCCAGTCCCTTGGCGATGATATTTATCTTAACTTCTTCCTGATCAATTTTGGCCAGCGAGCCTTCAATGGCTTCGCCCGAACCCAGATAGTCGCTTTTAATAATCAAGTTAATGCTTTTAATTTCAGCCGCGGTCTTTTTCTCTTCAGCCGGCCCGCCTGCCGGCAAGGCAGGTTTAGCTGCCTTGCGAGCGCGGGAAAAAATTTTATTGATTTTAATTTTTTCACCCTGGCCGATCTGCATAATCTCGCCGATGGCCGGAGCCATTTTTAGGCCGATTATTTTTACCGGCATGGCCGGCGGAGCGGTTTTAACATTTTTTCCATTATAATCTTCCAAGGCTCTTACCTTGCCGTAAAACAGACCGTTAAAAATCATGGGGTCGCCGACTTTCAAGCTGCCGTTTTGAATTAAAACCGTGGCTACCGGACCTTGTCCCGGATCAATATGCGATTCTATAATCGTGCCAGTGGCCGGCGAATCCGGGTTGGCTTTTATGTTTTCGGCTTCCAGCTCGGCGGTTAAAAGCAGCATGTCTAAAAGTTCATTTAGACCCAGATTATTTTTAGCCGAAATCGGCAGACAGACGGTTTTACCGCCCCAATCTTCAGGAATAATATTAAGCTGTTCGCCCAACTCCCGTTTTACCATCTCAATATTAGCTTCCGGCTTGTCAATTTTATTGATGGCCACGACAAACGGTATTTTGGCCGCGGTAATAATGCGAAAAGCTTCAACCGTTTGCGGCTTAACGCCGTCATCCGCGGCCACGACCAAAATAGCGACGTCGGCAATGCGCGCGCCGCGGTTGCGCATGGCCGTGAAAGCCTCATGCCCGGGCGTATCAATAAAAGTTATAGCTTTATTGTTATGCGTAATCTGATAAGCGCCAATATGCTGGGTAATACCGCCGGCCTCGCCCGCCGCCACATCAGTCTGTCTGATAGCGTCTAATAATTTGGTTTTACCATGGTCAACATGGCCCATAACCACGATAATCGGCGCTCTGGAGGTTAAATCAGCCGGTTTTTCCTGGCTTAAAACTTGCTTTAAAACGTCAGTTTCATTTTGATTTTTGCTTACGCTTTGTTCGGCCGGCGCTATTTTTAAACTCAGATATTGGCCGATAATAGCCGCTGTATCAAAATCAATTTTTTCATTAAGCGAGCTGAAAATGCCGTTTTTCATCAGTTCGGACAAAATTTTATTTACCGGCGAGCCGGTAGCAATAGAAAAATCTCTGATCGTGATAAAATTAGGAATTTTTATTTCCGGTTTTTCTTTGGCTTCAACCGCGCTTACAGCCGCTTGTTCTTTGGCCGCTTGTTCTTTGGCCGCCAGCTGCTTAATTAAAATCGGCCATTCCCGGATAATCCGCTGGGCGGTTTTATTATCTACTTTAATGGCTTTCTGGCCAATATCAAAACCTAAGAGCGGCAATTTATCACGCAGTTCTTGAGTCGGGACTTTTAAAATTCTGGCTAATTCGGTTATATTCATGCGGCTTTATTTTATTTATTTCATGTATATAATAACTTAATTATTTTATTTTGACAAACCGACTGGACTTACTTTAGAATTAGTATAGCTAAATAATTACTAACATCCGTTTTTATGTTTAACAAACAAAATCAAGGAGAAACTTTTAATCAATTTGAAACTGTTATTGGGCCATCAGTCAAAGTTAAAGGTGATTTTAATGGCCAGGGCAATATTATTGTGGAAGGCGTGGTGGAAGGCAGCCTAAAAACCATCGGCAGTCTGGAAGTGGGTAAAACAGCCAAAATAACCGCTGATCTAGAAGCTAAAGAAGCTAAAATTGGCGGCCACATTACCGGCAATCTAAAAGTAAAAGGTTTTCTGGAGATTACGGCCACGGCTAAAATCTTCGGCGATATTGAAACCGCTGGCTTGTCAATTGAACGAGGAGCTATTTTTAACGGCAAATGCGTTATGGCGGCCGCAACCGAAGAAATTAAAAAATAAACAAATAAAATCAAGCATGAACATTTTTATTTATGATTCTTTTTTGAATCAAAAAAAATACGATCGTTTATTGGCGCGTCTGGAAACCAGAATTACTGATTTAGGCTTAAACGGCAGAATTTCCAGACTTAGCCCAACTAGAAACGTCCAAGAAACAATTAATAACGAACTTAAGCGCGGCGCCAGCGCCATTATCGCGGTCGGCAATAACAAAACTATCAATCAGACTATAAATTCTTTGGCCGGCAGCCAGGTGCCTTTGGGCATTATACCAATCGGCCAAGATAATAATGATATTGCCGCCAGCCTGGGCATTGAATCCATGGAAGCGGCTTGCGACGTTCTGGCCGCCAGATTATTAGCTAAACTTGATTTAGGTCTAGCCAACCAAACATATTTTTTGTCTAATGTTAGGGTTAATAATCAAGGAACCGTAATTGACATGAATAAAAATTACACCATTGAAACCGCGGAAAAAGGTTTAATTTATATTTTTAATTTAATCGGCCAGCAAGTCAAACCCCCGCCCCAGGTTAAATTTATTCCTGACGATGGCTTTTTAGAATTAGTTATAAATACTTACGGCAATAAAAAATTCTTTGCCAAGCAAGAGCATCAATCAATTTTTAAAATTAAAAAAATTACCATTCACAATCTAAAGCATCAATTAATCTTAGACGGTTCAATCAGCTTAAACGCGCCGGCTGAAATCACGGTTATTAAAAAACATTTGAACATAATTGTTGGTAAAAACAGAAATTTTTAAACTTGCTCTTTCCGCCTAAATAAATATAACTGCTGTAAAGCGGTGAGCAAGGTGGTAACCAGCCAATAAAGCGCTAAGCCGCCGGGAAAGGACAAACCAATAAAAACGGTCAGAGCCGGCATCAGATAGAGCATCTGTTTATTCATAATTGCCAGCATATCTTCATCTTTAGCGCCGCTAGTTTTAATCTCCGGCCGCTTGACTGTAAGCATTTTTGCCTGCCAAAATTGAGCCAGGCCGGCTAAAACGGCTAAAACTGCATTTGGTTTTGCCAAATTGATAAAACCTAAAGACATGGTATTGATAAATTCCGGCCGATAAATAAAATGATAAACTAAATTAAGCGATTGGCCGCTCAAACCAGCCTTAAAAACCATAAAAACCGCCCATAAAAATGGCAGCTGAACTAATAGCGGCAAGCAGGAGGAAAATGGATTCACTTTTTCCTGCTTATATAATTGCATTATCGCCCGACCTTGTTCTTCTTTATTATTAACGTATTTTTTCTTAAGTTCAGCTATTTTTGGCTGTAACCCCTGTAAAGCCTTTTGCGATTTTATTGATTGTTTGGACAAGGGTAATAAAATTAATTTAATCGCCACTGTCATGATTATTATGGCTAAACCAATATCATGGCCAGGAACAATATTGTACAAAAAAACCAAAAGATTAAGTATGGGCCGATAAAAAACTAAGTTAAAAATTTCCAGCATAAATTATTTTAGAGGATCAAAACCTCCGGAATTAAATGGGTTGCAACGCGAAACCCGCTTCACCGACTTAATGCCGCCTTTAATAAAACCATACTTTTCTACGGCCTGGATGGCATAATCAGAACAAGTCGGATAAAAGCGGCAAAAACCATTAGGATATAAAAATTTAAGAATGCCATGATCCAAAGAAAATGTTTTTTGATAAATTTTTAAGATTTTTACCGCTAAATAACGCGGATAGAATTTAAGCATGTTATTGGCCAGGCTTAAACAATCTTAATTTAAGCAATATTTTTTCTAACTCGTTTTTTATAAATTTATATTTTTGGCCAAGCGCGGCCGGCAAAACTATAATAACCAAATCTAATCCGAGTATAAATTTTTCGTCAAACTCTCTAATCGCCGCCCGGAATTGTCTTTTTAATTTATTTCTTTCAACTGATTTTTTGCTAACTTTAGTACTAATTACAATACCATAACGATTAACTTCTAATTCGTTAGCTAAAATTTTTATAAAAAAAATTTTACTATAAAAAAATTTTCCTTGCTTAAATATTTTTTCAAAATCTTTCTTTTTAACTAAGCGGTTCTGTTTTGCCAGCATAAATACAAGTAAGCCGCTCGCGGCTTGCTATAAACATCCATTTTATTTAGACAATCTTTTTCTGCCTTTAGCTTTCCTTCTTTTAATAACATTGCGGCCATTCTTTGTCCGCATTCTTTTTCTAAAACCATGTTTTTTTTTAGCTCGCTTTTTATTCGGCTGATAAGTTCTTTTTGGCATAAAATATAAAAAAAAATAAATATATAGCCTTATCTCAAATAAAACATAACATTTAAACTTTTTAAAGTCAAACAAAATGCCGGCTAATTTTCTTTTCCACTATTTATTAACAGCTTGTGAACATTATAATCTATTTTACATTTATAATTAAGCTGGTATAATAGCTATTAGAATTAAAATAAAAATTATATTCCCATGCCGGCCATGAATAATGAACAACTTTGGCAAGCTATTTTAGGCGAAATTGAGCTTAGCTTGTCCAGAGCCAACTTCACCACCTGGTTTAAAAACACTTTTATTTTTTCCCTGGAAAACAACCGAGCGATTATTTGCGTACCCAATGTTTTTACTAAATCCTGGCTGGAAAAAAAATATCATAAAGAAATCGCCAACGGCTTTAAAAACATCGGTGTCGGAGAAATCAAAGAAATTATATATAAAGTTGAAGCCAGACCTGCCGGCGCGGGCAGGAAAGAATTAGCCCCCGACAATTTTATAAAAAAATTTAAAACGGAAAATATTGTTGAAAGTAAGCCAAAAATTACTAACCGTTTTGGTCTTAACAGTCGCTATATATTTGACAGTTTTATTGTGGGCAAAAATAACGAATTGGCGCACGCGGCCTGCCAGGCCGTAGCCGCCAATCCGGGCCATGCTTATAATCCGCTTTTTATTTATGGCGGCGTGGGGCTGGGAAAAACCCATTTATTGCAAGCTATCGGCCACGAATTATCCAAAAAAACCGATAAAATTTTATATGTCTCCTGTGAAAGATTTACTAATGATTATGTCCAGGCGGTTAGAAACGGCCATGCCAAAGACTTTAAAGACCATTATCGCCATGTTGATTTATTATTGATTGACGATATTCATTTTATGGGCGGCAAAGACGGCACCCAGGAAGAATTTTTTCATACTTTTAATGAATTGCATCAAACCAATAAGCAAATAGTAATTTCTTCCGACCGGCCGCCCAAAGCCATTCCGGCCCTGGAAAAAAGACTGCTGTCGCGCTTTGAATGGGGCATGATCGCTGATGTAAGCTTGCCGGATTTAGAAACCAGAATAGCTATTTTAGAAACTAAATGCCGGGAAAAAAATTATAAGCTTAACCAAGAAATTTTGGCTTACATTGCCAATAATATCACTAATAATATCCGCGAATTAGAAGGCGCTTTAAACCGCTTAATCGCTTATTATGAATTTAACAACTCCTTGCCTTCAATCGATTCAACTAAAAGCATTTTGGCCGGCATAATTTCTAATTTTCAATCAAAATCAACCACGGCTAAAAATATTATTGAAGCGGCGGCTAAATTTTTTAACATAAATATCAAAGATCTACTGGGACAAAGCCGCAAAAAAGAATTAGTGGTGCCCAGACAAATCGCCATGTACCTAATGCGCAAAGAAATTAACGCCTCTTACCCTTCTATCGGCCAGGAGCTGGGCGGCCGCGACCATACCACCGCTATGCACGCTTTTAATAAGATAGAAAGAGAATGCCAAGAAGATGACAGAATAAAACAACACATAGATTCTATTAAGCAAGTAATTTATAATGGTTGACAACCTGTTGAAAAAATATGTTTTACTTGTTAATTATCTGTTTATGAATTAACTGATAAATTTTTAATCCCCAAACAGCTTACTTTTTTAACCGCCTTTTCAACAGCTATTACAGATTATTTTAACTAATAAAATATTAAATATTAGCCAAAATTTAACAAAAACATAGTTTATCAACTTACTTATTATTGTTATTATTTATTCATAATATAAATACTAATTAATTAATAAAGCTGTTTATGACCAACCAAACTCCCATGGGATTAAAAATTTTTAGCTTACAGGAAAATTTAAAACAAGGCTTGGCGTTAGTTAGTCATGTTTCGGGGAAAAACGTTAATTTGCCCATACTTAATAATATTTTAATAAAAGCCGAGCAGGGGAAAATAAAACTAATCGCCACCAATCTGGAAATTGGCGTAATTAGCACAGTTAGGGGAAAAATTGAGCGCGAGGGTTTATTTACGGTTAATGCAAAAATTATTTCCGATTGTGTTAATCTTTTGCCGAATAAAAAAATCGGGCTGGAACAGCGGGCTGATGATTTACTGGTGGACTGCGACAATTACCAAGCCAAGGCTAAGGGGCAGTCGGCCGAGGAGTTTCCTCTTATACCCGAGGTTGACAGAAAAAATTATTTTAGCGCCGAGCCTGAAGAGGTAAAAAAAGCCATTGCCCAAGTGATTTTTGCCGCCGCCGCCAGCGAAACCAGGCTGGAATTATCCGGTGCGCTGTTTATTTTTTCCCAGACTAATTTAATTATGGCCGCGACCGACAGCTATCGTTTGGCCGAGAAAAAAATTAGCGTTAAATTTAATCAGCCTTGGCCGGCCGGCGATGAAACTGAAAAAAGAATTATTGTGCCGGCTAAGACTTTGCAGGAATTATTAAGAATTTTATCGGTTAATTTGGATGATGAGGTGGAAGAAAAAAAAACTGAAGTAAAATTTTATATTTCAGAAAATCAAATTTTATTTACTTATGGTTTAACCGAGTTAGTGTCGCGTTTGATTGAGGGCCAATATCCTGATTATCAGCAAATTATCCCTAATAATAGCAAAACCAAAATTTCTATTGATCGGCAAGAGCTGATTCGCGCCGTGAAAATGGCTTCTTTATTTTCTAAAACCGGCATCAATGACGTTAACTTGGATTTTCCGGCGGGTAAAAATCAAGTGGTGGTTTCTTCAGTTTCCGGCCAAACCGGAGAAAATATAACCAATTTGGCGGCCAGGGTGTCGGGTGATGATAATAGTATTGTGGTTAATTATCGTTATTTACTTGAAGGCTTAAGCAATATGGAAAAGGAAATAGTTAAAATTGAAATAATAGACAGTAATACTCCATGTATTATTAAACCAGAGCAAGATGAAAGTTATTTATATATTATCATGCCGATAAAGCAGTAGAGAGAAAAATTTATTGGCTCGTGCTCGGCGTGGTCGTAGTCGCGGCTAAACCATTGATCGTTACGGCGACCTCTTCGCTGGTGGCGGTTTGGCCGTACCAGCCGCGCGCTTCGGCGTAAAATTTATATAAGCCGGGAGTTAAAATATTTATCATTTTAGCCTCGGCCAGATTGTTTATAACTTGACTTTGGGTAATTAGCTGGGCTTGGCCGCCGGTATCTTTAAAATAAAAAATCACGGCCGCGGTTTGCTCCTGGTTGGTTGCTTCGGCTTTTAACGATAACGGGAAATCGTATTTAATAAAGCTGGCGGCCGCGGCCGGTTGAATTAGGGTTACGCCGAGTTTAATAATTTTCGGCGGGCTGTTGTTAATTAAATTAAATTCTATTTTTTGTTCAGAGCAATTATCAACATCATCGCAAACGCGCGCGGTTAAGCTATGCCAGCCGTTGGCTAAAAAACTTACTGATTTATCAAGACTAAAAGGATAAAAGGCTGAAGAGCTGAATAAATAGCCGTCAATATAATATTCAGCCCGGTTGATGCCGCGCGGGGCCGTGGCGTTGATTTTTACATTTAATAGCTGGTTGGCGATAGTTTGATTATTGCCCGGGTAGTCAATGGATATAACCGGTTTAGCTTCGGGCCGGTGGACATTATCATATTCGGCTGGCGGCGTGGAACTGGCTAAGCCTTGTTTTTTAGCCCAGTTGGCAATTGCTTTTTCCCATAAATTAAATTGCGGATCGCTTTTCGGATCAGCCGGCGCCGGCCCGCGCGGGTCATCTTTATTGATATAGTATAAAATATCATGCGCTTGTTTAAACTGTTTTTCTTGAATGGCGTCAGGCGGCGTAAATTCATTAGCCAAAAGTCCGGAAAATTTATCAATTTTTATCGTCGTGTCCGGGTCAATCGCGCCGTCTAAGACTGGTTTGCCGGTTGGCTTGTTTTCCGGAGGATTAAAATATTCAATCGGCGTGTTGCCCAAAACCTTATTCATATAATCATGCCAAATCGGCGCTGCCACTACCGAGCCATCGGCGCCGCGCTTCATTTCTTTATTGTTATTATTGCCAACCCAAACGCCGGTGACTAATGATGGCGTATAGCCGATGGTCCAGGCATCGCGGTAATCGTTGGTGGTGCCGGTTTTAGCCGCTACCGGCCTTGAACCAAGGGTTAGCATATTGTTTGCCCCGAAAATATAAGACCGAGCGGCATTATCCGATAAGATGCTGTTAGTCAGGCGCGCGATATTGCTGTCTAAAACTTTTTCAGCCTGGTTTTTAAACTCTTCCAATATTTTACCGTCTTTGTCTTCAACTTTTAAAATAACGGTTGGCGGGCGCTTAACGCCTTCGCGGGCAAAAGCGCTAAAAGCGTTGGTATGCTCCAGCAGTTTTACTTCGCCGCCGCCTAAAACTAAAGATAGGCCGAAGCGGCTTTTATCGTTAAGCGTGGTGTAGCCGAGAGTTTGCGCTAAACTAATAACATTATCAAGGCCGGTTAGATAAATAGTTTTAACCGCCGGTATATTTAAAGAGCCGGCCAGAGCCTGCCTGATAGTGACCGGACCATGCTCTTTTGAGTCGTAATTATGCGGCTCATAGGGTTTGGCCGGATCAGTGGAAAAATTAGTGACCACGTCATAAAGCACGGTCTCGGGCGTGTAGCCTTTGATAAACGAGGCGGCGTAGACGATCGGCTTAAAAGATGAGCCAGGCTGGCGGTTTTGCAAAGCCACGTTGACCTGGCCGTCAATAGCGTCGTTAAAATAATCGCGCGAGCCGACCAGGGCCAGAACCTGGCCATTTTTCGGATCAATTGAGACTAGGGCGGCGTTAGTGGCTCCAAATTTTTTTTCATTGGCCGCCGCTTTTTCGCTCACCACTTGTTCAGCGATTTTTTGCTTGTACAAATCCAAAGTAGTGTAAATTTTTAAGCCGCCTTGTTCGATGGTCTTTTCGCCGTATTTATCCGCTAAAATTTCTTTGACATACATAACGAAATGCGGCGCCGTAATGTTGTCGGTTTGAGGTTTAAAGGTTAGTTTAAAGTTTTTTGCTTCTTGGGCTTCGGCTTCGGTAACATAGCCGTATTTTACCATTAAATCTATGATATATTTTTGCCGCGCCAATAAAATATCCCGGTTCGGTCCGTAGGGCGAATAGCGGCTGGGAGCTTGCGGTATGGCCGCTAAAACAGCCGCTTCAGCCAAGTTTAAGTCGCGGGCCGCTTTGCCGAAATATTTTTGGCTGGCCGCTTCCACGCCGTAAGCGGTTGAACCATAAGGGATTTCATTAAAGTACATCTGTAAAATTTCGTCTTTAGAGAATTTTTTTTCCAGCCGGTAAGCTAAAATAATTTCTTTAATTTTTCTGGTTAAAGTTTTTTCATTGGTTAAAATTGAATTTTTAATAAATTGCTGGGTTAGAGTTGAGCCGCCGGCCCGTTTGCCGAAAAGAACGTCGGTTACCAAGGTTCTAAAAATCGCCCAAAGGCTAAAACCGCCGTGTTTATAAAAGTCTTTGTCTTCTATGGCGATAGTGGCGTTTTTTAAGTTGTCCGGCACGTCTTTTAAACTGATGAGCGTGCGCTTTTCGTCGCCATGGATTTCATAAAGCACGGTTTGGCCGGCGCGGTCGTAAATTTTCGTGGTTTCCGGCACTTGCCGGTCAATCAGGCGATTAGGATCAGGCAGGCCATGCGACAGGTAGAGCAAGCCGGCGTAGCTAAAAATAAATAAAACAAGCAAGCCAATAAAAATGGCTTTGGCCAGGTTGATTTTTGGTTGATTTTTATGGTTGTTGCCTGAAACTGGCCTAAAGCCCCGGATATTGAAACCGGATAATTTTTTCTTAGGTTTATTCAAAAAATATTTTTTCTTGGCCTTACGCCAATTTTGCGGCGATTTTGTATGATTTGCAGAATATGAAGCAGTCATAAATGTTTGCAATAAAAAAATTATAACAGCAAATAGGGAAAAAATCAATTTTGTGATAAAATTAAAACAAGTTAATTTTAGGCATCTTAATATTATGCTGGATAGCTCAAGCTTTTTAAATAAATTTTTGCAGAACCTCCGCTTTAAACAAGCCAAGATATTTTTAATTGGCGATATTTTAGATTTTGGCGGCAATCGAGGGGAATTGAGAAAATTTGTCAGAGGCAGGTATCTGGCGGTAAATTATGATCATGCCGCAATGGACAATGCCTGCTATGACACAATCGTCTGTTTAGCCGTGATTGAGCATATAGATATGGACGAGGTTTTTAGAATTTTTTATAAATTTAAAAATATTTTAAACAAAAATGGCAGAATTTTTTTAACCACCCCGACTAAAGCGGCCAAACCAGTTTTAGAATTTATGGCGCTTGTGGGCATTATTGATAAAGCCAGCATAGCGGAGCATAAGCATTATTGGCGTAAAAAAGAAATTTACACCTTGGCTGAAAAATCTGGTTTTGTTATAAAAAAATATAAAAAATTTCAATTAGGCTTTAATCAATCAGCTGTTTTAGAGCATAAAGAGCGTTTTTGATTACTATAAAATTATCCAGATGATAAACAGCAAAAAAATTTCTTTGGTCGTTCCTTGCTATAATGAGGAAGCCGGTTTGGCCGGACTTTTTAAAAATGATTTATCATATATTGATGAAATTATCGTGGTTGATAATAATTGTACCGATAATACGATTAAAATTGCCGAAAGTTATGGTTGCCGGGTGGTACAAGAGAAAGTCAAGGGTTATGGCGCCGCTTATAAAAAGGGTTTTAAGAATGTTTTAAATGAAATTGTTGTGGCTATAGACGGCGACAACACTTACCCGGTGGCGGAAATTAAAAGGTTGGTTGGGATTTTAATAGAGAGAAATTTAGATTTTATTTCCGCCAGCCGTCTGGGCAATGGCCGTCCGGCAACGATGAAAAAAATTAATTATTTAGGCAATTTTATTTTGACTAAAATGATGAAATTTTTATTTTCACGGTCCATCGAAGACTCCCAGTCCGGCATGTGGGTTTTTAAAAAACAAATATTAAAAAAAATCAAGCCGACCAGCAACGGCATGGCCTTTTCCCAGGAAATAAAAATAGAGGTTTTAAAAAATAAATATAAATTCGCGGAAGTAAGAATTCCCTACCGCGAAAGGCTGGGTGATGTAAAATTAAACAGATGGGCCGACGGTGTTAAAAATTTAGCCTGGCTTTTCTACAAGAGATTTTTTTAGTATGTTTTTTAAAGATAAAATAAAAAATTTTTTAGTTTTTTTGGCTTTTTTTATAGTATTTTTTATTATCCAGCTGTCAATCAGCGGTTTTTTTTCTTTTGACGATCCTTATTATCACGCTAAACACAGCGCGCTTATGGTTGAAACTGGAAATTTAACTTTAATCAGGCCCTGGCTTAAATTTCACTTTTTAAATTACGCTCCGACCGATCCTTGGTGGGGTTTTCATCTGGCGCAGGCTTTGTTTATTAAATTTTTTAATATAATTATTGGTACAAAAATTTTATCAAGCATCCTGGCGGCCTTGGTTTTCGCGGTTTTTTATTTTATTTTAAAAAAACAAAGCGTCCGTTCGCCTCTGCTTTGGACCGGTTTATATTTTTCTACTTCAGCGCTTTTACTTAACCGTTTATTATTAGAGCGTCCGTTTTTACTGGCTTTGTCAGTTTTACCCCTGACTTTTTATTATTGCTCGAGAAAAAAATATTTTTATCTTTTTTTGCTCTCCTTGTTTTATGCTTTGTTTTACAATCAAGCTCCCTTAGCAGTTCTTTTGGCCGTTACTTATTCAACCGTACAGTATTTTACTAAAAAAATAGCTGATTTAAAAATTATTATTTTCTCCGCGGCCGGCCTTATGGCGGGGTTTTTATTTCATCCCCATAGCTTAAATTATATTTATATCGTAGCAGTCATTTTTTTTCAGATTATCTTTCTAAAATTTGCCGGCGTAGATTTAAGCGTGGGCAGTGAGATACAAACCCCGGGCTTTTCGTATTTTTTAGCCGCTAATTTTTTAGCTGTTATTTTTTATTTATTAGCCGTGGTGATATTCTGGAGCATAAAAGAAATCAGAAGCGGAGAAAAAGCGGCGGTTAATTATTTTTTATTTTTATACAGTTTTTTTTGGTTTTTCGTCACTTTAATTTTGCCGCGCGGCGTGGAATATTGGCTGCCTTTGGGCTGGATTTTTATCGCTTTTATATTTAACGATTTTTACGGCAGTTCTGAATATACGGAGATTAAAAATTTTTTGGTTAATCGCCTTAATTTAAAAGTTTTAACCTTTTTTGCCGCCGGTTTTCTGACTGTAATAATTTTTTATAATTATTCAACAGTTTATTTAAGTATTTATTCTCAAAACCGCGACAGCTGGCCGGCTGATTTGGCCCAGGCTAATGACTGGCTTAAAACCAATACGTCGGCCGGTTCTATGGTGTTTTACAATAATTGGGGCATGTGGCCCTTAATGTTTTATTATAATGACCATAATCAATATGTCGTTGGCATTGATCCGACCTTTTTATATGAATATGATCATCAGTTATTTTGGCTGTGGAAAAATATCAGCTATTATGGCTTATATTGCGACCGTCAGGAAACCTGCTTTGACGCCAGCCCGCGGGATAATGCCAAGCTGATAAAAATGGCTATTAAAGAAAAGTTTCAAGCCGATTATGTGTTGCTGGCTAATAATCCAGATCAGCCTTTGGCTAAATTTTTAGCCTCTAATAAAAAAGATTTTTTTAGAGTTTTTGAGAATGAGAAAGTGTTGATTTATGAAGTAAAATGAAAAAATTTTTGTCATTGCGAGAAGCTGTCTTTTTTTGTCATTCCGGCCTTGAGCCGGAATCCAAGTTAAGCCCGTAGGCAGTTTGATTTGCTCTGTTGATTATTAAATAGAATGTTCGTGGCGCTTAAATCTGGATTGCGGGTCGGAGCCCGCAATGACAAGTTAAATAACGCTCCTCGCAATGATAGGAAGTACGCTAATTTTAAAATAAATTTTACTTTATAAATTTGTGGCTGTTTAAATATTGGCTTGCCGGCGTTTTTATGGTAAAATATAGTAGTGTTAATAACTTAATCAATTTAAACAACACTAATACAGCGAATTAAATTCGTGTATATTCGTGTTTCCCGGAGAGGAGGTGAAAAATGAAAAATATAATTTTAAAGAAAGTGGTGGTTATGGCTATGGCTTTAATCGTCTTAACTTCGGTTTTGAGTTTTTCTTTGCCGGCCTTAGCCGTAACAAACGACTCTACTATTTTTTGGGGTAACGGTAATGTAGACCAGAACGGTATACAAGGCACATTGGGTTTAGGCAATAGAGATCCGCGCGATATCGCGGCTCAAGTTATTAGGATAATTTTAGGCTTTTTAGGCATTGTCGCCGTAATTATAATTTTATTGGGCGGCTTTAAGTGGATGACGGCCGGAGGCAACGAGGATAAGGTGGGCGAAGCCAAAAAATTAATTATTGCTGGCGTGATCGGTTTGGTAATTATTATCGCCGCCTTTGCCATCGCGACTTTTGTCTTAAATTCGTTAATTAATGCTCGCGGGCAGGGCGGTGGAATACTTATGTTGTCATTGCGGGCTTGACCCGCAATCCAGGAGTTAGTGGCACGGACATTCTATTTTGCAATCATTTCAGTAAACCAAACTTCCTACGGGTTTAGCCTGGATTCCCGCCTGCACGGGAATGACAAAAGAGAAATAACCGCTACAATGACAGATAATTTCTATGTTTTTAATTTCAAAATACAACAAAATAATATTTTTCAGCCTAATGATTGTCTGGTTATTTTTAATAGTAGCGCCGACGTTTTTAGCCTTTGCTTTACCGGCTAGAGCGGCAGCCGGTGATTTAGACTTATGGGGCGGTAAAAAGAATGATATTAGAGATAAAACCGGTTTAAGCGACGACAAGGATCCGCGCGATATAGCGGCTGATATAATCAGGGTAATTTTAGGCTTTTTAGGCATTATCGCCGTAATTATAATTTTATTGGGCGGTTTTAAATGGATGACGGCCGGCGGCAATGAGGATAAGGTTGATGAGGCTAAAAAACTAATTATCGCCGGCGTGATCGGCTTATTGATTATTATCGCTTCTTTCGCCATCGCGACCTTTGTTTTGAATTCGTTGATTAAAGCTACTAAGGATTAGATATTTTTGATAATTAAAATCACTGTTCTCGCGGGCAGGGCGGTGGAATACTTATGTTGTCATTGCGGGCTTGACCCGCAATCCAGGAGTTAGTGGCACGGACATTCTATTTTGCAATCATTTCAGTAAACCAAACTTCCTACGGGTTTAGCCTGGATTCCCGCCTGCGCGGGAATGACAAAAGAGAAATAACCACCGCAATGACAGATAATATTTATGTCTATAACAAATAAAATATTTTTTTTTAGTCTAATATTTATTTATTTGTTTTTAATAGCGGTGCCAATGACATTGGCGGTTTATGATGCAACAAAACCGCTCGAATCAACCGGCTTAAATAAAACCGCGGCAGGAGGCTATGGCGCGTTGCCGACTGGCGTTGATGCTGACCTGCCTTCTCTTATCGGAAAAATCATCGGCGCTGGTTTAGCTTTGCTGGGCGTGATATTTTTTGTGATTTTAGTTTATGCCGGCATTAGCTGGATGATGGCCATGGGTAAAGAAGAAAAGATCAATGAAGCTAAAGATATGATTATAGCCGCTATTCTCGGTTTAGTTGTGGTCTTAGCGGCTTATGCTATCACGGCTTTTGTTGGCGGCATATTTAATAAAATATGACAAAGAAGTTTTTAGCTATAATAATAATTTTAATTTATAGTTTTAATATTTGGGTATTAACCGGCGCCGCGGCCGAATCATCTTTTTTTAAAGGCTTAAAGACTACGGCCGAGCAAGGAGCCGGTTATAAACCAATGTCGGAAGGACCGAGCTGGTTTATTGCCAGAATTTTAGGTGGCTTTATAGCGATAGCGCCGTTTTTCGCCGGCGTCATAGGTATGTTATTATTATGTTACGGCGGGTTTATCTGGATGATGTCGCGCGGCCGTGAGCAGGAAATAGAGCGAGCTAAAACAATCATTACTAATACTTTAATTGCCATGGTCGTTATTTTTTCAGCCTGGGCAATCGTTCAATTAATTATACCTTTATGGAAAAAGGTAACTGCAGGATAATAAAAAATTTTATTTTTATCTGGTTGATTTTAATGTTTTTTATAACGGTAAATATTTGTTTGGCCGAACCAGTTTCCAATCCACCAACTTCCCCCAGTTTGAAAGACGCTTTTGATTTTAGACCTGGCAAACCGCTTGATGCCGCGGCCAGCCAGGGCGCTGGTTTTAATACTAGTGTGGGTTTCAACGAGATAGTCGGTTTTATAATTACCTTGGTTTTATCTTTAATGGGAGTGATATTTTTAGTTTTGGCGATTTACGGCGGCTATACTTGGATGATGGCGCGGGGCAATGAAGAGATGGTGGAAAAAGCTAAAAACACTTTAATTAACGCCATTATCGGCATTGTTATTGTTATGGCCGCCTATGCGATTAGTTATTTTGTTTTAAGTCAAATCAGCGCCAAAGCTCTAAGAAGAGGCGAACAATCTCCCAACTACCAAGCCCCAAATGATAATTTTGTTCCATAAGGCCCTGAAATTAAACAGCTTAAAATATGTTTAGATTATATAAAAAAATTTTATTGGCATTTATAATTTTAATAATTCCGGCCATAGTTATGGCCGAAGCTCCTAATAAGGCGATTTTTAATTTACAAGACGTCGGCAGTACGCACGGGCCGTATGAGCAGGCTGATAAATTTACTTTATCTTTAATAATCGGCACCGTAATTAGCGCGGCTTTGGCTTTAATCGGCGCGATTTTTTTAGTGTTAATGCTTTACGCCGGCTATCATTGGCTGACGGCGCGGGGCGAAGAAGAAAAGGTGGAAAAAGCCAAAGATACGATCAACCGCGCCGTGGTTGGCCTGATTATTGTGGTCGGCGCTTACGCTATCTGGCAGTTTATTTTTACTGAATTGATTTTAAAATAGATTATGAACCCCGTTAGATATTTATTTTTAGCGGGGCGTATCAGAAAAATTAATGAAAATATCTAACGGGGTAAAATTTAGCCATAAAAAAATTTATGTTTTGGCGTTATTTTTGTCATTTTTGTTCATGGCTAATTTTTGTTCTGCCGCGTTTTTGAAACCAGGCACGCAGAATGAAGTAGAAAAAGAAGCGGGAAATTCGGCTAATTTTGGCGGTTATAAAGTTTCCGGCAATAATATCTATGGCTTAATTCAAGTCGTGGTTAACGCCTTTTTAGCCGTTATCGGCGTATTGCTTTTAATTTATATGCTTTACGCCGGTTATAACTGGATGACGGCGCAGGGCGAAGAAGAAAAAGTGGAAAAAGCCAAAGATACTTTAAAGCGAGCCGTTGTCGGTACGATTATAATTGTGGCCGCTTATGCTATTAGCTATTTTGTTATGGGTAGATTACAGCAAGGTACTTTGCGCAATGGGACTGGCGGCGGTATCCCTCCTCCGGCCCAAGAATAGCCGTGAATGGATACCGGCACACCAATACATGCCAATACATGATCCAAATGATAAGGACAGTTCACTTCCGAGTTAAGTTTTTTATTAAATTTATAAGGAAATGGATTCCTGCCTGCGCGGGAATGACAATAAAGAGCTAATGACAAAATATTTTAAAAAAACAATTTATTTAATAGTTATTTTAGCTTGGCCATATATTGTTTTAGCCGCTCCGGCTTTTGATAAGTTAAAAGAAATCGGAGAAGGAGGCAGTAACCCTCCTTATCAAGCTATTGATACCAATGGTACTAACAGTTTGGCCGGCATCGTGGGTATTGTGATACAGGCTTTTTTAGGCCTTTTGGGCGTGATATTTTTAGTTTATATGATTTACGCCGGTTATGCCTGGATGACGGCGCAGGGGGATGAGGAAAAAGTCACTAAAGCCAAAGACACGATTCAGCGCGCCATTATCGGTTTGATAATAATTATCGCCGCTTATGCTATCAGTTATTTTGTTTTGCAAAAATTGGTTTTTGACAGAGGAATTTTAAATGGCAGTACTTATGCGTCTTAATTGTTTTATTAATTATATATGTTGAAAAAATATTTTAAAAATTTTTTTGGAATTATTATTTTGTTATTTGTAAGTATTTATTTTACTTCTCTCGTCAGCGCTGAGACTGCCAGGGGTGATTTAGAGAGGCAATTAAAAACCGCCGGCGGTTTATCCTGGGGCAGAGAAGCGCCGGCCGGTTCTAATAGTATGACCGGCATTGTTGCCACTATGATCCAGGTTTTTTTAGGATTACTTGGCATAATTTTTTTAATTTTAATCATCTACGGCGGCTACGAATGGATGACGGCGCAGGGTGACGAGGAAAAAGTCACTAAGGCTAAAGACACGCTTCAGCGCGCTATTATCGGTTTGATTATTATCATAGTAGCTTACTCTATAACTTTCTTCGTGTTTAGCAGTTTGCCTGGGGGTGGCGACGGAACTAAGACGATCGAATATTAAGATTTTAAAAAAGAGAAGAGGGTTCCCAAACTGGAAGCCCTCTTTTTTGTTAGTATGTTTGGCCAACCTGGCCAACCTGGTCAACCTGTAAAACAAAGTCTACCGGTACGCCATTAATTTTCTTTTTGTGCGACATTTTTTCTCTAAATTCGTAGTCGTACTGCGGGGAGTACTCTTTGATAATTTTTCCGTCATATAAACGACGGTAAATTATCTTATAAGGAATACTTTCTAAAAAGATGAATTCCGGATTTCCTCCTGGCCTAGCAATTATTTTTATGCTAGGCATTTCCGGGTGGTTAATATATACGCTTTGTCGCGGATCATTATTGACCAGGGCAAAGATATAGTTATAGGTTTTTGCGCCACCATTTCCGGTGGCTTGGCTTTTTATTAAATCCTTTATCATCGCCTCTCTAATGTCGGCATCCTTTTTAATCCTGTAAGCCTCAGCTAACTCTATTGGGCCGACCGAAGGCTCAAGTAAACTAATGTTTGAGTCATCGTGGGTGATAATCATGCCATCTTTGTCCTTTAAGATGGCATGCCTGTGGCCGCCACAACCACTTGCCAGAAAAACTACAACCGCCGTCGCTACCGCAAAAATTCTCGTCTTCATTTTTTCTCCTCCTTCTTTTTTGAGTTGATTGTTTTTCAGAATTACACCAGAAAGTTATATGTCATTGCGAGAAGCCCGGTTTTTTCTGTCATTCCGGCCTCCGAGCCGGAATCCAGGGTTAAACGCCACAAATATTCTATTTAATAATCAACTCAACAAACCGAACTGCCTACGGGCTTAACCTGGATTCCCGCCTACGCGGGAATGACAAAAGAAAATTAGTCGCTCGCAATGACAAGCTTTTTTATTTTACTCTTTAAGATAATTCTGAAAAGTTTTTGAATGAGCTGATTTTGTATAGTACCACTAAAATTATCAAAAGTCAACTGGCCGGCCCCGGCTGTTTGTGGCCTTGACTTTTAAGCGAATTTTATTGTAAAATTATGACAAGTTATATTATTAATCACCCTCAATAACTCAAAACCTAATTTAGCATTGTTAATCTGCCGAATGTCATGATGGCCGG
The DNA here is from genome assembly GCA_016188785.1 of Parcubacteria group bacterium. Classification (GTDB taxonomy): domain Bacteria; phylum Patescibacteriota; class Patescibacteriia; order Patescibacteriales; family GWC2-42-12; genus JACPHD01. The sequence continues at coordinate 5,275 of JACPHD010000021.1, read as the reverse complement.
CTTCATCAATCAGGCAGAGCGAGTGGGAAAATTTACCCGCATCAATACTGGTTAAGAGTGTAGAAAAGATTATTTAACTTGTCCACAGAGTAAGGCTATCCCCAATTAATTATAACTGATAACTATAGACATAGAAAATTAAAATACCATCAGATGGCATTTGTTTTTTAAAAATGTCCTCTTTAATGGACCCGTCAGACACGCCTGCTCTTGTAGTTCAGTGGATAGAACAAGGGACTCCTAAGCCCTAGACGCAGGTTCGATTCCTGCCAAGAGCACAAAGTCAGGCAGGTAAGCCATAGACAGATGTCCGATTTTTTAGTGGTATATAAAATATTTATTATTTTAGCTAATATTAGCTATTATTAAGTAATTTAGCTAATATTAGCCATTATTGCTAATATTAAATAAAAAATTAGGGCCGTTGGCGCAGTTGGTAGCGCGTTTGCATGGCATGCAAAAGGTCACCGGTTCAAATCCGGTACGGTCCACCCCGTTAGATATTAACTGAATTTTTTTATTACTGTAAACCTCATATTGATAAATTGGTTTCAAGCTTTCAATTCGCAAAGTATTTGGTTTCAATGATATCTAACGGGGTCCACAATAATTCAGTTTTTTGTAAAACTCTATGACATTTAATAAAAATAATTTTAAAACAGAAATTGAGGATTTTTCCGGTTTAGTTTTGGTTGATTTTTTTGCTGAATGGTGCGGCCCTTGCAAGATGATGGCGCCGATCATAGAAGAAATGATTAAAGAGAATAAAGATGAGAATGTTAAGATTGGCAAACTCAATCTAGATGAAAATCAGGAAATAGCCGCTCAATATGATGTAATGAGTATTCCGACTTTTGTAGTTTTTAAAAACGGTAAAGCAGTTGATAAGAAAGTAGGTTATGGCAGTAAAGAAGATATTGAACAGTTGATTTCTAAAAATAAATAATTCATAAACTTAAGTCCACAAGAATGTGGACTTAAGTTTTTATGGGAAACTGGGATAAGTCCACATTCTTGTGGACTTAAGTTTAATCAGATAGCTAATATTAGCAAAATTATTTAAGTGGATAAAATGGGGATAATGTTAATTAAAACAAATTATTTTAAGTCCACATTCTTGTGGACTTATCAATTTTTATGTTTGATACAATAATTATTGGAGCTGGTCCAACCGGCCTGACCGCGGCTATGTACGCGGCCAGAAGAATGATGAAAACATTAGTAATTTCTAAAGATATAGGCGGTCAAGTTATTTTGGCTTCTGATATAAAAAATTATCCCGGCGTTGAGCTTATCAAGGGTTTTGATTTAACCAACAAAATGAGCCAGCAAGTGAAGGCTTTGGGGGTTGAGATTAAGATTGATGAAGTAAAAAAAATTACTAAAAATAGGGATGATAGTTTTTTAATTGAAACTAATAGTAATAGTTATTCTACTAAAACCATTATTATTGCCATGGGTCTGTCGCCCAAGCAGTTGAATTTAGCTAAAGAAAACGAGTTGACCGGCCGGGGCATAAGTTATTGCGCTAATTGCGACGGGCCTTTATTTAAAGGAAAAAACGTGGCGGTAGTTGGCGGCGGCAATACAGCCCTGGATTCGGCTGAAGTGATGTCCAAAATTGCCAGCAAGGTTTATTTAATTTACCGCAAGGCACAGCTTAGGGCTTTTGAGGATTTTGTTTTAGCGGTTAAAAACAAAAGTAATGTGGAAATAATTTTAAATAGCGAGGTTTATGAAATAGTAGGCGGTTCAAAGTTGGAAAGATTGAAGATAATTGATAATATTAGCAAAATATCAAGAGAATTAGAGGTTGATGGTTTGTTTATTGAAATTGGCTATCAGCCTAAGACTGAAGTGGTGGCAAATTTGGTGGAAACAGATAGTTTAGGGCAGGTTGTTGTGGACTTAAGTGGCAAGACCAGCCGTGAAGGCATTTTTGCGGCTGGCGATGTTACGCAAGTTGAATTTAAGCAAATTGTTATTGGCTGCGGCCAGGGAGCGGTCGCGGCTTTGTCAGCTTATAAATATTTACAGGCAAAAAATGGTAGCGCATAACATAATGGCTTGGGTTATTATTTTTTTGCGCTGCGGAACTCCCCCGCAAATGCGGGGTCAAACAGTCCTCGCCCCGTTAAATCCCTGCGGGAGGCGAAGCCTATTTAACGGGGCGAGCTTAAAAAATAATCAACCCAAGCCATTATTAAACTTGTTTTATAAATAAAAATATATTATAATAAATACACATAGAAGTCATTTAGGGTTTTAGTCCGTAAGCCGTAGAAAATGCTTATTTTCTCACTGCGGAACTCGCCCCCCCCACCAAATTTTGGTGGGGGGCTCAAACAGTCCTCGTTTCAAAAATAAGCATTTTCTACGGCTTACTTTAGATACAAAATAGAGAAAACTATAAATGGGTTCATAGAATTATAACATAATTTTTTATATGCCAGAATCAACAGGAGGTAATATTTTAATTGACGTTAATTTGCTTTTTAGTAAAGTTCAGGTTGAAGAAAAAATGAAAGTCGCGGATTTGGGTTGCGGTTCTTCCGGCCATTTTGTTTTTCCAGTGGCCAAGTTGGTTGGCAAGAAGGGAGTTATGTACGCGGTGGATATTTTAAGAACCTCCTTAGAAACGATTAGCAAACGCGCGCGTATGGAAAATTTGGCTAATATTAAAACAATTTGGAGTAATTTAGAAATATTTGGCGCTACTAAAATTGAAGCTGGCAGCCTTGATATTGCTTTATTGATTAATACTTTATACCAGTCGCATAAGCGAGCCGAAATTTTAAGAGAGTCAATCAGGCTATTAAAAAAAAATGGTAAATTAGTTGTTATTGAATGGAAAAATATTGCCGCGCCGTTTGGTCCGCCGGCTGAAGAAAGGGTGAAAAAAGACCTGCTTGACAACGTGGCTAAAAAATTAGGATTAGGGCCGGAGGATGAGTTTGAGGCCGGACCTTATCATTATGGTTTGATTTATGTAAAGTTGTGATTTATATCAGTTACGACATCTGTGGTTGGGCTGAATTTAATAAATTTTCTACCCCGCAAATGCGGGGTCCTCGTACGAAAATTTACTAAATTCAGCCCAACCTGTGATTTTAAAACTGGTATAATTTGTATAAATTATAATTATGGGAAACTTTTTAACCTGGAATTTTTGGTTTAGTCCCAGGCCGGGCGCGTTTATGGCTTCTTCGCTTAAAGTAGTTTTAGGCTTTATAATTTTCTTGATTATTTTTTCTATTGTTAGCGGAATTATTAAAAAAAAATGGTTTAAAGGTTTGTATGCAGCTTTTTGGAGCGGCTTATACGGTTTTTTCTTAACTAATGCCATTATTGGTTTATTATTAACTTTTTTTAATTATGAAATGGTGCCGTTTTTATCCGCCCGTTTTTGGTTTTTGCTTTGGGCAATTAGTATGTTGATCTGGCTATTTTTTATTTATAAACTTGCCGCGAAAATACCGGAAAAAAGAGCGCAGATGGAAAAAGAAAAGCAATTTAAGAAGTATATTCCGTAAGTTGGCAATAGTTAAGATTATTTTTAGGCTGTTTTGGACAGCCTTTTTTATTATAATTATATGGCTCATAATCAGAGAATAGGAGAATTTGGTGAAATATTAGCCAAAAATTATTTAATTAAGCATGGCTATAAAATTATTGAGGCTAATGTTAAATTAAGTTATCAGGAGCTTGATATTGTGGCGTTAAAAGATGATCTGGTTGTTTTTGTTGAAGTAAAAACCAGGATTAGCCAATTTTATGGGCCGGCGGAAAATGCTTTTCAGTTCACTAAATTAAAAAGATTCAGACGGGGACTAGAAATGTATATTAGTAATAAAAATTTATCTGTTGAAAATGTCAGGGCGGATTTAATTACCGTAGATATTGACCATATTAAAAAAACAGCTAAAATAAAGCATTATAAAGATGTAGTGTAAATTATTTCATCAGTTTACGCACTTGTTTATTAACAATTTATTAAGGTTTGATAACAGTTTATTAACTTATGATACACTTGACGCATTTTACTTTTAGCCGTTAAACTGAAATTATTACAAAATTAAGGGGGCCATAACATCATGAAAATATTAAAAAGTTTATTGTCCGTAGGTTTGGTTTTATTATTTGCCCTATTTTTTTCAGTAGAAGCGCGAGCCCAAGTGGCCGCGCCAAGAATAACTAAATTAGTTGGCGGGGAAAATTTCGCTATGGCCGGTACGGCTCCGGCCGGTAGCGAGGTTTTAATTTATTTAGATGGCAGTTTCGTCGGCCAGGTTGAAACTAAAGTTGTTTTAAAGCAAGCTGAAGCTATCTTTAATTTTCAGTATCAGAAAAAGCAAAAATTAGCTGATGGCGCGCATACGGTTATGGCCATAGCCAAGGACAAAACTTCCTTGGTTTTATCAGCGCCGTCCGTTGAAGTTAAGTTCACGGTTAATTTATTGCCGGCGCCGACTCTGATCGCGCCAAATCAAAAAACCATTACGGCAAAAACCAAGCCATTGATTGTTGGTTTAGTCAGGAGCGGCAGTTTAGTGAAAATTTTCATTGATGGTATTTATGATGGTAAGACGGAAATTTTAAATCATGACAGCAATACGGCCAATTTTGCCTATCAGCCGGTTTTAAATTTAAGCCGCGGCCAGCATCAAGTTTATGCTATTGCCGAAAATAAAAACGCTAAAGTTAGCCAAATATCCGAAGTTTTGCGCTTTAATATTGAATTGCCCATGCCGGCGCCGACCATGCTAAAGCCGGTGGTTAATAAAAATACTTCTAATAGAAAACCTTTTATTGTTGGTTTGGCAAAAAATAATTCTAAAATTAAAGTTTATATTGATAAAAAATTTAACGGCGAGTTCACGGTAAAAAATCATCCGAGCGGTACGGCTAATTTTGCTTATAGGCCGGTTAAGCCTTTGGTTAGGGGTAGTCATTTAGTTTATGCCGTGGCCATAGATAAGCGCGGCAAAGAAAGCTTTTGGTCAAATATAGCTTATTTTTCAATCAGGGATTCGGCCATCGCCCAATCAGCTAAAGAAAAAAATGTTGCCGTGGCTAAGATTGAAAAATCTAAAAAGCCGGCTAAAGCCGGCGCGCCAGTTATTTCCGGCAGTTCTGGCGCGATTGAAGAAAAACCGGACAACAAGTTAGGTCAACAGCAGAATCAGGCCGGTATTCTTGAAAAAATAAAAAATTTGGTTGGCAATAACGCGACGGAGAAAACTGCCACCAGCCAGGGTTTGATCAATGAAGGCCG
>JACPHD010000018.1 GCA_016188785.1 Parcubacteria group bacterium | reverse complement strand
TTATCGGCCAGCTCAACTTTTATGTCATTGGCCAGCTGGCCCAAAGTCTTTTTTTCCGCCGCGCTTAAATCGGCCAGGCTTCTTAAAATTTTCGTCAGCTCGCCCTTGCGGCCCAAATATTTTATTTCCAGCTCGCGCAAAACCTCCGGCCGCTTAACATTTTCCAGCTGGCTTAATATTTTTTGTTTAAGTTTTAGTAATTTAATTTCCATGGCAATTTTTAATTTTTTAAATAATTTTTAAACATTAAAAATTAAGATTTATTTAAAAATTATAAAATTCAAAAATTATTATTTTCACCATTTAAGCTATTATCAATCAACTTATTTTTGTTATAGCTTAACAAAAAAAATTCCAACGCGGACAAACCGATTATCAGGATGATTAAATTCAGCCAGCTTAATAAATTTCGGGACAGCAAAAATAAAACCGCCGCCATAAAGCCGGCGAAAAAAAATGACTGGCGAAAAGCGGTTTTAACCGTATTGATGATAAATTCATGGCGGAAAATTACAAACCTAATGACAAACCCAAAAATCGCGGCCGCGCCGGCTATGGATAAAAATAAAGATGAATAAAATAAAAACCAGCCGACGCCGTTGGTAGTTTCCGGATCAACCGTAAAAATTATATAGCCGAACACATAAGCGCAAACGGCCGTCATGGCTGACATAATGAATAAATATAAACGCAAAGACATAATAATACTTTATCATTTTATAGCTAGACTTTCAAGCGCTAATGTCTCACTTAAATTGTTTAACAAATTTTTCTAAATATTTCAAACCGGTTTGAAATATTACCGGTTTGGCTCCAAGCCCGATTCTTAAATAATTTTCCAGACCATAAACGTTCCCGGGCACTAATAAAATATTATATTTTTTAATTAACTGACGGCAAAAATCATCTGAATTAATTTTAAAATTATAACTAATAAACGCGGTCGCCCCGCCCCGAGGCGTGGTTAGGCTAAAAAAATCTTTATTTTTTCTAACAAAAATGATCAAGCGAGCAAAATTTTTGCGCAACGTTTTCAGTCTGGGTTCTAAAATTTTATCTTTACTTTTTAAGATCAGAGCCGCTAAATATTCGCTCGGACCGGAATTGCTCATGGTCGTATAACCCCTTAAGGCCAGACAATTTTTAAATATCTCTAGACTTTGAGTAGCGATCCAGCCGATTCTTAAGCCGCCGGCGCCAAAAGGCTTGGAAATATCGCCGATACTAATGCCTTTTTTATAAATATCGGCTAGGGCCGGAACCATATTTTTACTAGCCCAAGCGAGAGGCAGACAAACTTCATCAGAGACAATATAGAGATTATATTTCCCCGCGATATTTATTAAAGTCTCCAGCATATCCTTATCCATAATTGAGCCGATGGGAACTTGCGGCTGATTTATAACGATCATTTTAGTATTTTTGTCTATCAGATTATTCAGTTCTGCCAAATCCGGTAAAAAATTATTTTCTTTTTTTAAATTCCATCTTCTGATTTTCACGCCGTTAGACTGGGCTACTTGGTATAAAGCCTGGTAAATCGGGAATTGCGCGATAATGTTATCACCTTTGTTAAGCAGGCTATTCATAATTAAAAAAATCGCTTCTATGGCGCCATTAGTCGCTAAAATATTTTCTTTTTTTAAGTTCAAATACAGCTTACTGACAGCTTGGCGCAATAACGGATCGCCTAAACTTTCAGTGTATTTTAAACTTAAATTTAAGTATTCATTTCGGGCTTTTTTACCGGCCAGACTAAATAATTCTTTAGTAGTTAAAGCATAAGTTGAACAATCGCTGATATTATATTTTACGGAAAACTCAAATTCACTATTCCAGTCTCTAAGTTTTGAAGCTGTTATTTTCATATAGTTTAAAGTTTAGAGGCAAAGGCGGGGTAATTGTTGAAAAATTACCCCGCCTTTGGTTTTTTTATTTCCCCCCTTTTTCTCCGTACCAGCAATTTGGGTCCGGAGAAAAATCGTTATTAGCGGCTAGAAAAGCCATGGCTCGACAGCCGCCGCGGCAATAGTCCCAGAAAGAGCATGGCGCGCACTTAGTGCCGGCCATATCTTTTTGTCGCAGAGACTTGCGCATCGCCAATAATGGATGGGCCAAATTGCGCCGCAGTCTTTCGGTCGTGGGCACAAAATCCGAATCAACCGGAGTAGTGTCGGACAAGCAGGCGGTACGAAGCAGGCCGCCGCGCCCATTAGACCGAATAAACACCCCGTTTTCAAACCAGTAATTGCAGACTCCGTACTGAAGCCCGTTATTACCAGAACAAAAGAACGGACTTAGCGGAATATTTTCCCCGGTCAACCGCGCAATTTTTTGCAGTTCGCTCTTGGGCGGCAAAAGGTCTAAATACTCCCGACGCCAATCTGCCAAATTCTTTTGCTCTCTGGAAAATTTGACCTCTTGCATTTCCAGATGAGGTTCAATTTCTAGCTGGTTGCAGGATTTTATAAATTCCCCAACATACTGGAAATTATTTTTGTTAATTTGGAATTCAATTCCAGTTAATGCTTTAGCCTTAAGGGAGTTTTTAATCCCCTCAAGCATGTCCCCGGCCGTTGAAATTCCCTGTTGCACCATCGCCTTAATACCTCTTTGATCAAGAGATGGCGCGAACCATTCGCCGAAGAGCAAAGCGCCCAGATTTCTGATCTCCCGAGCCTTATCTTCGGTCATGCCCTGCAAATCGCTAAACACTCGAACGGCTGATTTTTGTTTTCTCTCAACCGCCGCATATTGGATAAAATCCAAAAGCTCGGGCCATCGAGTGTTGGTAGTCGCCTGCGCGGTTACGCAAATACGACTTAATGGCAGGCCATCGCCATTGAACTCCAAACAAGCGTCCAGCGCCGCCTTGGCATCTTTAATGGTAATGCCCAGCCCGGGATCAACTAACACCAAAACACCAATCCTGTCCAATTTATTCATCTTAACATACTCCAACCCACCCAAGCTGTTTAAAAACTGTCATTTCGACCAGACTGTCCGAGAATTGTCATTTCGAGCGTTAGCGAGAAATCGCTTAAAGGTGAAAATTACTAATTTAAGGGATTTCTCCCTGCGGTCGAAATGACAAAAATGTCATTTTTGACTTTTTAGACAGACCAGTCGTGCAAGTAGCAAACCGGATAAGAGCCGAATAACTGACCCAAGGCCTCTCTTAAAGCCGCACAACCGCCTAAGCAATATTGCCAGAGCTGGCAAGCGGCGCAGGGCCCGCTGACAATATTTTTCTGCTCACAGCTTCTGCGCCGAGCCAGAAGATCTGGATGAGAAAAAATTTTCTCAAGTGGATCATTAAGCACGTTAAGCTGGCGGCCAACCTTATCCAGCAAAGGCTTGCCGCTGGTGCACAAACCCACTCGGCCATCGGCTTCGGTTAAAAGTGCTCCCTGTTTAAAAGAGACACACCCGGCACCAACTCCGCTAGAATTTCGGCCGGTTAGGTGCGGCATAATCGCTGTATGGGCGGGAATGCCGTATGCCTGATTTACCTTTTTAACCGCTTCAATGCAACTAATAATTTGTTGCTTTGAAGGAAAAAGATCAAACCATTTTTTAAGGGCATCTTTTCCGCCGGACACCGGACAGGTGGGAATTTCCAGGTCAACGAAAAATCCTTTTTGCAGGCCAGCCTCATAAACTTGAGACGCCAACTCAATGTTAGTTTTTCGCACCAAATTTTCCACCCCGATTTTACCCTTAGAAAAACCAGCCGCCAGCAAAGCCTGCAGACCTTGCCACATTTCCCTTACCGCTTGCCTGTCCGCGCCGATCAGCCGAGCCTGAAATTCTGCCTGCCGAAGATCATCGGGGTTGGGCACATTCAACTTGCCTACAACCGTCACTTTTTCTCCGACGATCTTAAGCAAGCGCCTGGCTAATTCCTTTGTTTGGCCGAACTGCCTCAAGTTGGTATATAACCAAACATCAATGCCGGCCGCAACACATTGGCTTAATAAATCCAAAAATTCAGGATGCAAAGTCGGTTCGCCGCCGACAAAGTCAATAGAGACTCCGCCCTGGCCCACGAACATGTCCAGAATTTTTTCAAAATCCCGCCTGACCATGTGCCCATTCCGGCTACCAAGGTTATTCTGTAGCACCCGGTAACAGCCCGGACACCGGTTATCACAACTGTCCGTGATGCTGACAATCCAATACTGCCAATTGGTTTCCATCTTTTTCTCCTTATTAGTTGACAAACTAACTTTTAAAGACCAAAAAACCCTTCTTAACTTTTAAGAAGGGTTGAAGCTTAATTATAAAAAAATAAAAACTCAACTCTTCTTAAAAGCTGCGGAAGAGTTATGATGGGCCTTTTGCCGGTTTAACATTAACCGATAGCCGCCGGCGCCGTTATTCAGCCATAAAGCCACGCGCGCCACGGTCGTGGTGCTAACCTCAAGTTTTTTCGCGATTTCACGGTAAGGCAAACTTTGATTTACCATTTTAGCTATTTGCCAGCGCTCGCTCATTTCTCTGATTTCCTCAATCGTGCATAAATCGCGGAAAAAAACTTCGGCTTCTCTGACGTTTTTTAGGCTAATTACCGCCTTAAATAGTTCATCGGTTTTTTTATTAAACTTGAATTTGTCCATATATATTTTGTATTACTATATTAATATATTAACACAGAGAAAAAAAGTTGTCAAGAGCTATCTGGTTTTATTACTTGACAGATTGCAGATTACAAATACCGCTTAATCTCCCGCTCAAGCGTAATTTTAAAATCCCGGACAATCAGTTGATGGCTTTTAGGAAGAAACCGCCGCAATTCCTCATTAAAACTGGCTTTCTCTTTACGAAGTAAAATAAGTACCTGCTCAAATATTTCTCGCTTCTTTTCAGGGAGCAAGTTAGCGCGGAGCAGAAAATAAAAGTCGTAATAATCTCTTGGTTTGTGACGCTCAAGCAGGGCGTGGAGCTTGCCTTGCATCAAAAGCTCGTGTGAGAGCTGTACTAAATTATAGGCAGGAAAAAATTCACTGTTCACTACCGCCGCGCTTCCCTCTTTTTTCTTTCCTTCACGGAGCGATATTTCAAGTTGTATCGGTACAGTACGTCCCTCAGCGCGAAACTCCACTACCGACAAATATCCGCCGGTAGTCGTCTTAGCCTCATGGAGATTAGTATCAATCCCTTCTTGTTCAAAAGCGGCCAGGGTCGCAAGCACCATGTCTTCAATGGTATGGACGGATCGGATCTCGGTATCAAAATCAAGGTCTTCGGAAAAACGAGGGTTTCCATAAATCAAATGTAGGGCGGTGCCGCCTTTGAAATACACTTTTTCTGTATCTTTTTGTTTATAAAGACGGGACAGAAAAAGATGCTGAAAATACTCCCGCCGGATATTTTCTTCCGAGGTTTGAATCTTGGCGGCAAGTTGGATAATGGTTTCGTTGGCCAGCATAGATTATGGCTTTTTATTAGCCAGCACATCGTTAATCAGCGCGTCAAGCCGCGGCCGGTTATATAATTTCCCATAAGCTCGGATTTTTTTGACATCAAGCCGATCAAAAGAGAGCCGATTATTAACCGTCTTTTTACCAAGCGAGACAAAGTAAAGATAATCTACTAAAGCTTTTTCCGGGGTAGCAATAAAAATAGTGCGACGGCCAACTTCCTCGGGTATATAGCCGGTATAAGCGGATTTTTTTATTTTTTGATAGGAAAAATCTCTGCCCAGCGCTGTAAACACAGTGGTAATTTTCGTTGTTACCGAGGTGATGGTGTAGGGCATCTCGGGAATGATGCCATAGCGCGAGAGCGCGTATTCAAGCGAAATATAAGAAGGCTGGTACAAAGCGTTGGCGATTACTTCCTCGTTCGGAATCATTTCTTTAAGCGCGTACAACCCTTTTCGCAAACGCACCAAAAGCCCGTGTTTAGTGTACGTTTCCAAAAAATACCGGCTTTGGCGCGCCGGCGACTTAAACACCCGACTAAATTCATCAGGAGTAAAAAGAGTAATTTTTTTTTTCTGCAATGTGTCGTGTACCACTAACGGGCTGATATTACTTGTTTTGTGTTTTGTCAACATATTTGTAGTTTACTCAAATCATTGTATGCCTCTGCTTTTTCTTTGTCAAGGTTTTCTGCAACGTTGTGGCAATTCTGTTAGTAAAATTATTCGCCGATTAGCTTTTCCAGCTCGCCCATCGCCACAATTTCACCGCTCTCCTCATCCCGCCGCTTAACTTCCACTCCGCCGCTTTTTAATGACTTCTCGCTAATAACAATTCTTAAAGGCAGGCCGATTAAATCCGCGTCCGCGAATTTTTCCCCGGCCATGACGTCAACTCGGTCGTCATACAAAACTTCCGCGCCTTGTTTTAACAGTTTTTCATATATATCTTCGGCCTGCTCATAAATTTTTTCGTCTTTGCCTAAAGCGATTAAATGCGCCTTAAACGGCGCGACCGCGGCCGGCCAGATAATGCCATTATCGTCATGATATTTTTCTACTATGGTGGCGATAGCCCGATCAATGCCGATGCCATAACAGCCCATATAGTAAAATTTTTCCCGGCCGTCTTTATCCGTAAAACAAGCTTTCATTTTTTTGCTGTAATAGTGGCCTAATTGAAAAATATTACCGGCTTCAATGCCCTGGCCGGAGAGTAGCTTTTGCCCCGACTCGCTTAAAAACCCCGACTCGGCCAAGGCAATATCGCCTTCAAACGCTGGTCGATAATCGCGGCCAATATTTATGTTCAACCGGTCAAAATCTTTCTTATTGGCTCCGCCATAGGCATTTTTTACACCTCTTAAAGAATTATCCGCCACTACTAAAACTTTTTTATCAATTCCGACCGGCGAAATAAAACCCGGTTCCGAACCCAGCTCTCTGATTTCTTCGTCCGTGGCGTGCCGCAATTCAATCGCTTTAGTCAAATTTTTTAATTTAGTTTCGTTGACATTAAAATCCCCGCGAATAACCGCTAAAATGAACCGGCCTTTTTCATCAACGAACATCACGTCTTTAATCTGTTGCCAGTCAGGCAATTTATGAAATTTTACGCCATCGGCCATGGTCTTGCCGCGGGGCGCTTTTATTTGAATTAACTCTTTTTCTTTTTCGCCGGTATTTTTTGGCTCTTTTAAAAATTTAGCCACATCTTCATGGGCCGCGTAAGCGCCGTCTTCAGTATAAAGAAACCGGCTTTCTCCGGCCTGACTTTCCACGATAAATTCATGGCAGTAGTCGCCGCCGATATAACCATTGTCCGCTTCAACCATTAAAGTAGCTAGCCCCATTCTTTTAAAAATGTTTTTATAGACTTCCTGCATTTTGGCGTACTCTTTTTTAAAATCCGCTTCATCCGCGTGAAAAGAGTAGCCGTCTTTCATTAAAAATTCCCGCAGCCGCAAGAGGCCGCCGCGCGCCCTTAATTCATCGCGGAATTTGGTGGAAAATTGATAAATATGAAACGGCAAATCATTATAGCTAAGATTAAATTTCTGCGCTAAATCCACCATCATCTCTTCGGCCGTGCCGCCTAAAGCGAATTCCGAGCCGTTCCGGTCTTTGACTTTCATCAGCTCAAAACTTACCGATTGAGTGCGGTTGGTTTTTTCCCATAATTCCAAAGGGTGCAAAACCGGCGCCAGCATTTTTTGCGCCCCGCTTTTATCCATTTCTTCTTCAATAATTTTCGTAACCTTGTCCCGGACCAGCATGCCTAAAGGCAAATAATAATACCGGCCGGCCGCCGACTCCCTGATAAAACCGGCTTGATATAAAAACTTATGGCTGGCGATTTTCATATTACCAGGAACGGTTTTAATTGTTCGCCCGAATAATTTTGAGTATTTCACCCCGTTAGAAATTTGATTTACCATAATATGTTTAATTATACGCCCCGTTTTAGATTTTTTGTTAATTTCTAACGGGGTTCATAAAATTATTGTAGAAAAATATTGGCTAACTGTCAATGAAATCACAGCGACTCTAATATTTTAAGTTCCAACCCACCGCTTAAACTGTCATAGACCGCGAAACTGGCTTTATTAAACACCCCGCCTAAAGTTCCCGGATTGGCGATTATATAACCGTCTTTGGCTTCAAGCCACGGCTCATGCGTATGGCCGTAAAAAATTATATCATCGCATTTTTTCAACTGTAAAACTTTGGCTATAAACCAAGGCTCGTGGCATAATCCCACGGTTCTGCCATCAAGCTCAAACGCGCCGAAGCGGCCCAAGTAATTTATGTTTTTATATTCTTTGATTTCTGCTTCATCATATATTTCCAGATTACCCCGCACTAAATAGATAATTTTAAAATTATCAGCCAAATATTTTAAAGTTTCACTGTTCGCCACATCGCCGCAGCAAATCGCGTTGGCTACATTTTCGCGCTTGCCCCAGTTTACGCATTTTTCTAAATTCACTAAATTATCGTGAATATCGGAGATGACTAAAAATTTCATAAACTATTTATTTACTTAAAATAATATTGTCATTGCGAGCGACCGCCTTTCTTCGTCATTCCGGCCGTAGCCTGTCCTCAACTTGATTGGGGATGCCGGAATCCAGGACGATGGGAATATTTACCAACGTGGTTTTTCTGGATTCCCGCCTGCGCGGGAATGACGAAAAAAATTTGCTCCTCGCAATGACAAATTAGTATTCTTCTACGGTCTAATCTATTTGTAAATTCGTAACAGATTCGTAATTTATATACTATTTAAAAACACTCCACATTTCATAAATCAATCCCAAAACAAATAACAGCGACAAGCCTAAGCCGATTATTTTATTTATCTTATTTTTTACGACTGGCTTAAGCTGACCTTTTTTCTTGACTTTAAAAACCAAATAAATCAGCGCCACGCCTAAAATCCCGCCGGCTAAAGCGCCGGTCAAACTTACCACTTTAGTAATATCTCTTAAGCCGGCCAGGTAAATAATAAAAGGAACAAAGCAAGCCAGCGCCCAGGCTAAATTTTTGTTTAATTTAAAATCCCACCAAAAAACCTCGCGGCTGGCCTGGGCCACGCAGATCATGGAAGTAATTATGGCTAAAAGGCCGAAAACCAAAGCAATTTTTATAACCCCGTCGCCAAACACCAGACTTAAGCCGACCAAAGTGTCCGGCGTGGTATTAGCGCCGGTAAGGCCGACGATTACTAAAACAAAAATCAGCATTAAAAAAGCGGCTAAATGAGTTGCCCAGGCAATAGCGCTTTTTATTTTTTCTTTTTCCCGCTCTAACAGCTTGCAAACTTCCGGAATAGCGGCCAGGCCGCTAACCGCGAAAAAAATCGGCCCGTAAGGCAAGAAAATATTTTGCCAGTTAATTAAAGTGTAATTATCCAGCTGAATAACGGCCAGACCGCGCCAGCCGATTAAACCAATAATTAAAACAAGTAGCGCGGTCATGATAAATTCCGTGCCGGCGATCAAACGAATACCGAATAAAACGATAAAAGCTTCCAAAAAAAATAAAACCGAAGCGTAAATTATTAAACCGCCGCCCAGAATCGGAGCTAAAAGTTGCTCTAAAAACAAACCGCCGACGATTATATAAGCCAGCATAGCGCCGTAATCGCTTAAAACCGTAATAATTAAAGTTATCAACTTGCCCGCGCGGCCATTATACTTTTCAAAATAGCCGGGCAAACGATGCGAGCCGCGAGTAGATAAAATTATTTCCGCGTATAATAAATGCAGATAATATTGCAAGATCGCCAAAACCACCATATAAAAAATCAAAGGCAAAACCCCGGATTTTACCGTAACGTAAGGAATGGCGAACAGACCTACGCCGATAATCGCGCCCATTAAAGTGGCGATGGCCAATAAATAGTTTTTAGACATAAAGTTTATTTTATCTCAACCGGCAAACCCTTCTCTGCCCAATCGTAAATTAGTTTGGCCGGACCAATACCCAGCCTGATACAACCGTGCGATACCGGATGGCCCAGATGATTCTGGCCTTCGCGGCGGCCATTGGGCCAAAGCGGCAGTTCATGAATGCCGAATTTTCCCCGGCCCAGTCCCAGCCAATAAGGCATCCATAAGCCATAAGGCGACCAGGCCTTAGGTTGTTTATTTAAAATATTGAAAATGCCTTTGGGTGTAGCGCCGTTTTTACCACTGGAAATCGGAAACTCGCCCAGTTTAACCCGGCTTAAAAAATAACTTAACTTCTGTTGTTTTAAATCTATCTGAATTTTTTTTAGTAATTTCGCTCTCTTGATTTTACTGGCCGGATCGTAGCTATGGGCGATTTCCAGCCCGTCCGCGTAACCGTCGCCGTCCGTATCCGGCTTATTTATATCGGTCTTAAATTTTATTTCCATTTCATCAGTAAGCCCGTCATGGTCGCTGTCCAAATTAACGTCGGCCAGCGCCGGCCTGGCCAAAAAAAATATAATTGAAACGATTGCTAAAATTTTCATAATTGCGGCCAAGTTAATAATACTTCTCCGGCCTTAATTTCTTTTAACAATTTTTCATCCCCCTTTGACCAATCGGCGATTTTTTCTAAATAATTTTCTTTAACGCTTCCAACCATTAAAGACGGCTGGCTTTGTCTGGATAGAAGCGGCATAAGCCGCGCTACGATTCGTCCGCCAGACGTAAAATTAAATTCCACGGCCAGCCCGGCCTGCGTGTCAGGCGAAAAATACTGATCAAAAATAAAATTGCCTAAAGAATAAAATATCAATTTATTTTTATATTTTTCCACTCCCTCTACCACATGCGGGTGATGGCCGATGATTAAATCGGCGCCGGCATCTATAAGCGACCGCGCCGTCTGACTCTGCCATTTATTAAAATTATGCCTGTACTCTTCGCCCCAATGAAGATTGACGACAACCGCGTCAGTTTTAGCTTTTAAATCGCTAATAATTTTTCCGGCCGCGACCAAATCAAATTTTCTATAAACCGAGCTAAAACCGGCCAAACCGATTTTTAAGCCATTAACCTCGTAAACCCCGTTAGAAAAATTTTTTCTAACGGGGTAAATATAATAACTGCATTCTCCGACTTGGCCGTCATTACAGCCATAATATTTAAAATCCAGTTTAGCTAAATTAGTTCTGGTTTGGCTGATGCCTTTTTCACCCTGATCGGAGAGATGATTATTAGCTAAATTAAAAGCTTTAAAATTATATTTTTTTAAATTACCGGCTATTTCCGGAGAAAAAGCAAAATCATTGGCTAAAACCGGCGGATAATGATCGCCATTATCAGTTACCGCGCCTTCTAAATTAGCGTTAATAATATCATAACTTTTAAAAGCAAAATTTTCCTTGGTCAAGCCGGCTAATAAATAATCAAAGCCTAGATTTTTTATTTTTTCTCCAACATTTCGGTCTATCATAATATCGCCGACAAACAGCATTTTTGCGCTTCTGTCCGGTTTTGCGCCATTAGCGATTTTATCTTTGCTAACCGGCAGAAATAAATTAAATTTATCAGCTTGTTTAAATCCCGCGCTTTTATAAAACCGCCAACCAGCCGTCATAAATAGCAAGGCCAGCGCGAACAGACAGGTTAATTTAATAAATTTATCAATCTTTCCCATTGCTTATCTTATTAATTTTCTCTAATAATTCTTACTGCCATTTTTGCAGGTTGACGTCAAAAATTATTCTATATTCAAAATTTTTATTAACTTTTTTAAATTGATTAAAGCCTACCTCTTTGGCAAAAACTTCATCAAACAACTCTCTATCCTTGCCTTTATATTTATCCTTGTTAGCTTGGTAATTTTCTTTGGCTCGTCCCGCTTTCACTTCCACTACTAAAAATCTGCCCTGATTAGTTTCTATCAGGAAATCAGGAAAATATTTAGCTATCTTTTGCTTATCAGGACTAAAATTTACTTAAAACTAAAAATTCGTTTATTCGCTAATTCAAAATACTTTTTTTCTTTTTCAATTCCAATCCAATTTCTACCAAGCGCTTTGGCCACAACAGCAGTGGTGCCACTCCCCATAAACGGGTCTAAAATTAGGTCGCCTTTTTTACTCGCAGTGAGCAGTACCTGTTGGATAAGTTTTAGCGGCTTTTGAGTAGGATGCAGTTTTATGCCATTTTCATCACGCAACCGTTCTGGGCCTCGGCAAATAGGGAAAATCCAATCAGTATCTTTCATTTGTTCACCGCCGTTCATTTGTTTTAAAAAATTAAAGTTAAAGGTATAATTTTTGCAGTATTTATTTTTTACTGCCCAAAGTAGCGTTTCGTGATTGTTGGTAAAGCGCCGGCCGTTAAAATTAGGCATAGCGTCAATTTTTACCCAGATGACATCATTTAAAAACCATAATCCCAAATCCTGCATAATTTTTCCCACGCGGAAAATGTTATGATACATTCCCATAACCCAGATCGTACCCGTTATTTTTAAAACTCGCTGGCATTCTTTGAGCCAGCTTGCGGTAAAATCGTCGTAATCTTCGTAGCTTTCAAATTTGTCCCACTCGTCATTGACGGGGATTACTTCGCTGCCATCGGGGCGAAACAATTTTCTATCGCTTGGCAGTTGTAGGTTATATGGCGGGTCGGCAAAAATCAAGTCAAAGTAATTGTCGGGGAAATATTTTAAAATTTTAATTTTTCCAATTCTAATCGTTTATTGTAGTAATTGATGATTTCATCATAATTCTTTACGACAAAACGATCTTTTAAAATTGAGTACGGTTCTCGTTCAATCATCTGCTCAATTTTTATTTTATGATTTTCCGGATGCAACACCAAAAATTCAGTTTTAAATTCTTTTAACTGATACATTCTATTTAACGATTCGCCAAGCGTTCCAATGCTATCCACAACTTCAATGACTTTCTTCGGAAATTGATAGCCTTTTTTATTAAACCAAATTACATCAATTCTTTTTGCAATTTTATTTATATCGGAATAAGTAAATTCCGGAAACTCGTTAACCGTAGCCAATTGGTTTATAAAAATATTTTTTTGAAATTCGGCTGAAGGATCCGCACAATGCGTGTCAAATTGCTCATAATTTCCAAGTTCAACCATAATGCCTTCAATATATGAATGCATACGGAATTGATCTTGTTTAATTTCACCAATTTGTTTTTCTTGTTCGTATTCGTGTAAAGCAAATGTGCCGAAGCCAATCTGTTTGAAATTTTTGTTATTTCTTATTTCTCTATATAGTACACCCCGAATGCCAGCCTGCCATTCATGAGAAGCTTTCGCTACAGGATAATATTTCTCTATGTTGTCATAGATGTATTTCCATGAAACAACCCCTCCGTTGTCCTCCATTAGTTTTTTAATCGCGTCAACTTTTGTCATATTTTTATGGAATCCTAAACCACTCTACGCAAGAGATGCAATTTATTGTTAACATCTTAGTCGTCCAATTCTACAACATCTTTACGATCAACGCCGAGAACTTCAGCGATTGTCGTAAAAAACAATCCTTCTTTTCTCAACTCATCACAAAAATCGGACGAACAACGAATTTTAATAGTGATTGTGTCCATGCCAATTTATTATAAAAATTACCTAAAATCTCCGTACTAATTTTATGAATTAAGCTAAAACTATCATTCCATGCTTTTGCTATCTTGATATAAAATTTTTCTTTTTCTATACCGACAAAGCGCCTGCCTAATTTTTTAGCTACGGCGCCGGTTGTGCCACTTCCCATAAACGGATCCAATACTATATCGCCAATATTTGAAGTAGATAAAATTACTCTAAATAACAGGGCTTCCGGCTTTTGGGTAGAGTGCGCTTTTTCGCCGTTCACTTTAATTCTTTCTTCGCCATTGCAAATAGGAATGTACCAATCGCTTCTCATTTGTTTATCGTCGTTGAACGCTTTCATTGACTTATAATGAAAAGTATATTTTGACTTTTGGTTTTGCGACGCCCAGATTAGTGTTTCCTGCGCGTTATTGAATCTGGTACCCTTAAAATTAGGCATAGGGTTGGTTTTAATCCAGACAATATCGTTAAGTATCCAAAAGCCGAGGTCTTGCATAATTCTGCCGACACGGAAGATATTGTGGTAACTGCCAATAACCCAAATAGAGCCATCTTTTTTTAATACTCTTCGGCACTCTTTAAGCCAGTTGCAGGTGAAAGTATCATATTCATCAAAAGAAACAAATTTATCCCACTTGTCATTGACCCCGCTAACTTTAGTTTGGTTTGGACGGTAAAGTTCATTCTGCAGTTGTAAGTTGTACGGCGGATCGGCAAAAATAAAATCTACCGAATTTTCCGGCATTTTCTTTAATATTTCTAGGCAATTGCCTTGAATAATTTTATTAAGAAGTTGTTTGTCCATAGTTATATTATACATCAATGTAATTAAAATATAAAATTGTTTTCGGAGCGATAGCGGAGAAAACACCTTATTCCCCTCTATAATTGAAAAAAAAATTTAAAATTTTTTAAAACAATTAAGCGATAGAAAAGGAATATTTCATCTTTTAGCCAAATATCAGTATATTGCTTATTCTCTAAAAGGCTCTGCTGCTCGCCTTTTAGTTTTACTTTTCTGACATAATCGGCTTTTGAATCAAACGGCGGGTCAATATAAATTAAATCAATTCTACCTCTTTGTTCCTTTAACAGATGAGCCAGCACTTGCAGGTTATCGCCCCAAAACAATTGATTAAATTCTTTTGATTTTTTGTCGCCGTAAACTTCTTTTTCCTGGGCCGGATAGTATTCAATTTTATCCAATGGCTTTTTGCCAGCCCACGAAAGCAATGGACGGCCTTTGGCTTTAGTTATTTTTGCGGTTCAATGGGCATATAAATTTATTAAAATTATTTATCCATAATTTAACCTTATCATCTTTCCGCTAATATTTCAACTTCATAGAAATAAAAAACACCGCTATTGGGGCGGTGTTTTATGGGTTCGCAAATTATTTTTCTTAGCAAATTATCAAATAGCTAAAACGGAAAGTTTGAATTATGAAGATTATTTATTATGTTAACTATAATATATATGTAAAAAATTACATATGGAATAACTAATCCTGCAGATATAAATATAAATTTTTGTCTTGTTTTTATTGGTTTAACTAACTCATAAGGAATAATAAATAAAAAAGGAGCAATAAATATAATATATAACATTATTATACCTGGGATATTTAATGCCTTATTATAATCTTTCATATTATAAACTATAATAAAAGGGATAATGATAAAAATAACCCAATATAGTATTGGATATAAAATAATTTTTGTATTTTGTTTATTATTTTCCATAAATTTTACAACTCACTAATTAAATACTCCACATCTGTCCTAATTATATCATAAGCCGATTGATTCAGCCATTGCTTATTATAATACTCCTCCAATTTCTTTAATATTTCCTGAAATCGCTTAACAATTATTTTTTGGTGATTCTGATTCAACCTATAAACCGCCTTATCATATTTTCCTAATTTCTTGTCGCACCAAGCCTGATTTTTCTTTTTTAAGCATTGCTTTATAATCTTTTCCCGTTTTCGCTCTAATTTGTTCTGCCGCTCACCAAATTTTTCCTGATATTTTTTTATCTGGTTTAACTCTTTAATTAGCCAAGTTTTTACTTTTTCGTTAATCCAGCCTAAATCGTAACTGCGGTTAATATCACTAATCGTACTGTCTAAATCAGCGCTGACCATAAATTTAACGCTGGCCTCGTCCTTGTTACCGGCTAAATCAGAAGCTATAATTTTTAAAATATGCTCACCCAAATCATAATAGAAAAAATCTAATTGCGCCTGGCTAATTGGCTGGCCGTCCAGCAATATTTCTAAACTACTGGTAGCTACGCCCGAGTAGCTATCCGTGATTTCATATTCTGGCGTTAAAAATTCAGTGCGCGTGAATTCTTGATTTTCCAAGGGAATAAAAATATTTATGCTTGGCGCGGTTTTATCTATTTTTAATGTTTGTTCTTTTTCCGCTTCTACATTGCCGGCGCGGTCGGTTGCTTTGTATAAAATATTATATTCGCCGTCGCTGTTTAATATAATTGGGTCTTGATAATTCCGCCAGCTCTGGCCGTTATCTATACTATATTCAGTCTTTAAAATACCCGAACCGCCTTGATTATCCGCGGCCGTCAATATCGCAGTTGTTGTTGAAATATAATAGTCATTATTACCTAGACTGCCAGCCAGACTAATTTGCGTTTCCGGTTTGATTAAATCTGCGGCTTCGGCCTGATTGAGAGTGGCTGACGGCTCAACTGTGGTTTCAAAAATCTGATCCCCGTTTTGATCTAATTCCAGATTGCCGGACGACTGGCCGTTATTTATTTGCAGCCTGGCCACAGCGCTGGAGCTGTTGAGCGGCACTTGATTGTAATACACGGTGCCAGTATATTGGCTGTTTTGTATTTTCTGGATTCTGGCGTTAAAACTGCCACTGGCCGTGGCCTGGCCAACTACCCGGTAATCGTGACCGACCGGCAAAAACACAAATTTATTGCCGTCTAAATTATCATATTGCGCTCCGGCAATGTTCAGCTCAATATCGCCGTTAGCGTTCGGTCCGATATGGTTATTATTTTCGTCATAGACATTTAATTCTATCGGACTATGAAAACTCACTTGTGTGCCGGTTAGGGAACAGGCGGCGCTACTGCTGGCAATGGCCAGATGATTTTGCAGAGGAAATGAGCTAATAGTATCTTTTAACATAGCTATGGCTAATTGCTTAACTTCTTCGGCGCTGGAAAAACCTCCGTGTTTAGCGCCTCTAATATAAAAGCGGTTATCGGCCGTTAGCGCTTGGGCGCTTCTTAAGGGCACCGTGCCGTCGCCGGTTATATATTTTAAGCCATATTCCAAGCCGCCTGATTTTTCTTTATTTAACACAAATATCTGGCCGATAGTGGGGCGGCCGCAGCCCATGATGTTATAGGTTTTAATGCCGTCTGCCTTGGGCGAATAATTATCCAGGTCAGTATGCAAGGCATTATTAAAACCTAATAAATAATTATTGCGGCCGGTGTTTTTTAAAAAATCAATTGATTGATCATAATTTAACCGGCCGGTTAGGCCGTTGGCATCTAAATCAGGCAGATCATAAAGATAATAGGCATAATCATTATCAATTT
>JACPHD010000017.1 GCA_016188785.1 Parcubacteria group bacterium | reverse complement strand
GGGCAGGCCGTCGGTTTCCGGATTGCTTAACCATTCTTTTAAATTAAGATAATTTATGGCCAATTCAAAATTGCCCCCTTGACGAGTCCATAAATCTATGAGCTTATTATAATAAATAATTAAATTTTTGTAAAGCAGACGATTGGCTTGGCCGGCCAAATCATCCGGCCCGATATGATTGATTATGTACTCCAAATGCGCGGGAAATCTTAGCGCCAAAGCCAAGAGCAATTCTGACAGCATTTGCTCCCGGCCGGGCTTTAACCGGCTCAATTCTTTAGGCGCTTCATTTAAAAATTTGGCCGAAGAATTAACCTGATTTTGTTTTTTAACAATTTCATTCAATCTTTCTCTTAAAGAATTTTCCTGGGCGTCAATGGCCTGACTTAATTTTTTAAGCCAATAATCCTGTTCGGTTTTTGAACCGAATTTAGCGATTAGCGGCAGTAATATTTTTTCCGCCTGATTTTGACCTTCATAATCTTTTAAATCCAGCCTGGCAAAAGTCTTATTAAAATAATATTGCATCATGGGCTTGGCGCTGGCTACGGCTTGGCGCCAGTTATCCGGATTAGCCTTAATACACTGGTCCGGATCTTTAGCGCCGTTAATTTCAATAACTTTTATATTCATTTCCGCCTGCATGGCCTGGGCGATGCCGCGCTCAGCCGCCAAGTCGCCGGCTTTATCCATATCAAAAGACAAAAATAAATTATTAGAATAGCGCTTGATTAAATTTACCTGTTCCGCGGTTAAGGCCGTGCCGGACGAAGCGATTACATTATTAAAACCGTTTTGCTCGGCCATAATCGCGTCCATCTGGCCCTCCACTAAAACGGCCGCGTCTTCGGCTTTAATCGCCATTTTGGCTTTATCCAGACCGAATAAAATTTTTGACTTATCATAAACCATAGTGGCCGGCGTGTTGATATATTTACCCATTTTTTCTTTCGCTTCTTTTTCCGGCATAACCCGCGCGGTAAAACCGGCCACACTGCCGTTAATGTCATGAAGGGGAAACATAATGCGGCCCCGGAAGCGGTCGTAAAAACCCGAGGTCTTTTCTTTTTTAACAGTTAAGCCAGCTAAAAAAATCTCATTTTCCGCGAACCCTCGGCTGATTAAAAAATTAGCTAGGCTGTCCCAGGTATCCGGGCTATAGCCGATTTGCCATTTTTCTATAGTGTCATCGGTTAAGTCTCGCTCGCGCAAATACTGGCGCGCGGCCCGAGCCGCCGGACTGCCGGTTAAAACTTTATGATAATATTTAGCTGACAATTCCAAAATATCCAACAGCGCGTTTCGTTTTGAAGTTAGGGCTGGATTGACTTTTTTTAAAACCACGCCGGCCTTTTTGGCGAGCAGGCGCAAAGCCTCAACAAAACTCAAGCCTTCAATTTCCATGACAAAAGAAAACGCGTCGCCGCCTTTGCCGCAGCCAAAGCAATGCCAAATCTGTTTTTCCGGACTAACCATAAACGACGGAGTTTTTTCCCGATGGAACGGGCAATTAGCGCGAAAATTCAAACCAGCCGCTTTAAGCTGGATGTACTCGCGGATGACATCAACAATATCTAATTTTGCTTTTATTTCATCAGACTGATTCATAAATAATTATCAATTTACAATTACCAATTATCAATGAATGATCAATTAATAAATTTTCAATTGAAAATTAAAGCATTGAAAATTGTTTGAAAATTGAAAATTGAATATTCTTCAAAATCTAAAATCAGTTTTTGTATAACTCTTTATCCTCCTCATCTCCTCTTCCACTAGTTCCCCGTCATACTCGGCATTATGCGCGTGCGCGCCTTCATAGCTGGCCTGTTTCTGATCCAAATGCAGATTAAAAATTACCTGGCCGCCCTGCTCTTCTAAATACAAGTGAAATCTGGGGTAAAAACCGCGGCCAAACCGGCGCGCATAGCTTTCCTGGCCGGTGCGCCGATCCATTAAATAAGCATAACCGGCCTGCCTTAATAATTGCTCCGGCGCTTGGTCTAAAACATTTTTATCTAATATTAGCCTCATAATTTTAAATTTAAGTAAATTTTAATCTGTCTTAACTATCTTATCATAGAATAAAAAATATGGTAATATTATAAGATAATTAAACTTAAATAACAAAAAACTATGCCGCGCCTAAACAGTTCTGTTTATAGAATCTTTATTTTTACAGTTGGCGTTATCGCCACTATCGCCTACCGGGCAGTCATCATTTTAAATAACTATAGCCGGTTCTGGGTAGAGGTGTCCTGGTATATCGGCACGATCGGCTTTATCTGGTATTTTGC
The DNA here is from genome assembly GCA_016188785.1 of Parcubacteria group bacterium. Taxonomy (GTDB): domain Bacteria; phylum Patescibacteriota; class Patescibacteriia; order Patescibacteriales; family GWC2-42-12; genus JACPHD01. The sequence continues at coordinate 55,418 of JACPHD010000017.1, read as the reverse complement.
CCATCGTTTTAACATAGAAAATCATCGCGACCAGCTTATTAAAAAGCTTAATTTAGTTGAAAAAATACAAACCAGCCAATCGTTTAAGGCTGAAGAAAAAACCGCCTTGCTTTATATTTTAAAAAGCCTGGGCACCAGTTTGGCTAAATGGAATTATATCGCGATTTTCTTTTTCTCTTTTTTAGCCATGGCTTACGCGATCTACACTTATTTATTAACAATTCTTAAATCATAGTATTTTTGCAAGAAAACCGCGCTTTTTTCGTCATCACTATGATAGAACTAATATTTCCCAACCAGAAACCAGAAGCTGAAATTCAGTTTATGCAAGCCTATGACAACTATTCTCGTAATATCTTACGGCATATTTATATTCGGGTGAGCAACCGTTCGGCGGCTGAAGACATATTATCGGAAACGTTCTTAAAAACATGGCAATTTTTGCGCCAAGGCCAGGAGATTAAAAATCTCAAAAGTTTCCTGTATAAAGTGGCCAATAACCTCATTATTGACTATTATCGGAAAAAATCAGACCGGCCAGTCTCTTTGACAGACCTGATTAAAGAGCCGGCGGCCGAAGCGCCGTCAGCCCAAGACCTGGTGGATAAGCAATTTTCAGATGTATTTTTAAAAAAATATTTAGATAAATTACCGCCACGCTATCGGGAAATTATTATCTATCGCTACCTTGACGAATTAAGCATAAAAGAAATCAAGCAAATAACCGGTAAAACTGCCGCTAACATCTATGTCATGTTGCACCGCGGGTTAAAATTGTTAAAAGGCAGCCTTAAATAAACATATGGACAAAAAAAATAAATTATTTTCATTATTTAGCCAAGCGCAAAAAATTCCTTTGAACGAAAAATTTTTGCGATCATTTCGCGATAATTTGTTAAATTACCTGAAAGTGAACCCAAAAGACGAACCGGCCGCTAAAGTCGCGCTGGCTGATTTTTCTTTCCGTTTTATCCGGACCGCCGCCGGCCTGGCCGCGCTTTTTATTATAATAGCCGGCGGCGCCAGCGCCCTGGCGGCCAAAAAAAGCCTGCCTGGCGATTTGCTCTATCCGGTTAAAATTACCGTGGAAAAATTAAGAGCCGAGCTTGTCCCGGCCGGCCAGTCAAAAGTAGATTTTAGAATCCAGCAGGCTTATGACAGAATCGGCGAGATAAAAAAACTTCAGGCAGAAACCGCGGAAAAGATTGACCCGTCTTTGCTAGAGGAAACTTCCTGGCAATTCAGCGCCCATATAAAAGACGCTTTGAGCCAAACCCGCGCGCTCCAGCAAGAAGGCCTAATGAAAGAGGCCGACGAAATACATGATAAACTGGACTTATCTTTAAAAATTTATGAACAGATAATAAAAATGAAACCAGCCGCCGAGCCTTTGCTCGTTGAGCATGGCCGGAAAAACCAAAACGGCCAACGCTATGAAGTTAAAGATGCTCAAGAAGAACTTAAAAAAGACCAGGCGGAAACGCGGAAAAAAGAGCCGGCCAGCGGCTCAAACCAGAACCTAATCCAAGAAAAAATTAACTCCGCGGCCAAAGACGGCCAAGCAGTTGAAAAATTGATCAAAGACAACCAGAACAGGCTATTAAACGACATTGCCTCTAAATCAGAAGATCAGTTGGCCAAGACCAAAGATGAATTAAAAAGGGCTCAAGAAAAATTTAATAAAGGGGATTTTCATAACGCCGCTGATGAAGTAAATGATGCTACTGATTCATTAAAGCAATCCAAGGCGCTTATTGAAACCGCGCTAATTATCAAAGAAGAACGGCTTAAAGAAATTCTGCCGCAGATTGATGCTATTTTGCAAGAAAAACCAGAAAAACAAGATAATCGGGGTAAAAATAAAGATAACGGTCGCGACCGCGGTAATTCAGGCAGTAATTATGGCGATAATTAGCTTGTTGTAAGAAAAGTTTTATATAATCGTCTTAATTAGGGCAAGGCTCTTCACTAGACGAGCCATTCCATGGAAAGATCGAAATATAACTCTTTAAAAGTTGCTTTGAACTATTAAATTAAGAGGGCATAATAATTCAAAACAACACCCCAAATTTATGAGAACAAGCAATAATAAAATATTTAAAAAATCACTTAAGGCTATCCTGGTTGTAGCCATTGTTCTATTGACTTCATTCGGAGTTGAGGCGCTGGCTAAGTCAGGATCGGACGGTGGCGGCCATGGCCGAGGGCGCGGACGCTCCGGCGAAATGCGTGCCGACCGCGGAAGAATGGATAACATGAACATGAGGCGCATGAGTATGCGCCAAGCAGAAGGCCGAATGGCAGAGCGCCGGGAAAATCGCGGCTCGGAAAATGAAATCCGTGTCAGCGCCGAAACTTTTGCCAATGTTTCCGAAGCTAAAGTGAAAGTGAATTTTGCCACTGACGCGACTGACAGCGCGGCCATAGTTCAAGAAACTTTGGACAGAATCAGGCTTAGCCGGAATGACATCGCGCGATTATTAACCATAAAAAATGAAGCTGAAGAAATTGATAATTTTAGAGCGGTTCTTTCAGGCGCGGAGGAAGTGCCGGCCATAGCCACCACCAGCGCCAGCGGCACAACTAATCTTAACTTACAGATGAATGACACTGAATTAAGGTTTAATGTTATGGTCTCCAATATAACGGATGCGACCGCCGCGCATATTCACCAGGGAGTTATGGGCGTAAACGGTCCGATAGTGGCTAACCTCTTTACCGGCCCGACCAAAACCGGCCTCTTTAGCGGAGTATTAGCCGAGGGAGTAATAAGAGCATCTGACCTTACCGGTCCGTTGGCCGGACAGCCGCTTTCCAGCCTGATAGATTTATTAAGGAACGGAGGCGCCTATATCAATGTGCATACGGTAAATAACCCGAATGGCGAGATCAGGGGCCAAGTTATGGCCCAGATGCCCGTGATAAAAGAAAAATTAAGGGTAAGGGCCGGAGTAGTGGAAAATAATGCCACTAAAGTCAAAGCTGAATTTACTTTTGCCGTTGCCTCAACCAGCCGAGAAGCGATTATTGACGGAATATTTTCAAGACTTTCCTTGATCACTGCTGGCAACATTCTTGACGCGCTGGAGCTAAAATTAGACGTTAGACGTAACGATGAAGACAGGCGGGGGTCTAATCGGGGCCGCAGATAAAAACAATACAGAGAATCAAGAGAAGATATAAAGAGAGTAGGTACATCCGCTCTCTTTTATTGTTTTTTAAAAACGAATCACAAAAAGTTTTCCATTGGTAAAAAAGGGGTCATTGCCAAAATTTTTTCCCAGCGCCGGACTGACAAATTGCACTTCTCGCGCCTCCGCGACCACTCCGGCTGACTGCAAATTTTCTTTTACGAAATTCCGTTCAGTATCTATGTCCGGATTAATTTTATGAGTAATCAGCCATTTCATTCCCTGATCCAAGCTAGCGGTTCCGACATAAATCAAATAATCGCCCTGCCTTAGATTTGTTTTCCAAACGCGAATATGGTGCCGCTGGCGGACGGTGTTGATTTCGGTGGGCTTTTCAAAGCCGAAATCATTGACCGCGGCCTGCCAAAACGATGGCGTCATGGGCGCGTTGAAGTACTGGCTATTGGTCAACGCGGCTTCGGCGATTTTGGCTACTGAAAAAAAGTCAACGCGATCCGCTAAAAACCAAGCTGATTTTCCAAAACTCTGAACAAGAACATCGTCATTTTTCGCCAAAAAAATAAACCCTAACGGTTCCTGCGGATTGCCGCTAAGTGTTTCCGAGTATTTTGAAATGCCCTGATCGGAAAAATACGCCGTAATATCGCCAGATACAGCTTGCGCGCTTGGCGCGGCCGGCGCGACAAATTTTGGCTGATGAAAGTAAGCAAAACCAGCATACCCGGCAGCGCTTATGACAATAATCATAGCCATAGCCATCTTCGCGGCCGGCGTTAGCGCGGCAACCTGGCTAATAATTTGGTCTTTTTTAAATCGCCGCCGCTCATAAAGCGTTATAACAGTCGCGAGAATAAGCAAGCCAAGAAGATAGCCGCCCCAAACATCGCTGAAATAGTGAACGGCTAAATAAAGCCGGCTAAAACCGATGGCGGCGGCCAGCATAAGGCAAACAAAAAAAACGTTAACTTTCTGCTGCCAGCTTTTAAGCTCACGGATTAGCAGATAGCCAAGCCAGCCGAAAAAAACTACTGACACCATAGCATGGCCGCTGGGAAAAGAAAAAGAATTTTCAAGATAAACGGGATTACCGGGCCTGGCGCGACGAACGGCAAGTTTGCCTAAATAAGTAAATAAACCGTCAGCGGCTAAAGCCAGCCAGAGATAGCCGATATAATCCCTTTTCCGCCAGAGCCACAGAATAATGGAAACGGCGATGGTGGCGGCGATAACTATTTGCCAGTTGCCTAACAAAGTAATCCATAAAAATATCTTGATCAGCTCCGGGTTTCTGAAATAAGCCAACAAATGAGCGATTCTAAAATCAACGGCGACAATCTGGCCCGAAGTTAAAATAGCTTGAATGACGCCGAAGGACAGAAACAAGATATAAATAAAGCCAATTGAAATTAACGTTATGGGCAAACCTGAAAACGAAGCGCGATTAAGCCGCTGACCCAGAAACGTAAAAAATCGCGGATGCCGTTTAAACAGCTTTTGAACATCTGGATTTAAAATTATCGCTTCCCGAATAGATAAAAATACCGAGCCGGCAAACTCAATGATATGCCGGCCATGCTTAACAACTAAGGCTTTTATTAAAAAAAATAGCAAAAAGAACAATAATAAGATAACGAAGATATAGCCGGCTAACGTGGTCCAGGCTTCAATAATGGCCAGCGAACTGCCAAAAAAGAAACCAAGCGCCAGATAAGACGTTGACCATAAAAAAGCGCTAATAATATTCCAAAACAAAAATTTTTTCTTGTCCATTTTAGACAGGCCGGCGACAAACGGAATAATGGGGCGGAGCGGGCCGATAAATCTGCCCAAAAAAACACTTTTGCTCCCATGCTGATAAAAAAAACGTTCGCCGAGTTGCAGATGCGCGGCTTTCAATAATTTATTTTCACTGCGGAAAAAATTCGTTCCTTTAGCGCCCAGATAGAAACTTAACCAGTCGCCAAGAATCGCGCCGATGGTGGCAAACCAAACAAGATAGCCCATATCCAAAAACCCCTGCGCTGACAAAAAACCGGCCAACACAACCAGCACGGTGCCTGGCACTATTTCGCCGGCTAACACTAAAGATTCCAAGAATGAAATAAGTAAAACCAGCCAATACCCCCATAGGCCAAGCTGAGACAAGGCCGGCAAAATATAATTAAGAAGACTCATATATATTTAGGCAAAAAATGTCTTGGCGGAAGAGGAGGGATTCGAACCCTCGAAGGCTTTTACACCTTACGCGCTTTCCAAGCGCGCGCCATCGGCCACTAGGCGACTCTTCCGGATTATTTATATCGCTCCCAGCTTTCTCAACTCCACATATAATTTACTCAAAGGCAAACCGACTACGGTATAATAGTCGCCACTGATGCTTTCCACTAAAGCCGCGCCGTGGTCATTCATATTATAAGCGCCAGCCGCGTCCAGCGGTTCGCCGGTGGCTATATAGTCTTCTATTTCCCGCTCGTCTAAATTTCTGAATTTTATAACAGCCTGGCCCGTTTCTTTAATAACCTGACCGCTCGCCGTATCAATTATGGCTAAACCGGTAATAACTTTGTGCTCGCGGCCGGAAAAATTTTTTAAAATTATTCTGGCTTCATCCTTATCTTTAGGTTTACCGATAAATTTATTTTCTAAAATAGTAAAAGTGTCGGCGCCGATAATTATGGCGTCATCATAATTTTTGGCCACGGCTTCAGCCTTTTTTAAAGCTAAAAATTTAGCCAACTCAATTGGGTCGGCTAAAATTACGCTGTCCTCATCAAAATTGCTTTGGCAAATTTCAAATTCCAGGCCAATCTGCTCTAGTAATTTTTTTCTTCTCGGCGATTTAGAAGCTAAAATTATTTTTCGTTTTTGCATAATTAAAAATGTCATTGCGAGGAGGAGCGTTAGCGACGACGCGGCAATCTCACGAATAATAAACTTTTATCTAAACTCGCCATATGTGAGATTGCCGCGCCCGCAACGCCTGAGCGTAGCGATGGCGGGCAGGCTTCGCTCCCCCGCAGATGCCCCGCAGATGCGGTCGCTCGCAATGACAGTTACTTTTATATTTTTGCCTTCTGTTTGTGCCATTCGGTCGCTTGCTCATACTGATGGCCAACCCGCAAAATTGTCGTTTCATCTAAACGTTTGCCGATTAACTGCAGACCGACCGGCAGGGGGGTTTCTCCGTCATCCGGTACGGCAAAACCGCAAGGCACGGAAAGCCCGGGCAGTCCGGCCAGCGACGGGGCAACCATAAAAATGTCTTCCAAATACATTTTTAACGGATCATCCACTTGCTGGCCTATCTTAAAAGCCGGATGCGGCGCGGTTGGCGTTAAAAGGCAATCCACTTCTTCCAGGGCTTGATACATTTCCTGCCGGAGTTTGCTCCTAACCTTTTGCGCTTTTAAATAATAGGCGTCGTAATAACCGGCCGATAAAGCGTAAGTGCCTAGCATGATCCGACGTTTGGCTTCCAGACCAAAACCTTTACCCCGGCTTTTGGCATATGTCTCATATAAATTCTTGACGCCGTTTTGTTCGGAAAATCCGTAACCAATTCCGTCAAAACGGGCCAGATTAGAGCTGATTTCCGCAGGGCAGATTATATAATAAACCGGCAAAGCGTATTTAGTCAGTGGCAAGCTAACTGGCTTGAATTTTACACCCAAGTTTTTAAAAGTCTCCATAGCCTGATTTATGGCTTTAATCACGCCTTGATGGATCCCTTTAATAAAATATTCAGCCGGCAAACCTATGGTAAGGCCTTTAAGGGACTTGCTCAACTCTTTGCCATAATCCGGCACTAGGTCATTTACAGTAGTGGCGTCATTCTTATCAACTCCGGCCATTTTATTTAAAACTAGGGCCACGTCTGCCACGGTCTTACCGAAGATTCCCGGCACATCGGTTGAGCTGGTCATGGCCATAAGGCCGAACCTGGAAGACCGGCCGTAAGTTTGCTTTAAACCAACAATACCGCAGAATGCCGCCGGATATCTGGTTGATCCTCCCGTATCCGTGCCCAAGGCAAAAATTGACATGTCAGCCGCCACGCCGGCGGCCGAGCCGCCCGAAGAACCGCCCGGCACTCTGGTTAAATCCCAGGGGTTACGCGAGGTCCAATAAGCCGAGTTTTCAGTTGAAGAGCCGTGGGCAAATTCATCAGTATTGGTTTTACCTAGTAAGACCGCGCCAGCGGCTTTTAATCGGCGGACCACGGTGGCATCATAAGGCGCGGTATAATTATCTAAAATTCGCGACGCGGCCGTAGTCCTAACTTCTTTGGTCATGATAACATCTTTAACTAACATAGGTATGCCCAATAGTTCGCCCTGCTCGCCCTTGCTTCTTCTGGCGTCGGCTGTCTTGGCCTGGGTCAGCGCTTCGTTTTCGCAAACCGTTAAACAAGCCTTGATTTTTCCGTCAACCTCTTTAATGCGCGCTAAACATGCCTTAGTCAGATCAACCGAACTAATCTCTTTCTTGGCCAGCATCTGTCCGGCTTGCTTAATGGTCAGGGTATTTAATTCCATAATTATTTTCTGGCTAACCAATTAAAACTATAAAAATAATTCCGCCATAATTTATCGGATGAAGCGAAAATATTTTCTCCCTTAAAGTAATCCACCAAAGCTTCATAAAGCCTGGCCAATTCTTTTAATCTGCTCCCGCTGGTTTCTGTGTCTAAAGACAGGCTCAATAATTCCAGGCTTCTAAAAAAAGCTTGATCGCTATATTTAAAATTGCCTTTAGCCTTCCATTTTATAGCCCGTTCTACTTCACTGCCGATATTGGCCATCTGCTCGGCTAGCGACAGTTCAGCCCATCGGCCAGCCGCTAAATTTTTATGCTCAAGGTTCACCCCGTTAGAAGTTTGCATAATAATTTGCAATCAAAATTAACTCACTCTTTCCCGCTAAAATTGTAACTTCTAACGGGGTTCATTTTATTTTTTTATTAACTTATTCACTATCAGCCTGATTTTCTCCTGAATTTTTTCATCTTCCACGCCGCGCGTCAAGTTGCCTTGCCGCGGCCTTAAATTGATCATTGAATCAAATTCAATAAAATCATCGGTCTTAAGTGCCGGGTACAAATTAATTCCCCACAAATCTTTCTGCTCCGAACCGTTTTTAATTAAACCTGCTTCTTCATCAGCGTGCAATTCAGCGTCAACCGCCATTATACCGCGTTCAATATCAACCACGGCTTTGACTAAATTACCGAACATTTTTTCAGCCATAATTTTCAATTCGTTAATGGTAATTTCTTGATTGATTATCTTCACCCCGTTAGAAATTTGATTTGCCATAATATATTTTATTATACGCCCCGTTTTAGTTTGATGAATTTCTAACGGGGTAAATATTTTTATTCTATTACCCGCTTCACTTTAATAAATCGGCCTTCCCGTTCCGGCGCGCCATTCAAAGCTTCCTCAATTTCGGCCTTGTCCCAACCCCTTACCACATCTTCGCGTAAAACATTTTCCAGCCCGGTAACTTGCGCGGTCGGTTCCACGCCTTGAACCTCAACTTCCTTAAGCTGGTCAATATAATTTAAAACCGCGGATAGTTGCGCGCCGTATTTTTCCAGCTCAACATCCGTAAGTTCCAGCCTGGCCAGTTTGGCAATATGTTGTATTTCGTTCTTGGATAATTGCATATACTCCTCGTCATTCCTGCGGCCTTTAGTCCTCGCGAAAGCGGGGAAGGAATCCAGAAATTATTTAATGACGGCTAAGATATCATCTTTAAAAACTCCTGCTCGTTAATAATCTTCACTCCCAACTTTCGCGCTTTTTCCAGCTTGCTCCCCGGCTCATTGCCGCTAACTACATAATCCGTCTTTTGACTTACCGACGAAGAAACATCTCCGCCTAATTCCCTTATCTTAGCCTTAGCTTGGTCCCTTGTCAATTGCTCCAATCCTCCGGTCAGCACAAAAATCTTCCCCTCTAACTTTTGACTTTTGATCCGCCAGCCGGCGGATGACTTTTGACTTACAATAGTCACGCCGTTTTTTTCCAGCTGGCGCAACAACTCTAAATTGCGCTGTTCATGAAACCAATCATAAATGCTCTTAGCCACCACCGGCCCGATATCAGGAATATTTTGCAGTTCATCTAAAGTTAAACCTTGAAAATATTTTTTTATTTTTGGAATTTGGAATTTGGAATTTGGAATTTGTTTGGAAATTGGAAATTGGAAATTGGAAATTTGGAACTGTTTAGCAAGCATCAAAGCGCTTTCCTCGCCTATATGCAGTATACCTAATCCATATAAAAATCTTCCCAGTTCTATTTCTTTTTTAGCCGCAATGGCCGCGATTAAATTCTCGGCCGATTTCTCCGCGAACCTTTCTAGGGGCAATAAATCTTCCGCGGTTAATTTATAAAAATCGCTCGCGTCGCGCGCCAGGCCCTGTTTATATAACTGTTCAATTATTTTCGGGCCCAGGCCGTCAATATCCAACGCGCTTTTTGATGTCCAATGCCCCAGTCGCCGCAAATTTACCGCATAGCAATTTTTATTAAGGCATTTATAAGCCACTTCGCCCTCGGCTTTGTCCACTTTGCCGTAGCAGATAGGGCATTGTTTAGGCGCTTTAATTTCTTTTTCTCCGCCGGCGCGCAAATTAGGCAAAACTTTTACCACTTTGGGTATAACGTCGCCGGCGCGCTCAATAATGACCGTGTCGCCGATTTTAAGCCCCAGTCGCCTAATTTCATCTAAATTATGCAAAGTGGCGCGACTGACAGTTACGCCGTAAATTTTAACCGGCTTTAAATGCGCCGTGGGCGTTAATACGCCGGTGCGGCCGACTTGCCAAATTACGTCTTCAATAACCGTAGTGGCCTGTTCGGCCGCGAATTTATAAGCCATCATATAGCGCGGCCCTTTGCCCACCACGCCCAATTTAGGCCAGAGGCTTAAGTCATTAACTACCACTACTATGCCATCGCACTCAAACGGCAAATCATGGCGGCGCGCTTGCCAAAAATCATGAAATTTAACGGCTTCAGCCAAATTTTTGCAAAATTTATTTTTATCTAAAACTTTAAAACCCAAAAGTTTGGCCAGCTTATGCTCCTGTTCATGAGTATTGAAAAATCCCCCCTGCCCCCCTTTAATAAAGGGGGCTAGCAAAGAATAAATATAGCAGTCCAGCCGGCGCCGAGCCGTCAATCTTGAATCCAATTGCCGAATTGAACCGGCGGCCGCGTTGCGCGGGTTGGCGAATTTAGGCTTGCCCTGCTGTTCATTTTCTTGGTTCAGCTCATTAAATACTTTATTGGGCATAATCGCCTCGCCGCGCGCTTCCAGCCGGTCATGGTCAAAAATCTGATAAAATCTTTTTATGGCTTCACTGTTTAAACCAATTTTTTTTAACTCGGCTTGAGCCGGCCGGCGCAGAACCAAAGGAATGGCTTCAATGGTTTTTAAATTTTGTGTTACATCTTCGCCAATCTCGCCGTCGCCCCGAGTCGCGCCTAAAACGAATTCGCCTTTTTCATAAACCAATGAGACCGCTAACCCATCCATTTTAAGTTCGCAATAATATCCAAAATTGGAAATTGGAAATTGGAAATTGGAAATTTTTAAAAGCCGCTTCTCCCAATCTCGCATATCAGCCGGCGAGAAAGCGTCATAAAGCGACATCATGGGCGCGGCATGCCTGACTTTTGTAAATTTAGCCAAAGGCGCGCCGCCCACTCTTTGCGTGGGCGAATCAGGCGTGATCAAATCAGGAAACTGCCGTTCCAGTTTTTCCAGCTCGTTTTTCAGGCTGTCTAACGCCGCGTCAGAAATTAAAGACTTATCTAAAACATGATAAGCATAGCGGTATTTTTCAATTTCGCTTTTTAATTTCTCTAGTCGTTTTTTTATAGCCAGCTTATCCATAAAATTAACTTACTACGGCTGATAAGTGGCTTCAACCGATCTTTTAACTCCGCGGTATGAGCCGATTGATTTAAAAGTGACATTAGGCGAAGAAGTTGCATAATCTACCTGATAGCTACTACCATTGCCAAGATCGCCTAAACTAAAAATATTAGCCGTATCAATATTTGGCAAGACATAATTATTTTTTCTGGCTTCCCATAAAACCCGCTCCAAGCCGGCTTCAGACGCGAAAAAAGCCAGATTTGAATAACCGGTTAAACGATTCATTTTTAGACCAGCTAAAACCAAATCAGCCGCGGCCAAAGTAATAATTAAGATGCCGGATAAAATAAATAAAGTTAATAATAATATCACGCCTGTTTCTTTTTTTATTCGCGGCATTCGCATATTATTCGCGGCATTCGCATTAAATTTACTCATAATATCTTGACGAAACCGTCATTTGAATTTTCATTTTCTGCTCATGCAGAACCGGCCCGATCGCTTTAACCTCCATCGCCATGGTAACATACGGCTGTTTAGAGTGAAAAGCGCCGATAATATCATCAACTACGAAAAATTTTAAATTACTAACTTCAACTTTCGCCGGAGTAATAAAATCGGACCTAGCGCCAGCGCCAATGCCGGCTATTATTTTAAGACGATTATTTGATAGATAATAAGCCAAGCAAACGCCATCTTTATTTTTAAAATACAACTGGCTGGCGCCGGCGGCTGTATTATAGACTTTATAGCTGGCCGTAGCCGGCGGGAAAAAAATTGACTCGCACTCCTGATTACTGATCCGCGCCATTCTGATTTCTTTACTTATCTTTTCCAGAGCATATCTCATATTTTCCTGCGTATTTTGCGCGGCGATGGCGCTCCGCTGGCCGTCAACCACCATTTTAAATATTTGAACAGCCAACAAAATTAAAAATGTAAAAATCGTAACGGCCACCAGTAGCTCAATTAAGCTCACACCCTTATTATCTTTTATTTTTATTAAAAAATTCATAATAATTTTCCCCACAAATCTACAAATCAGTTACAAATATTACAAATTATTATTTATATTTGTATTATTCGTAGCAAATTTGTAGATTTGAGGGTTACCGCCAATTGTATAAATAAGTTTGGGCCGTATAATCATGTTCCTGTGCGCCATCTTGCCAGCGGATAGTGCATTTAACATCAAGATAATCGCCATTGTCAACCACGGTAATTAAGCGATAAAAATTAGTCGTGTCCGCGGTCGCGGTATGAACATAAAAACCATCGCTATTAAGATACAATCTGGCGCCAGCATCATTTATGGAATTTACGGCCATATTAATGCTAATTAACCCGCCATAATCAATTGTATAAGTGCCATCACCGACAATATTTTGCTTCCAAGTGTTACCCGGGGTCAACCAATTAAAATCCCTAACATTTCTTATCAATTCCAAGCCTTCTCCGGCCAGATCCGAAGCGATTAAAACGTTTTTATTAATATATTGCGCTTTAACGTTTTGAATTACCAACGATAAAACGCCAACCAGGCCCAGAGTAATTATGGTCATAGCCACGATAACTTCAAGAATGCTAATGCCTAAGTTGTTTTTTATTGCTTTAAATTTCATTTATAAAATTCCAAATCACAAACGCCAAATCACAAACAAATTTAAAATAACAAAGCCTAAACGATATATTTATTTTAGATATTGGTAAATTAGAATTTTGATATTGTTTGGAATTTGTTATTTGTAATTTTAGAAATTAGGTTAATTAGTAATTTAGAAATTTATATTTTAATCCGTATCAATTAACCCGAAAGAATTGACCGTAATAACCGCGGTTGAATTATTAATATTTTCCCGCAAAGTAATTTGCGCGTTAGTTACGGCCGAACTATTAACATAAGTTACCGGATCAGGCGGAAAAAAAACAATATCAACCGTATTGGCCGGACTTAAAGAATCCAGGGTTATGCCGACCGGCAAAGTTTTAGTCTCTATTTTTTCGGTATCTTCATAAACTTGATTGCCATTAGGATCCTCTTGATCCGCGAAAATTATATAATGAGTCGGGTCGGCCAAATCAAAATGTACTCCCCAGCCCCCGCCGGGAGTATTAAGACCATCATAAGTTTTTGCGCCTAAGCTATAATTCTGCGCCAATCTAATATCCGAGGCCAGCTTCTGTTTTACCATGCCCAGTTCCGAACGTTTATTAGTATCATGATAATTAACCATGAAAAAACCGCCCAGCAAGGCGACTATAAAAATACTGACTAATAATTCAATTAAAGTAAAACCATAATTATTTACCCCGCGCCTTCCTAAAGCGCCGCGGAGACTGCTTATAGACAAATGGTTTAAAACAATCTTTTCTGTGATGTCTAATATCCCGCGGGAAGGCGCGGGGTTTATTTTTTTATTCATGCTGATTTTAAATCAGCGCGGCGCCAGCCACGCTAAATAATTTTTCTGTCATTGCGGGCTCCGACCCGCAATCCAGAAACAAGTTATTACCGCCCCAACATGGATTCCCTCCGCCAGTTGGCGGATGCGCGGGAATGACAAAAAGAGAAAGTCGCTCGCAATGACGTTTTTGATAATATTTCTTATTTCGGCTTAACTTCCTTCCAGCTAGGCAATTTCCGGTTTAGATCCAAAATTTTAGTTAGGTTAGTATAATAGCCGTTATTTTTATCGGTAACTTTTAAAGTCACGCTCATTTGGCCCGAGGAGCTAAAAGTAATTTTAGGATTTTTAGCTCTGGCATTGTCAATAACAGCGTCGGCCGGCCCGGTCCAGAGCCAAGCGCAATGAGCCTCATCGCAATCAAAGGCCGGCTCGGGCGCGGCGTTCGGGTAATATTTTGACTTATCAGTAAGCTGCACGGCTTCGCCGCGGCTGGGCTTGACCGGAAACCAGATAAAATCAGCATTAGGAAATTCACTTTTATAGGTAGTGAAAGTAAACGGATCGCCGTCGTCATTATCCGTATCAGGTTCTGTATCATATTGCTTTAAAGCCGAAGTTAAATCATAATTATTCCAGACTTTAACCCACCAATAATATTTAGTGTTATAACTTAAATCAGCTTGGTCATGGACCTGGTAGCTATCCACGCCCAGATTGATGCGGCATTTAACGCTAGGGTTGTTATAACCTAAACATTTGCCAGTGTCAATTAAGGGCGGAGTGAGCGGATCATTGTCAGTATCAACTATCACCTGATAGGCGCTTTCGCTAGCGCCAGGGTTGGGGTCGCTAAACTGCCATTTCAAAAAGGCTTTAAGAGCTCCGAGTTTAGCGGCATTGAAAAAATTCCAGTTAGGCGCTGACAAGCCAACCGCCGCGGGCGAGGCAGCAAAGGCGGCGTCTACGGTTTTAACCGCGTCCATGGTTATATTGCAAGCGCCAACGCCGGAGCAACCAGCGCCGGACCAGCCGGTAAAGGCGGAGCCAACTGCCGGAGAGGCTGTAAGAGTGACAGCCGTGCCATTGACGTAGGAAGCAGAACAAGTTGCGCCGCAATCTATGCCGGCCGGCGCGCTAGTAACCGTACCCGAGCCGGCGCCGGATTTAGTAATAGTGAGGCTATAATTAGAGACAAAATTCATGGTAAATTCAATCAGGGCGCCGTTGCTTAACCATTGGGAGTCAGCCGGAGTAATTGAAACTAACGTGGCGTTGACCGGACCGCGGCTTAAATAGTTTAAAGTGTAAAGGCCGGTGAGTTTATCGCTAAAAATTTTTGGAACCGTACTACCGTTGATGTTTTCTCTACCGGTTAACGTATAATTCAAATCGCCGCTCCAGGGATTGCCATCTAAAGTAGCCTTAACTTGAATACTGCCGGTGGTTAGGTTAAACGTGGCGGTGCAAGTTTTTGCCACGTTCATCGTAACATTTCCATCAGGAGAACAATCAGGATCGCCGCTCCAGCCGGCAAAGATTGAATCAGCCGCGGCGGCGTCGGTTAAAGTAACGGCTGTATTTATATCAAATCCAACCGAGCAGGTTCCGCTCAAAACTCCATTTTGGGTAACGCAATTTATGCCGGCCGGAGAGCTGGTGATTGCGCCATTGCCAGAACCAGCGCCAGTTATATTTAATATTCTTTGCGCTGGCGATACTACTGTTATAGACACGGTTGCTGGCAGACTGTCAACCGTGCCATCATTAACCTTAAAGGTAAAGGAATCGCCGCCCGTGTAGCCGTTGGCGGGCGTATAGGTTCTAGCGCAACCGGCTCCGCCTAAGGTGCCGTGCGCTGGATTTGTTAGGCCTGACGCCGGACACGTTAGCGGGTCGCCGTCCGGATCGGTGCCGGCTAAAGTAATCAAATTATTACTGCTATTTTTAAGCACAGAAACCGATTGCGCGTTGGCCGTAGGAGCGCGGTTAACATTGTTCACCGTTATCGTAATGGCTTCGCTGTCTGTTAAATTGCCGTCGCTCACTGAAAAATTCACCCATGGGTATGAACCGGCTTGAGTAAACGTGGGCGTCCAGGAAAATGTTCTAGTGGCCGGGTTAAAACTCGCGCCAGCCGGAGTATTGCTGGCGGAATACGTTAAGGTATCGCCAACGTCAGGATCAATGGCGGAAATAGTAAAAGATAAATTAGAACCTTCATTAACGGTTTTGTTGCTGATGGGGTCAAGGACCGGGGCGCGGTTAACATTGTTCACCGTAATACTCACCGTGCCCGGCGCACTTTCTTGAACGCCATTGCTTACTTTGAACTGAAACGAGTCAGCGCCTGTGTAGTCAAGATTAGGCGTGTAGGTAACATTAGGGTCATCGCCTAAAAATCCAGTTCTATTAAGGGAGCCGTTGGCGGGGAGGGAGGTTGTGGTGTAAATAAGGGGAGGTAGAGTTTGTACAACACCACTTATACAACCGCCATGACCGCAAGTTGCTCCATTGCCTAATTGACCAATATCGTTTGCCCCCCAACCCAAAAGAGAACCGTCGGATTTTAACGCTAATCTATAATTACCACCGCCACCAATATCTATAATATTATTTAATCCGTCAATCTGATTTAAATTTTCATAAATACTAATTCTTTTTTTCCATTCCCAAACTGTTCCATCTGATTTTAATGCGGATAAACGCAACGCAGACGATTCAATATCAGCTCCATGTATTGCAACTATACTATCTAAACCGCCAATTAACCCAGTTAAACCATTATTATTAAAATAATACATTGCTGTTCCATCTGATTTCAAAGCAAGTAAACCCTCGCTACCCCCGCCAATACTAACAATACTATCTAATCCGGATATCTGTGTCCATAAATTAAACAAGGGGCTGTCTGAATGCCAAACTGTACCATCTGATTTGAGCGCATAAAGATTCCAAGGACTACCACTATATATTTTTATCACATTGGATAACAACGGCAACAAAGATAATGAATTAGCGGAGTATTGATAACTATAAATCACGCCACTTTGAGTTAAAATGTAGAGCTTTTCGTCAGCTCCGCCACCTGCTATATCTATCGCATTTGACACACCGACTATTCGTTTAGCAATGGGATTGCCTGTCATATCGCCATCGCGGCCCCACACCCAAACAGTACCATCGGATTTGAGCGCCATGGAACTCCTATATGAAGCGGTAACTTTTATTATATTGTTAAAACCTGGTTCACCGTTTATTTGATTTGGACTATAACAACCGACGCCCACACAATCTCCAGCCTGCTCAAATGAATTATACCCCCACCCCCATACAGTACCATCTGCTCTTATCCCTAAACTATGAATATTATTATCGCTTGTATTAAGCATATCCACCCATCCATTTCCGCTCCCACTTAACATAACCGCCTTAGCTGTATTTTTATCCGTTGTTACACTTTGGTTGTTGGCTATTGGCGGCGGTAAATTTATAATAGTAATCGTATCCATTGCCACATTGGAAAGCATACCGGTATTATCCGCGACAATCATATATATTGCGTAGGTTCCGGGCGCAGATATTTTTCCGCGCAATTTTTTTGCCACGGCCAACCAATTACGCGCCAAGTCGGGCGCGTCCCAGCCAAGCGGCGGCATAATCCAAGGCATAACACTGCCGTCGCAATTTTTTGGAGCGCCGCTTAATTCCGGCGTAGTATCCGCGCAAAACGACACCAAGTTTATAGTTCCATCAGGATCGTTAGAGCCGCCCGCGTAAGCGTAAAACATTTGTCCGGGCAAGGCTTGGCTAATTGGCCGTCCACTATCGTTTTGTATGTCAATCACGGCGGATGGAGCAGTGCCAGCGGCGCCGACAATAACTTGAATAGGCAAGGCAAAGGCGGCGGATTTTAGGGCTTCTGCCCAAGAAAGAGGCGGGGGACCATCATCAAAAAGATCGTCAAACACAAGATATTGGGCAATATATATTCCAGAGTTATTATACTGAAAACTCCAATTATTGATTCGAGGATCATCGGCTGGATTAGAACTGCAACCGGTAACTGCTACAATGGCAAAACATTTATCAACAACGCCATCATTGTTAAAATCAGCCATAAAAACTTGCAAAGTATTTCCCGGCGCGAACGTATCCGGATCGTTGGAAGGGGTTAAAGTATTATCTCCATCGCGAAAACTGACTGACTGGCCCGGATTGATATTTGTACTCCCTATAGCTCTAAACCTTGCTTGAGGCCGCTGGTTAATATAGAAATCAACTTCTTGGGTTTTAGTTACGCCTCCTCCGCTGGCTGTAATAGTAATATCATAATTCATCCCCCGCTTTAATTCCGTAGCCGCCAGCGCTTGAACCCGCATCGTTTTTGGTCCGCTTTCGCCAGCCGAAATAACGCTCCCGTCTGGCCAGGTGATATTTAAGTCGGCGCCATTCAATGCCACAGCAGACGAAAGATTAACCGCGTCGTTAAATCCGCCCGTACGCGTAATACCAACACTATAATCGCGCGTCCAGCCGGGATTTGTTACTTGAGAGGTTGGAGAGGGAGCGGAGAGGGAAAAGGATGCTGTCGGTCGTGCCCCACCAACTACGTAAGCAGTTCCCGATATCAAATGTCCATCATATGCACCACCTCCAAAACCACCCACTTCAAACATTCTCTGCCATACACCATCTAAATTAGCATTATATTTGTCAACTCTCCAATAATAATGACCGTCATATTGTTTATATTCCAATCCTGAAAGAAGCACATCAGTAGTGTAAACCCCAACAGAAAGATCACGCCAGTTAAAATCAATATTTCTAAGTTCGGTAATATTTCCTTGAGCATTTAGTATACCCAATTTATTCTGCACACCAAACGTAGCCTCATTATATCTATAGGCAAAAATAGTATGAGGAGATCCAGTACTATCACCCGAAAGAGCAATATCAGGCTGATTTCCGACAGTAGATACAAAAGGATAATCATCTTTACTTAAAAAAACACGGTAGGCATTTTCATCTTCAACAGCTAAACGCTGAAAAAACATCCTGTTTAGGCCAAAAATTAAGTCTCCCTTATATCCAATAACTGAAACTTCACCAGGCACCCTTGTCATAATATCAGCTACCATGGCAATCCGACCTTGTGCCGCAGGGATTGAATGTTCCCATCTCATTTTACCAGTAGATCCGTATAAACTTCTTACTATCCCATTAAGTGATATTTTGTCATAACCACCAACATAAACAGACCCACTAAGAACTGATAATGTTCTAAGATCAATATTAGATTCTATTGTTTCCCAAGCAAGCGAACCGTCAAGATTCCTTTTTTGAATTAATGTAATTGCTGAAATAAAACTCCCATCTGGCGCGTAATTATGGAGACGACCAATTAAATAAAGAGAATCTCCAGGAGATCCCGTACTTATGCCTTCAAAATCAACAACATCATCTATATATTTTCCATCTCTAGATAAGAGGTCTATTCTCCAAATTATATCGCCATCGCTTTGTTTTCTTTTTGTAAGAACGTATTTTTTGCTATTAGTGGTGGGAGTAATTACTCTGGGGGAGCTCTCTATAATATATATCCCGCCATCATTTCCCTGCGCAACATGTTCACTAATATCAAAACTTTCACCCACACCACCACTATTTCCGTCTTCTGTTTTTTCCCACACCACTGCAACACCACCGCCAGGTATTGACTCGTCAAATTCTAATTTTTCTGTATGCCAATTTTGGCCTTCAAAGGCTGCTAACGCATGATCATAAAAAGATATTCCAAATATTATTAATACCAACAGGAGCAACCATTTAGAATTAGTAAAAACAAAATCGCGGTGCCACATTTTTTTTATGTTCATTTGTTTTTTCATTTTTATAATATTTATAAACAAAGTTTTTATTCCCCTCCAAACACCCTTAATACCACCTCCACTCGACTGGGAGCGGAGATTGAATCGTCGGCAACTGGAACAAACTAATTTCAAAAATATTTATTCCTGTTTTTGTAAATATTTTTTGATTATTTCATCGCTTATCAGGCGATTGCGGAATTTGGATAAATTTTTTAATATTTTAATTTTATTATCCATTAAAATAATTATATTATATTTACGCTCTAAGCGCTAATTTCCCTAACAGGGTTTAATTTTCTTTAAAAATCCTCCGATTTCTAATAAATACCGCTCAAAATATTTTAAATCATTTTTGAAAACATTATAAATTTTCTCGCGGTCTAAATATAAATAATCGTGGACTAATTCATTTCTAAAGACAGCTAAATCTTGCATTTTTTTGCTTGTGTCTTCAGAAACAACTCCGGTCTGGCGTAAAATAATAAAAACTTCTTGATAAGTAGTTGGTTTTTTTATTTCTAACCCTGTGATAATCTCTTTTCCAATATCAATACTGCATTCAATTAACAACTGAAGTCCTCTGTCAATTTGCCATTCTTTTTCCCAATCTTTTTCAAATGTTTTCCAAGAAGTCACTTGCGGTTCCAGTGATTTCATTTTACTAAGATAATCTCTAAGTTGAGAAAGCAGTGATAAAATTATTTGTTGATTTGCCATAAATACGGTTTTACCGGCTTTTCTAAATTTTTCATTATCGCTTTGCCAAATTGATCATCATACCATTTCCAATCAAGCCACCGTCCAATCGCGCCGGCTTCGTAATGAGCCCGCGCTTCATCGTCTTTATTATAAATAATTTTCCCTTTATACACAACTTCGCGTTCTAATAGCGGCTGGGCGTCGTTTAACGGTATGACATCAACTTTATCCGGCATTTCAAGCGCTATTTCAATTTCGTCTTTAATGTCGTAACGGATAGAATTTCTTTCATCTTTAGAAACCTTATGATTAAAAAACACCGCAATATCCAAATCGCTCAAAGGTCCGGCCTTGCCTTTGGCCTGCGAACCAAATAAATAAGCAAAAGACACTTCTTGGCGTTTTTTTAAGATATTACTTATACTTTTTATATTTTTATCTTGAAATTTCCCCATAAATTTTTACTCCCCAAACACCCTCAACACCACCTCCACTCGACTGGGAGCGGAGATTGAATCGTCGGCAGCAATGTCATTATTATAAATATCAATTTTGACCGACTTTTTAAACAGAACCGAAGCGCTTACGGTTTTTTTGTCAATAAATTCTTTTTGTTTAATCTCCGCGGGGTCAATCACCATCCAGCCATTATCTTTCAGCCAGGCAGTGTAAAATTCTTCTATTTTTTGCGAATCCTCGCTTGAGTTAAATCTCACTGTATAGGCGGTCTGGCTGGAAGCCGGATTTTTTAAAGTATGGGCGTCAAGAAGCTGTGTTTTCCCGCGCAAAGGAAAATCCTTGGGAAATCCTTCGGGTAATTCGCCTTTAGGCGCGGGAAATCTTTGTTCAGGAGCGCCTGAAAGATTAAGACTTTTTATATTTATCTCTTCTTTGCCGGGGACGGTTGCGAGAGAGGTGGAAAAAATGGTAATTTGGGAGCCATTTTTGTTTTTTTCAAGCGCGACGGTGATGGTAATATGTTTATCGCGCAAGAGTATCTTAGCCGCCTTGGTGTCGGTCGGCTCGCGCGCTTCGTCAATAGTCCAGTTGTTGTCTTTGGCATAATCAATATAAAAATCGTAATTTTCTTTGGCTGATTTTTTAGATTCAAAAACAGCCATCATATCTTTAGTTTGGGAATTCATTGAGTAAGCATAAATTAGCTTTGATTCCGGCAAGGGAAAATCTTTCGGAAACTTATCCGGAGTTTCAATCTTCCAATTGCCTTCCGAGAGCAGGGCTGAAAAACTCTTGATATTTTTCCGATTTTCCGTTTGTTTATTCACCAGCCAGCCAGCCAATAGCGCCAAGCCAATAAAAAACGCGACGAACGCCAACAGTCCCGCCGCGAGAAAAAAAGTTTTTGTTTGTTTTGACTTAAAATAAATCATAAAGTTATGCCGAAATTAATTGTTAAAAAAGAATGCTTAACAACTTGCTTATAACCCCAACATTTTTATTTTACCAAAATAATCACTAAGCCGCAAGAGCTAAGCAAGTAATTGCTCACAACCCCCTACAAAGAAAAAAACAAACAATAAAAATAATCAAAATTATCCCCAGTTTTTACTTTAATTTTAGCTGAAAATATGCTAAAATTAAGTTATAAGTCTCTTGTCTTTTTTCTCCAATAAAAAACCGGCCAATTCGCTTTAGGCGAACCGGCCGGGTTTGAAATGTTTGTTATCTCCTTACTTCTT
The DNA here is from genome assembly GCA_016188785.1 of Parcubacteria group bacterium. Taxonomy (GTDB): domain Bacteria; phylum Patescibacteriota; class Patescibacteriia; order Patescibacteriales; family GWC2-42-12; genus JACPHD01. Next base: position 33,697 of record JACPHD010000017.1, on the reverse strand, counting down.
ACAACTGCGAGGTCGTGAGCTCCCGCCAGCTCTCCTCGCTAACCTTAGGCTTGATAGCCACCGAACCAAGCTGGCAAAGCGGGCATTTTTCCGGATCAGGCTCCCACTCATTGATCCGATAATTGGTAATCGGGATAATAGTAAAGTTGCCAATCCCATCCACCATAATTTTCCTTAGGCCGCCGCGGTTGACGATTACCAGTTCATAGGGTAAAACCTCTGCCTCGGGATATTTACTTTTAATCTCAAGCACGGTTTCTTTGAATCCCGTACCCTTAGTACAAAAATCCTCAATTATGAGTAGCTTACTGCCGATAGGGAGTTGCGTCATCACGGTAATTCGCCCGTCGCTTTTATCTTTTTTCATTTCAGCGACTTTTACGCCCGCAATGCCGCCCAAATCCTGGGCCAGCTTAGTCGCGCCATCCGGTATGCCGGCTAAATAATCCGGCCAACCGATTCCGCGAATGGCAAAACGCAACCGAAGTTGAAAGGCCAGGCCCAGCCTAATATTGTCAGGCTCAAGCAAAATTTTTGATGTTAGAAAACCATCGCTGTGCAAACCGGATTTAAGTAAAGCGTGCTTACCCGGCTTCCCAGATTTGGCCGCTTCATAATTGTAGCGCCAAAAAGCCCCTAAGGTTTCGGCCATATGAATTAACTCGGCAGCGCCTAATATCCTATACGCAAAATCATACGGATTAAGCGTCAGCAATTCGGCCTTGTCCATTTCTAAAATATCTTTCATTAATTTATCCTTTCCTGCTTGTATTTCGATTATTACTCGGACAACCGTTGCCGCGCTTCCAACCCTTCCTGAATTTCCGCGTAAGCCCGCTCTACGGCTTTAAGTCCGCCATTGATTAAGGATGTACCCATAACGATCATATCCGCGCCAGCTGCAATCGCTTCTTTGGGCGTAGCCACTCTGGCCTGTCCGCCCTTAGCCTCTTCGGCAAAACGGATACCGGGCGTGACGATAAGAAATTCAGGGCCAAACTCTTCGCGAAGCATCTTGGCCTCTAAAGGCGAAGCCACCACGCCGTCCAGCCCAGCCTTTTTAGCCAGCCGCGCCAGTTCATGGCCTCCGCCGATAAAAGCGGAATTGAGTTTAATCCAACCAACCTCACCAGCCATTATATCAACCAGTTCCCGCGCCCTGGAAGACGCACTGCCAAAAGTATCTCTTTTTTTCACGCTTGGCAAATCGCAGGCAAAAACCAATCTGTCTTTTAATGAAAGATTCATCTTTCTCTCCTTTTTCGTTGAAAATTAGCTAAACGACTTACTAAAACCCCTTACAAACAACCTTAACCTCCTTTCTTTAATTTTGAAAGACCGAAAAGTATCGTCATTCCCCTGAATCCGCCCCGCATATGCGGGGAGAAAAAATATTCGCGGAATTTCTGGATCCCTGCCTGCGCAGGGATGACGAATCTTTATCTTACCGGCACCGATCTGGGCGCCGGCTTGGCATTATCCAAAATAGCAATTCTCTGCTTTAAACATTGATAGCCGGCCTCATGCAGCCAGCGCGCGTCAAAATAATATGATTTATCCGCGCCTTGCTCTTTATTGGCAGTCTTAAAAACCGCGCAAAGCTCGTAAACGTCTTTAGCTTTAATATTATAATCAAATATTTTATTAGTCGCCGGATCGGTTAGATCACTCTCGGTAAGATAGTAAAATGAAGCGCCATTAAGCAAAGCGTTTAATTTTTCCGGCAATTTTTTATTTTCGCCGTAATAACCGTTGATAGCATTATCAATCTGGCTGAATTTATTTATGATAGTCTGATCAAATTTCTGCTGTCTTACCGTCAGCGGCGAATCAATAAAGAAAAAACTAATTATCAACGCGGCCGCGACTAAAGCCATAGAGCCGTAAAAATATGCTCTTATAATATTATTGACTTTATCAACCTGGGCCCGCCAGATATCATATAAATAATAGCTGAAAATTAAAGCGGCGATTAAAATCGCGGCTAAGGACTTTAAAATAAATTTAGCCGTCAATTCGCCGTTTAAAAAACTATTGATCGTAGCAATCAGCCAGCCGATCATGACCACGGCGCTAACCAATAAAATAAAATAAGTCAGCCATTTTCTAATACCCGATTCCCGCTCCAATTTACCCGACAACAGATTTTTATTGATTAACCACATCATGACGAAATAAATCGGCGCCGCGATGATAATGGCCGAGATGGCGAACTTTAAAGCCTCCTGGCTAAAGCCGCCCGGCGCTATAATCAATAAATCCAAAATTTTCTTGTTAATAATCTGAAAAATTATCATGCCGGTGGCAATGGACATAAAAACTAAAGCCACGAGCGACAGCAGGTAAAAAAAGGCGAACTTGGCATTTTGTTTTTCCATATAATTGATTAGTTAGTTTTTTAGTCTTTTTTAACTCGGATAGACAATTCCCTTAACTGCCTGTCATCAACCTGGCTCGGGCTGTCCATCATTAAATCTTTGCCTTGGCCGTCTTTGGGAAAAGCGTAGATGTCGCGGATTGAATCCAAGTCTAAAAGCGCCATTAAAATCCGGTCAACACCGGGCGCGTTGCCGCCGTGCGGCGGCGCGCCGTATTCAAAAGCTCTGATCATGCCGCCGAACTTATGATCCACTTCAACGCGCGAGTAGCCGGCAATCCTAAAAGCCTCGTACATGATTTCCGGCTCATGATTTCTGATAGCGCCGGAAGAAACTTCAAAGCCGTTTAAAATCGTGTCATACTGATAGGCTAAAATATCTAAAGGATTTTTGGTTTTAAGCGCCGCCAGTCCGCCTTGGGGCATGGAAAACGGATTATGGGAAAAATCAATCCGGCCTGCCTCTATTTCCGAATAGTCATACATAGGAAAATCAATCACCCAGCACCAGGCCGCTTGGTTTTTGTCTTTAAGGCCTAAACGCGCCGCCGAGTCACTGCGCGCCGCGCCCAAAGCATTACACACCGTCCGCCATTTATCCGCGCCGAAAAAAATTATGTCGCCTGGCTCGGCTTTTGTTTCTTTAACAATCGCTTGCGCCAATTCGTCGCCTAAAAATTTTACAATCGGCGATTGCAACTCAAAATATCCCCCTCCTTTAGAAGGAGGGGCTAGGGGAGGTTTTACTGCAATATAGGCCAATCCCTTGGCGCCTTTGGCTTTGGCAATTTCCGTAATCTCGTCAATTTCTTTACGCGAAAATTTTCCTCCGCCTTTAACTTTAAGCGCGCGCACTACGCCGCCGTCTTTAATGGCTTGGCTAAACACGGCCAAACCGCAATCTTTTACCATTTGGGTTATGGATATTATTTCCATTTCAAAGCGCAAATCCGGCTTGTCTGTGCCATATTTATTCATAGCCTCAAGCCAAGGAATTTTTTTAAAACTACCGTCATCAGCTAAAGCCACTAATTTTTTACTGGAAAATTTCTTAGTTACCTCTTGCCAGAGCGGCTCCATGATGTTCCAGATATCGGCCTGCTCCACAAAGCTCATTTCCATATCCAATTGATAGAATTCGCCATAATGGCGGTCCATTCGCGGATCTTCGTCGCGGAAGCAAGGCGCGATTTGAAAATACCGGTCCAAGCCTCCCACCATCAAAAGCTGTTTGAATTGCTGGGGCGCCTGCGGCAAGGCGTAAAATTTGCCCGGATACATACGCGACGGCACTAAAAAATCGCGCGCGCCTTCGGGCGAGGAGTTGGCCAAAACCGGCGTCTGCACCTCGGTAAAACCGCGCTCCTGAAAATATTTTCTGATAAATTGAAAAAATTCGTCCTTGGTTTTAAGCATGGCCTGCAGTTTCGGCCGTCTTAAATCAACAAAACGATATTTTAAGCGCAGCGCCTCGTTAGTATCGGTTTCCTTTTCCTCGCTTAATTCAAACGGCGGCGTCTTGGATTTTGACAATATTTCAATGGCCGAGCATTCAACTTCAACTTCTCCGGTTGCTAGCTTCTTATTTATCATGTCCTCGGGACGAAGCGCGACTTTACCGGTTATTTTTATGACCCATTCATGGCGCAATTTATCCGCCTCGGCTAAAGCCTGTTGATTTATTTCCGGCGCAAAAGTTAACTGGGTTAAACCATAGCGGTCGCGCAAATCAATAAAAATCAAACCGCCATGGTCGCGCCGGCTCTGCACCCAGCCAGCCAGCTCCACGGTTTTGTCTTGATCTTTTTTAGTCAATTCGCCGCAAGTATGAGTTCTAAGCATAATAGCCTAAAAATGAATTTATAATATTTTTTACCTGATTTTCTTCTTTATTATTTATTTTAATTTTGCTTAATTTATTAAAATCATTTTTCTCCACCAGCCTTAATAATTTAACCGAATTTTCGCTAATTGTCAAGGCGAACGGCTCTAACTTAACCGAACATTCGGCGCCGATTAAGCCGCCGCGAGCCAAATCAAATTTCAAGCCGGCCGGCAAGATTTTAGCGCGGCAATTAACGCAGTAATAAAGTTCCGGCTTATGCCCCAGCTTAACTAGCAATTTAAAAATAAACAGCCAGGCCAATAATTCAGGGCTTACTTTTCCGGCCGCGGTTCTGTTTAAAACAGCTAAAAAATTTTTTAACAGTTCAAAAATTTCTTGGTCGGCTTGATCAGCTTTTATTATTTTATTAAAAACTCTAAACGCCTGGCCGGCGGCCGCGATCTTTTCCAAATCGTTTTTAATATTAAAATAGCCTTGCTCGCTTACGGCCGCGCCGGCATAATCATACTGCCGGCCGCGCACCGCCATGATATTGGCTAAAGTAATCGGTTCAAGGTGGCCGGCTAATTTGGATTTTATTTTTTTCAAGCCGCGAACCACTAATTCCAAGCGGCCGCGCTCCAGCGAATAAACCGCCACTCGGCCGTGGTCTTCCGCGAACGGCCAACGATTTAAAATAATGACTTTTAGATTATAGGTTTCTGGCATCTAAATAACTTTGTAAAATTATCATGGCCGCGATTTCGTCGCGGCTGGACTTAATTTTTTTATGCCCAACCAAAGCGTCCGCCGCCTGGCTGGACAAACGCTCGTCAACCATCTCTAAACGCGCTTTAATTTTACTTTTTAAGTCAACAATAAATTTATTGTATTTTTCATTGGTAATTGGTAATTGGTAATTGGTAATTGAAATCGGTTTTCCCAATACCACCAGATCTATCCGCTCGCTGGCCACAATCCGCGCCACTTCCTCCACGCTCCCAGCCGTCTTAAACGGCGTGGCCAATTTAGTTTCACTATCGGCTAAAGCCAAGCCGATCCGCTTTTCACCCCAGTCAATGCCTAAATATTTCATAAAAATTATTCAAACTTAGTTAATATTTCATGCCCCCTCTCCGTCACTAAAACTGTATGTTCAAAATGCGCGCTTAAACCGCCGTCAGCGGTTAAGACAGTAAACTTATCCGGACCGTCTTTAACGCGCCAGCCGCCAACGTTAACCATGGGCTCAATGGCTAAAACCATGCCCGGCTTTAAAATTATTTTTTTATTATCAGCTAAATCATAATTAGGTATCTGCGGATCTTCATGCACCGCGTAACCAACGCCATGGCCGGCCAAATCGCGCACCACGGAAAAATTATTGGCCTTGGCATATTGTTCAATGACTTTGCCAATATTATTTAAACTATTGCCTGGCCTGACCTCTTTTATGCCTAGGACCAGCGCCTCTTTAGTCGCTCTGATTAATTTTTGCGCTTCCCGGCTAACTTTGCCCACGGCCACGGTCGCCGCCATATCAGTATAAAAATTTTCATATTCCAAGCCAATATCAATACCGACAATATCGCCGGACTTTAACTGCCGCGACGGCAAAGACGGCGCGTGCACCACTTCATTATTGATAGAAGCGCACAAAACGGTCGGATACGGCTGGTCGTTTTTATCCGATTTAAAACCCTTAAAAGCCGGCCAGCCGCCGGCCTGTCTAATTAAAAAATCAGCCATTTGTTCTAAATGGCCGGTGCTTATACCAGACTTTACTTCGTCCAGCAGTTGCTTTAATATGCGCGCTAAGATTTTCCCGCCCTGGCGCAATAATTCTATTTCATTGTCTTTTTTAATGGTAATCATTTATATATGTCATTGCGGGCTTGACCCGCAATCCACCCCGCATTTTGCGGGGCAGCTCAAGGCCGGAATGACAAAATTAAATTAATTTTAACTCGCTTAGCTTCTCCATTATCTCCTCATGTATTTTCTTAATCGGCTGTTCACCGTCAATTTTTATAAGCCGGCCTTGTTTTTGCCAATAATCAGTCATAAATTTACTCTGGCTGTGATAAATTTTTAGCCGATGAGTAATAACTTTGGGCTTATCATCGTTACGGATAAAAAGCCGGCCGCCGCAGATGTCGCAGATGTCTTTATTGATCGGCGGATTATAAACTAAATGATAGACCTTGCCGCAAGCGCACATGCGGCGCTGGCTTAAGCGCTGTTTAATTTCTTCGTCGCTTACCGCCACTTCCAGGGCGTAGACCTGATCATTTTTTTTTAATATTTTTTTAAAAAACGCTAAAAGCTCATTTAATTGCTTTTTATTTCTGGGAAAACCGTCAAAAATAAAACCAGCGGTTTTTTGCTTTAAACTTTTTTCCACCAAGCCAAACACTATTTTATCCGGTACTAATTTACCGGCCTTAATATATTTATCCGCTAATTTGCCCGCTTCAGTTCCGGCCGCGATTTCGGCGCGAAATAAATCACCGGTGGAAATTTTTTTCCACTCGGTCTTTTGGGCCAACATTTGCGCCTGCGTGCCCTTACCCGAGCCTGGCGGACCGAAAAAAATAATAATTGTTTTAGGCATAATTAAATTGTCATTACTGACAATTAGCTTTTTCTTGTCATTCCCGCGCAGGCGACTGTCTAAAAAGTCAAAATGATATTCTTGTCATTTCGACCGCAGGGAGAAATCCCTTAAATTAGCAACTTTCACCTTTAAGCGATTTCTCGCTAACGCTCGAAATGACAATTTTTAGACAGCTCGGGCCGGAATGACAAAGAAGACAGCTAAGCGGCTAATTTTATTATAGGTTTTTCAACAACCGGCGCGATTTTGCTCGGCTGTCCGCCGGCAAATCCGACCGGTCCGGCATTTAAGCCAATTCGGCTCAGGCCCAGATCATTTTTATCTTTTTGAACCCTAGAGATGCTAACTGATTTTTTTGAAACTGTATTGCCGGAAAAAACAGTTTTACGTTTATCTCTATCTATAAGTTCATCTCTTTGCATATTAGCTCTTAAATTTCTGGCAATTTGTTTTTCGGTTAAATAACTTTTGCCGTCGCTGGCCTTAATAGTTTTTCCATCAACCACCGCTCCTTTTGCCCTAGCGGCAGTACCGCGGCCTAAATGCTCAATTATTCTTTTTGCTTCATATTTGTCGACGTATGTTAGCGGAGTACTCTTTTTAAGTTTTAGCCAAGCGTCTCTTTTCTGTAACCGGGAAAGCCCGCCTTTGATTCTAATTACTCCTTGGTATTTTTTTACCACATCAACGATCGCTTTTTGATTGTCTCTTAAATTTTTTAAGCCGCCATACCTGGTGGCGGAGCTTAATTTTCTTTGAAAACTGCCCGGACCTAACGTAGCTTTAAAATTAATGCCTGGTTTAGGCAAATTTGTAATACCCATAATGTTTTTATTATAAATTATTTTACTTTCATTGTCATTGCGGGCTTGACCCGCAATCCAGAAATGCGCCTCTAGAGCCAACATTATTTATTTGACCAATAATTTATTATTTTCCCATCTAGACTTTTGAAAAAAATAAATTACTACGGCAAAAGTTACCGCCGGCGACAGCCAGCTTGGCACATGCCAACCAAAACTATCCAATAGCATTATAACACCTAGAAATAAAATAGAATACATGGCGCCGTTTTTTAAATAAAGATATTTCTTTATCCGGTCAATATTGCCGATGGTTACTTGGCGCACCACTAAAGCGCCGATGCCGTTGCCGATTAAGATTAAAGGCACGGATAAAGTAAAAGCAAAAGCGCCTAAAACCCCGTCAATGGAAAAAGTCGCGTCAATCACTTCTAAATAAAGTATTTTGCTCATATCTGACAAATGGCTTTTGGACAAATCTTTTTCTCTTTGTTCGGCATTCTGCTTAAAGCCGTGAGTAATAAAAAAAGCGGTTGAGCCCACCACGGCGCCAAAAGCCATGAGCGGATCTTTGCCTAGCGCCAGCCAAACGACAGCCGCTAAAATAACTGATACCACCGAATAAAACCAAACCCCGTTTTTATAAAAAAATTTTTCGCCGCGCAAGCCGAAATTTTTTGATTCTAAAAACAGCCAATGAAAAAACAAAAATATTAAAAATACGCCGCCGCCGATTAATAGCATAGGCGCTGATTTTTCCACGGCCTCAATCACTTTAGGATCCGAGGAAAAAGTGGCGGTAATGGCTTCTAGCGGTCCAAGACCGGGCGTGGCCAGCCAGACAATCAGCCAGGGCAAGAGCCCCCTGATTAAAAAAACCGCGATAACCATGCCCCAAATTAAAAACCAGCGCCGCGCCCTGGCCTGCATGGTGGACAGCACTTCGGCATTGATAATCGCGTTGTCTATGCTGGAAATAACTTCAAACAGGCATAAACCGGCCACGATAATAATAATGGAAAATAAGCTCATACTACCCACATTATACTACAAATTAGCTAAAACAAAAACTCCTCATTGAATGCTTTTATTTATCAGTTTAACTATTTTCATAGTCTTTTGACCATCAACAATTATATTAAACTCAAACTTAAAACTATCAGAGATTTCTCTTCTCTGATTAATTTCATGAGTTTAATTTAATTTTGAATGGCAACGGCAATCACATTTTAACTACTCGGCTTTCTTGCCCATCTTCTTCTTTTCCGTCCTGACTTTCATAATCTCCACCAATTTTTTTACGCCGGCGCTGATTAAAAGCAAATAAGAAGCGCTATGTTCAATTTTTTCTTTTATCATTTTTACTAATTCATCAAATTTATTAAGTCGTTCGCGCGTTTCTTTAATTATCCGGAACATTTGCTGTAAAATCCTAGCCAGATAATAAAGCGCCCAGCAAAAAAAAATGGTAAAAACTAAAACTGAAATAGAAATTATTATGTATAATAAATCTTTACTGTCGTTGATTAGCGGCATAAAATTCAAAATTATTAGTTATTTATTTCTTGTTTTTGTTTCTCAACCACATCCGCCAGCTCAATCTTCACTCCTCCGGCTTTTTTCGCAAACCAGTTATAGATACCGGCCATAATATAACCGGCTAACCAGCCGATTAAAGCCGTAATCAGAGCGGACAAAACCCCTAAAAGCAGACCGGCGCCTAAATTAAATAAAGTTACCAGAATAATAGAGCCGGAAAAATCTTTTTGCATGACAATATTGGCCATGGTTGATATAGCCACAGCCAAAGCTACAAAAAACCCGGCCAAACCGTAAATTAAAGCCATTATTTTCGCCAGCGAATTTTTATTGATAGTTTTTATTTCTTTCACCCCGTTAGAAATTTGATTTGTCATATATTATTTTATTATAAACCTCGCTTTAATTTAACGAATTTCTAACGGGGTTCATGTGTTTTCATTATAACACATTTAATTAAAAACACTAAATAACTTCAGCCAATCATCAACCGATAGCTCTTGCGCCCTGATTTTCTGGTTGAAACCGGCGCTAATTATTTTATTTTTCGCTGTTTCTTGACTGATTTTTAAGCCAGCGGCTAAATTATTTTTTAACATTTTTCTTTTAGCGCTAAAGCCAAATTTAACCAGCCGGAAAAATTCTCTTTCATTTACTTCTAACTTCTTACTTCTAACTTCTAACTTAATAATCGCCGAATCCACTTCCGGCTCTGGCCAAAAATTTTCTTTTTTTACTATTTGCACAATCTCCGGCTTGGCGTAAAACTGTACCGACACGGCCAGTAAGCTCATGCTTCCAGTTTTGGCGCATATGCGCTCGGCCACTTCTTTTTGTAGCATCAGCGCCATCAGTTCCGGCTTATTTTCCGCTTCAGCCAGAAATTTTCTTAAAAATATAGAAGTTATGTTGTACGGTAAATTCGCGACAATTTTATAGTTTTTTGTTTGGTTATTGGGATTGGAAATTTTTAGAATATCTTCGTTTATCAACTCTACATTATTTATTCCCCGCGCTTTTAATCCGGCTCCCAATGTCTTGACCAGCTTATCATCAAGCTCCACGGCAATAACTTTTTTCACTTGAGCCGCCAGTTTGGCGGTTAAAAATCCCAAACCCGGACCAACTTCTAAAACTATATCAGCCGGTTTTAAATCAGCCGCGGCCATAATATCATCATAAATTTTTTCCTTAATTAAAAAATTCTGCCCGCGAGAACGGGCAGGAACTATATTATATAATTTACATAATTTTTTTGTTTGTTCTAATAAATTCATTGCTTATTTAATTTTATTCTTAAAAGAAGCTATGCCATAATCAAACCAATCAATAATCTTTTGAATTTTAGCCCCCGGGCTAGAGGGTATGCCGATTACCCAAGGAATGGCACCGGACACTCCACCGGCTATATATGACATACCAGCCGCAGGCATGGTCCCACCGCCGCCATAGACAAACCCGATAGGCGCGTCGATATTTATAGTCCCCATTTGCGATTGAGTATCCAGTTCAATAAAACCCGCGCAGGCCGAGCCCCAGTCCTTAGTGACTAACGGGCAATAAGAGCAAGCGATTGGGTCGATTTCCGGTGTATCCAAAACACATGGTTTCCTAACCTTAGTTATTTTACCCCCATCTTGCCACGGCATACCACCGGCGGATTTAGCTATAGTTTTAAAACTAATAAAATCCACTACGCCCAGACCTAAATAAATGACACAAACTAATAAAATGATTCCAACTACAGTCCAGACTGTCTTTTTAATATATGTCATATATTTAATCGTCATTATAATCTTCATAATCAACATTCTTGCTTAGTCTCAAAGTATTTCTTTATGCGGCCATCCTGTCTCAACTTCATAAATTATTATTCCGCTACTCTAAATACCTCTGCAACCGAGGTGATGCCGTCCAGCGCTTTTAACAGGCCATCCTGCACCATGGTAATAACGCCATTTTTTTTGGCATTGTCGCGCAGGCTGTATTCCGAAGCCTGGCCGGCTAAAATTAATTTTTCAATTTCCTGGTTCATGGTCATAACTTCATAAATGCCGATGCGGCCTTTATAGCCGATGCCCTGGCAGGCGTCGCAGCCGCCGCCCGCTAAAAATTTTAAATTATTAAAATCAATTTTTTCTCTATCTTCCGGCCGCAGTTCTTCCAGTAGACCTCTAACGCGCTTCATGGTTTCGTCGTCAAGTTTTATTTCTTTTTTGCATTGTTCGCAAACTTTTCTAACCAGTCTTTGCCCGATCATGGCGTTTAGAGCCGGTGCCAATAAATACGGTTTGGTGCCCATAGACAAAAATCTGGAGACCGTGCCGGCCGCGTCGTTGGTATGAATCGTGGATAAAACCAAATGCCCGGTCAGCGCCGCCTGAATGGCGATTTCCGCGGTTTCCAAATCGCGAATTTCTCCCACCATGACGATATCCGGATCCTGGCGCACGATTGAGCGCAAGCCTTGGGCAAAAGTGTAATTCTTGCTGGTTTGCGATTGATTAACGCCTGACAGCTGATATTCAATCGGGTCTTCAATGGTAATAATCTTGGTCTCCGGATTATTAAGTTTTTTTAACATGGCGTACAAAGTGGTAGTTTTACCCGAGCCGGTCGGACCGGTAGTAATAATCATGCCGTTCGGTCGTTCCACCTCGCGCTTTAACTGCTCAAAGGCCCGGCCGCGAATGCCTAAATCGCTAAATTCCAAGCCAACCGCGCTGGAACGCAACAAGCGCATGACCACGCTTTCGCCGAAATTAGTGGGTAAAAATGAGGCTCGGATGTCCACCCGGTCGTCTTTCATATAGATTGACAGTCGGCCGTCCTGCGGCTTATCAGTTACGTTAATTTTTACCTTGGCTAAAAGTTTCATGCGGGAAATTATCTTATCCCAGGAAGATTTATCCAGGCTGGCCGCATCATGTAAAACGCCGTCAATCCTAAACCTGACTTTTATTAAATTTTCTTCGGTTTCAATATGAATATCCGAGGAATTTGCTTTTACAGCCGCGGCCATAATCATGGTGACGATTTCGGTAATTTGCGCCTGATTTATTTCGGCCTGCAAATCCTTAAAACTGGAAAATTTTTCCCCATATTTATTTAATTCTTCCTCTGTGACTTTAACGCCTCTGATGGTTTCCCTTATTTTAGGTATGGTTTTATACATTGCCAGGCCATACTCAAAACTATTCTCGGTAATTAAATAAACATTAACTTCAGAAAAATATTTGGCCGACAGCTGTTCGGCTAAAGCTTTAGCCGCCTGGCCCTGCGGTTCCAGGCTAGCCAGACTGATATTTTTGCCATCATAATAAAAACACAAAGTTTTAAGAGTTTTAGCTTGCATCTCATCAATTAAAACTAAAGCCTCCGGGCTGATCGGCAAACCGGCTAAATCAATGTAAGACAAACCGGCGGCCGCGGCGGCCTGCTTGGTTAACCGCTCTATTTCTTTTATTTTTAGCTGTTTTTCCTTAGCCTTAAACTCGGCGGCCGCGCTGTCGCTATTAAGCGACTGCCCGGAGTCGTTACTGAATAAATCTTTAATGGATTGATGGTTGGACATAGATAAATGTTAATTTAACGCTGAATATAGAGGCTAAACGCGAATATTTTGTTTTAGACTTTATTTTTAAAAAAATTTACATGCCCTCATACTCCCGCATAGTCAACTGCGATTCAATCTGCTTAACGGTCTCAATCACCACCGAAACCACGATCAGTAAAGACGTGCCGCCGATAGACAGCGACTGAATGCCGGTGAAATACCTTAAAACCAAAGGCAAAATAGCGATCAGGCCTAAAAATAAAGCGCCGACAAATATAATTTTATGAGTAGTGTTGGCTAAATATTCGCTGGTATGGCGGCCCGGCCTAATGCCGGGAATAAAACCGCCCTGTTTTTGCAAATTTTCCGCGATTTGCGTGGGATGAAAAATAACCTCGGTATAAAAGAAAGTAAAAGCAAAAACCAGTAAGAAATATAAAATCGCGTAGACTAATTGGTTTTGAAAAAAATCAATAGTCCACTGCGCCGCATTAGCGATAAAAACCGTGCGCGCGTGGATGAAAAATTGCGCGATCATGGGCGGAAAAATTACCACGGAAATGGCAAAAATAATCGGAATAACTCCGGCCATATTAACGCGCAAAGGCAGATGCGTTGAAGCGCCGCCGAACATCCGGTTGCCCCTGATTTGCCTGGCGTACTGCACCGGCACATTGCGCTGGCCCTCATTAACTACCACCACGCCAACGATGGTTATAATGGCAATAGCTAAAAAGCCTAAAATCACATATAATTTTGACGGATCAAAGGTAACGATTACCTGCTGAGCGGTTTGCAATAGTCCGGAAACGATGCCGGCGAAAATCAGCAGGGAAATTCCATTGCCGACTTTTTTTTCCGTGATTAATTCGCCCAGCCACATTAAAAAAACCGTACCGGCGGCCACGGTTATAATCATGGCTAATAAATTAAAAGCGCTGATGTCGCCCAAAATTAAATGCGAGGACCGGCGCAATAAAGTAATCATGCCATAAGCTTCCAGCACGGCCAAAGGCACGGTCAGCCAGCGCGTCCACATATTTACTTTTTGCCGGCCGGCTTCTTCTTTATTCAGCTCTTCCAATTGCGGTATAATCATGGCCAGAAGCTGAAAAATAATTGATGAAGTAATATATGGGCCAACACCCATCATGACAATGGAAAAATTAGTCATACCGCCGCCGGCGAAGATATTCATCAGTCCTAAAATCTGATTAGAAGCAAAAAAATCTTTAAGCGCCTGGGTATCAACTCCGGGAACCGGAATATGGGCGGCTAAGCGAAAAATAACCAGCATCGCCAAAACAAAAAACAGGCTATTGCGTAAATCGCGCGCTTTCCAAATTTGTATCAACTTTTCATACATAATTTATCAGTCATTGCGAGGAGCAATTTTCTTTCGTCATTCCCGCGCAGGCGGGAATCCAGGACGATGGGGATATTGACCAACGTGGTTTTTCTGGATTCCTTCCCCGCTTTCGCGAGGACTAAAGGCTGCAGGAATGACGAAGCAAGACAGTCGCTCGCAATGACAATAATAATTATAAAATCTTTCCGTGCATTTTTTCAATCTGCGCTTTAGCGTTGGCGCTTAAACCAACTCCTGCAAATTCCAAATTTTTTAAAGTTAGCTCGCCTTGGCCTAAAATTTTTATTTTCTCCTGGGCCTTTCTAACTAAACCGGCCTTTACTAAGCCGGCAGCGTTAATTTTAGCGCCAGCCGAAAAATTATCATTTAGATCTTTAAGATTAACCACTTGATTTTTAGGCTTGTCTGATTTGAAACCTCTGTTCTTCGGCGTCGCGGCCAAAATTTGTTTAAAACCTAATCTTTTTAATTTATTCCGGCCGCCGCTTCTTGATCTTTGGCCCTTTTGTCCGCGAGTGCTATAAGAACCATGGCCCGAGGCGTTGCCTCGGCCAATTCTTTTTTTATTCCGGGCCGAACCGCGAGCCGGCCTGATGGTATGAAGTGATAAAGACATAAGTTTATTAATTTCCAAATTACAATTTCCAAATCACAAATAAATTTTGTATTTTGGTTATTCGGATTTTGAATTTGTTTGGGCTTTGGGATTTGGGATTTGGGATTTTTTATTTATTTCCACTCTTTTCAAACTCTTCAGCGCTGCAATGGCGCACTTTACATTGTTGACTTTATTGCCGGTGCCTAATATTTTACTGGTAACATTTTTTATGCCGCTTAATTCCAAAAGAATTCTAACCGCGCCGCCGGCGATAATGCCCCGGCCCTTTTTAGCCGGCCTGAATAAAATTCTGGCCGCGCCTAATTTTTGATAAACTTCGTGGGGAATGGTTTCATTGACAATCGGTATGTCAATGAAATTCTTTTTAGCTTTATTAACGGCTTTAGTCACGGCTAAAGTAACGTCGGCGCCTTTAGCCAAACCGATCGCCACCCGGCCTTTCTTATTGCCGATAGCCACGCAGGCTCTAAAGCGCATTCTTTTGCCGCCGGCCATAACGCGGGTAACGCGGGCAATATCAATCATTTTTTGCTCAAATTCCTCCGGCATGCCATAACCCGAGCGCGGCGACCCTCTTTTACCTTTAAAATTTCTTTTTCTGTCGCCGCCGCGCTGAGCCATTCTAGATTCAGGCGCGGTTTGAACCGGCGCCGCCTGACTAACCGCTATTTCTGGCTGTTTTTTTTCTTCATCCATATTATTATTCGCTAAATTCGCTCCGCCAGCCGGCGGATTATTTGCTCAAATTAGTAATTTAAAATTTTAAGCCTTGGGCGCGAGCGCCTTCGGCCAAAGCCTTGACCCGGCCATGATATTTATAACCGTTGCGATCAAACACCACCCGGCTAATGCCTTGAGCCCTGGCTTTAGCCGCGATTATTTTGCCCAGTTCCAGACTCATAGCAATTTTTTTACTCTTGGCCTTAACCCCGTTAAATTCCCGATTACTATCGGGACCGGCGGAGCCGGATTTAACGGGGTTAACTTCTCCAGCGTCAACCGCCGCTAGTGTCCGGCCGATTTCATCATTTATAATTTGGGCGTAAATTCCCCGGTTAGACCTAAAAACACTTAATCTTGGGCAAGCGGCCGTACCGCTAACTTTCGCCCTGACCCGGCCTTTGCGCCTAAATTTCTTATTTTGTTTAATTTTATTTGCGTCCATATAGTATTTATATGCTAATGCTTGTGCTAAATTTGTAAAATTTTCGTGCGAGGACTGTTTGAGACTGCCGCAGGCAGGCGAGTTCCGCAGTAGAAAATTTTATAAATTTAGCACAAGCATACATGTTTACTTTTCGGCCTTGCCCGCGGTTTTGCCGGCCTTGCGCCTTAATATTTCATCGCTATATTTAATGCCTTTGCCTTTATAAGGTTCAGGTTTTCTAATCTTTCGGATTTGCGCCGATACTTCTCCGACCAGCTGTTTATCAATGCCGTTGATAGTAATAATATTGGCCTGGACTTCAGCCTTGATGCCGGCCGGCAATTCATAAATTACCGG
This sequence comes from Parcubacteria group bacterium, assembly GCA_016188785.1. Classification (GTDB taxonomy): domain Bacteria; phylum Patescibacteriota; class Patescibacteriia; order Patescibacteriales; family GWC2-42-12; genus JACPHD01. The sequence continues at coordinate 17,488 of JACPHD010000017.1, read as the reverse complement.
ATGGGAGTAGCCCACATTCAGAGTTAATTTAGCGCCGTTAACCGCCGCTTTATAACCAACGCCGTTAATTTCCAGTTTTTTGGTATAGGTCTCATTAACTCCGACTACCATGTTTTTAATCAGACTTCTAAACAGCCCCCATAAAGCCTTATTTTTGCCACTAGTCTGATCAGCAATAGACAATTTAATTTCTTGGTCGGTTATTTCTGTTTTAATGATTTCATGCATTTTGGTTTTAAGCTCGCCTTTAGGCCCTTTAACAATCATAAAACCTCGCTCAAGCAAAGCCCTAGTTCCGGCCGGCAATTCAATTGGCAATTTTCCTAGTCTGGACATAATATATTCAATTTACAATTACGAATTATCAATTACAAATTTTATTTTTGTTTAATTCGTAATTCGTAATTGATAATTGTAAATTGATTTAGTAAATTTCGCAAATCACTTCCCCGCCAATGCCCTGTTTTTTAGCTTCTTTATTAGTCATTAGACCGCGCGGCGTGGAAATAATCGCGATGCCTAAATTATTTAAAACTCTGGGCAATTCATTTTTATTGGCATAAACCCGCAAGCCCGGCGTGCTGATTCTTTTTAAAGAAGTAATGACCGGCCGACCGTTTTTATATTTTAAATCAATTTTAATTTCATTAAAGACCGAGCTTGAATTTTTGTCGCTTTTAGTTTTAATAATTTTAACCTCACGAACCCAGCCGCCGGCCGCCAATATTTTAGCGATGCCGTGCTTAATTTTGCTCATCGGCAAAACAACCGTCTGTATATTTACGGCTTGAGCGTTTCTTATTCTAGTGAGCATGTCCGCGATTGGATCAGTCATATTTATTTAATTTACAATTACGAATTATCAATTACGAATTTTATTCATTTGGCATTTTATTAATTCGTAATTGTTAATTGATAATTGATTACCAGCTTGATTTAGTCACTCCCGGTATGTCAGTGTTAGACGCTAGTTCCCTAAAACAAATGCGGCAAAGACCAAAATCTCTCATAAAGCCGTGATTGCGGCCGCAACGCCAACAGCGCCTGACGATTCTAGTGGAATACTTTGGTTTCTTTTTTGATTTTACGATTAAAGCTGTTCTAGCCATAAAATATTATTCCGTTTTAAAAGGAAAACCCATTAATTTAAATAAGGCCAAACCTTGCTCATAAGTTTTAGCAGTCGTAGCCAGACAGACTTGCAGGCCATGGATATTGTCAACCTCGTCAGCTTTAATCTCAGGAAAAGCAATATGCTCTTTAAAACCCACGGCTAAATTGCCGAGCTTATCCACTTGCTTGGGATTTAAACCTCTAAAATCCCGGATTCTCGGGAAAGTTATATTAATTAATTTTTCCGTAAAATCAAACATCCTTTGGCCGCGCAAAGTTACAGCCACGCCGATAATCATGCCTTTTCTGGTTTTAAAAGCGGAAATTGACTGCTTGGCTTTAGTGGTAATAGGTTTTTGCCCGCTGATTCTTTCTAAACTGCTGATGACGCCGTCTATAAAATTCTTATCTTTGGCGTTGCGGCCCACGCCGGAATTAATTACCACCTTGGTAAGCTTGGGCACGGCCAGCAAATTCTTATAAGCGAACTTATCAGCCATTTTTGGCGCTATTTCTTTTTTATATTTTTCTTTTAAAGTCATAATAAATTATTCTATCGTTTGCTTACATTTTTTGCAAACTCTGACTTTCTTTTTCCGCTTAACGTCATTTTTCGCGATTTCTAAATATTTATAAGCGACTCGGGTCGGCTGGCCGCATTGCAGGCAGACTAAAATAACATTTGATAAATTCAGCGGCGCCGGAAATTCTATTCTTTGCCCGGTTTCTCCCTGCTTTCTCGGCCGCATATGCTTAATTAAAAGATTTAAGCCTTCAATACTGGCCCGATTGGCCGATGGAAAAACCTGCAAAACTTTACCGGTTTTACCCTTGTCTTTGCCGGCTAATATTTTAACTTCGTCGCCTTTTTTTATTTTCATGTAATTACTAATTTAAACTAATTTATGCGAATTTCGCGATTTCTACAGCACTTCCGGCGCCAGCGAGGCAATTTTTAAAAAGCCAAGCTGTTTTAATTCTCGGGCCACCGGGCCGAAAATTCTTGTGCCTTTCGGCTCTTTTTTCTCTTTATCTATAATCACGCAGGCGTTTTCGTCAAAACGAACATAAACACCATCCGAACGCCTGGTTTCTTTTTTTGTCCTGACTATGACGGCATGCACCACATCGCCTTTTTTAATGGCGGCGTGGGGCACGGCCTCTTTGACCGCGGCGGTGATTATTTCTCCGACCCGGGCATAACGTTTTTTATAGCCGCCCAGCACCCTGATGCACATAACGGTTTTGGCACCGCTATTATCCGCGACTTTTAATTTTGTCTGTACTTGTATCATAGATTAATATATCATGCGCCATCTTTTATCCTTGCTTAACGGACGGCATTCTACAAAGCGAACCTTGTCGCCGGTTTTATATAAATTTTTTTCATCATGCACTTTATATTTCTTGCTAACCGTGTATCTTTTTTTGTACCTGGGGTGAACTTTAACCGATTCAACCGAAACGACTCTGGTTTTGTTCATTTTGTCGCTCGCCACTATACCGCTAAATTTACGTTTAATGGTTTTTTTATTATCAGCATTTTGTTTAATCTTATTATCTGCCATATAATGATTAATTTTTAATTTAGAATTTTGATTGAATAATTAATTTTGAATGTTTAATTCATTAAAAATTCAAAATTGATTCAAAATTCAAACTTTAAAATTGAAAATTTTACTATTTTACCATATCGCCGCCTTGATTACTTTTTAATAAGGTTAAAACTCGCGCGATTAATTTCTTAATCACCCTAATCTCCCTGACATTCTTTAATTGCTTGTTGGCGTCTTTAAAACGCAAACTCCTTAATCGGTCGCGCGACTCGTCTAAAAACTGCCTTAATTCTTTTTCGGTTTTACTTTTTAATTCGTTAAGCTCCATATTATATTTTAGTTACATATTTACATTTAACCGGCAGTTTATAGGCGGCCATTTTCATAGCTTCTTTAGCTTCAACTTCGCTAATACCGGCCAGTTCAAACATTACCATGCCGGGCTTAATTACGGCCACATAATGATCAACCGCGCCCTTGCCCTTGCCCATGGGAATTTCTCCGCCCTTAGCCGTTACCGATTTATCCGGAAAAATTCTAATCCAAATCTTTCCGCCCTTTTTAATATATTTAGTTAAAACTTTTCTGGCCGCTTCAATCTGTCTTGAAGAAACCCAGCAGGCTTCTAAACTCTTTAAGCCATAATCGCCAAAGCTTACCTTAATCATGCGGCTGGCTTTTCCGCCCCGGCGACGCTTATGCGTTTTTCTCCATTTTGTTTTTTTTGGCATCAGCATATTATTTTTTCTCCCCCACAATTTCGCCTTTAGCGGCTTCTACCTTTTTAAACACCTCGCCTTTATATATCCAAAATTTTATGCCAATAGCGCCGTAGGTGGTTTTAGCCGTGGCCTTGGCAAAATCAATATCAGCTCTTAAAGTGTGCAACGGGACTTTGCCGGAAGTAAGCATTTCCGTGCGGGCGATTTCCGAGCCGTTAAGCCGGCCGCTTATCACAACTTTTACGCCCAAGGCGCCGGCCCGCTCCACTTTATTTATGGCCTGTTTCATAACTCGGCGAAACGGCATTCTCTTTTCAATATCAATCGCCATAGCTTGAGCGATAATCATACTGCTTAAATTCGGCCGGTCAAATTCCGTAATATTTAAATTTATATCGGCTAATCTAAAATTCTTTAAAAATTTATCATGCAATTTTTTCTTTAAATCTCCGGCGCTGCTGCCGCCGCGGCCGATGATAATCCCGGGCTTGGCCGTAAATATTCCGATGGTGATTTTATGGCCGCTTCTTTCTATTTCCACCCGGTCCAAGCCGGCCTCGCGCAATTGGTCAAATAAAAATTTTCTCACGCCAACGTCCTGCTCCAGGCTTTTAATCATATTTTTTCCCGTGCTAAACCACTTGGACGGCCAAGTCCTGGTAATATTCAGTCTGATAACTTTTGGATTTACTTTATGCCCCATGCTGGTAATTTTAGATTTAAAATTTTCGATTTACGATTTATAAGTTAGCCGCTTTTTCGCCTGAACATTCTGGCGGCAAAACCTTTAGCGCCGCCTTCTATTTTAGTATGTCCTCTTCGCCCTTGCATTCTCGGATCAATTATAGCCTGGCCTTTTTCTTTAATGCCTTCAGTTTTAGGTTCGGCGATTTCCGCTTCAGCCGCGGTCTTTAATTTAACCTCCGCTTCTTTTTTAGGCTGAGTCTCTAATTTTATGGGCGCGGCAATGGCTTGCTTTTTGGCTTTAACCGCGGCCGAGGCCTTAATTTCACCTAAAATTAAATTAATATGGCTGGTTTTTTTTCTAATCGGCGTGGCCCGGCCGTGCGCCCGAGGCATTGAACGTTTTAAAGTCGGCCCCTGATCAACCGTCAATTCTTTTATGAATAAATTATCTTTGGCCAATTCAAAATTATGCTCGGCGTTAGCGATGGCTGATTTAATCAGCTTAGCGACCGGGCCGCTGGCCAGCTTATTGATAAATCGCAGCTGATTCAGAGCTTCCGCAACCGGCATTTTCTTAATCAGATTGGTCACCAGCCGTATTTTAGTCGGAGACATCCTGATAAATTTTGCTTTGGCTTTAACTTCCATACATGCTATACGAATTACGAATCCTTTACGAATTTACGAATATTATAATTCGTATTATCGCGGTATTCACATCATTCGCATTAAATTGCATTTTATTTGTAAATTTGTAACAAATTCGTAATTCGTATATTTTTTAATTTATTTTCTTGCTTGAGCGGCCGGCGCCGCGGCTTTAGCCTGATCTTTGGCCATTTTACCGCCATGACTCGTAAACTTTCTGGTGGGCGAAAATTCTCCTAACTTATGTCCGACCATATTTTCTACGATTAACACCGGTAGATGCTGTTTACCGTTATGCACGCCAATGGTAAAGCCTACCATCTCCGGCGTAATCGTACAAGCCCGGTCCCAAACTTTAATTATGGTCTTGTCGCCAGGGCGCAAAGCCTTTATCTTCTTTAATAATCTTTCGTTGATGTATGGTCCTTTTTTAAGTGATCTGGACATATAAGATTAAATTACGAATTACCAATTATCAATTACAAATTTAATTCAACAAATTCGTAATTCGTAATTGCAAATTGATAATTGATTTATTTATTTTTTTCTTCTTTGAATAATTAATCTATTTGATCTTTTTTTATTTTTTCTGGTTTTAACGCCTAAAGCCGGCTTACCCCATTTAGTTTTTGGCTGCTTTAAACCGATAGACTGTTTACCTTCGCCGCCGCCATGCGGATGATCAACCGGATCCTAATAATCTCTGCCGTCCGGCTCGGCCGATGGTAATATGCCGGCGGTCCGGGTTGCTAACCTGGCCGACCGTGCAGAGGCACTCTTTATGGACTAATCTAATTTCTCCTGAAGGCAGCTTAATTTGCGCGTAATTGCCTAAAGCGCCCATAACAAAAACCAAATTGCCGGCGCCACGGGCGATTTTAGCGCCTCTGCCCGGTTCTAATTCTAGGCTATTAACGCCGATGCCGGGTAAAATAAACTTAATCGGCATGGCATTGCCGGTTTTTATTTCAATTTGATTTTTTGAACTTAATATTTCATCGCCAACCTTAAGGCCTATGGGCATGATAATATACCTTTTTGCCCCGTCTTTATAATTTACCAAACCAATGCGGGCGCCGCGGTTAGGATCATATTCAATCGACATAATTTTACCCGGTATATCAAATTTATCCCGCTTAAAATCTAGCTGGCGAATATATCTTTTGACGCCGCCGCCCTGATGCCTTACCGTGATCTTGCCTTGGTTATTTCTACCGGCCTGGCCTTTTCTTATGACGATCAAACTCTTTTCCGGTTCGGTTTTAGTGATATCGGAAAAATCATCAAAAGTGGCCGATCTTCTGCCTGGTGAGGTTGGTTTTACTTTTTTTATTCCCATATTTAATCAATTACGAATTATCAATTATCAATTACAAATTTTAAAATAATTTAATCGTAATTCGTAATTTTCAATTGTTAATTGTTTACACGCCTTCGTAAATCTTAATGGTTTGGCCTTGAGGCAAGGTTATAATCGCCTTTTTCCAGTCTTTTCTGCGGCCGCTAATCCGGCCGTAACGCGCCTTTTTACCGCTCATTCTGATTACGTTGACACTAACCGGCTTAAGGCCGTAAATTTCTTTAATGGCTTTGGCTATTTCAATTTTATTGGTATTTTTAGCTATGGCAAAAACATATTTATTCAAAGCGCCTAAACCGCTTACTTTTTCCGTGACCATAGGTTTCATAATTACTTTATAAGCCTGGCCGCGAAACGATTTTTTCTCGCCAGGCTTAACCGCGTCCGGGGTTTTTCCGGTTTCAGCCGCGCCATATAAATCTTTCATGCTTTTAACTTCTTGTTTTTCAGCCGTATCAGCTTTAGCAGTTATCTTTTTCTTATCTTCAGTTTTTTTATTAAATAAACCCATAATTTATAATATTATATTGTCATTGCGGGCTTGACCCGCAATCCAGAAACTTGTCCAGAGCGCTGAACTCTGGATTCCGGCTCAAGGCCGGAATGACAAAAAAAGACAGTCGCTCGCAATAACATAAAAAATTCTATTTATATCTTTCTTCTATCTTTTCCACCACACCCTTAGTTATTACTAGATTCTTATATTTTAACAAATCAACTAAATTTATATTATCCAGATTTATCAGCTCTACGCCCGGTAAATTTTTGGCTGAATATTTTATTTTTTCATCCGCCCGATCAACCATCACCAAAATACTGCGTTTTTGGCTTTCAGCTTTTATTATTTTCTTATTTTCTTGATTGCTGATTATGCCATTAAAAATTTTAGTTTTAAACTCCGCCATTTCTAACTTATCTAAAATCACTAAATTTTCATTAGCCGCCTTATCGGACAGCGCCATCAATATGGCGTTTTGTTTCATTTTTTTGTTAAGCCTCTTTTTAAAATTACGCTCGTTTCTCGGGCCGAAAGTTACGCCGCCGCCGATCCAAATCGGCGATCGGCTTGACCCATGCCGCGCCCGGCCGGTGCCTTTTTGCCGCCAGGGCTTTCGGCCGCCGCCTCTGACTTCGCTTCGGTCTTTAGTATGGGCAATAACTTTTCTTTCATTAGCCAGCTGGGTTATAACGGCCTGATGCACTAGGGCTTCATTAACTTTCACGCCAAAAACTTTAGGCGAAAGTTCTATTTCTCCGGTTGCTTCACCGCCGGCTCAAGACCGGAATGACAGCCAAAAATGAATTTTTATTTTTTCTCTTCCACTACTTCAGCTTTCGCCTCGGTCGTAGTTTCCGTAGCTTTAGCTTCTTGTTTTATTTCTTCAACTACTGGCTGAACAATCTTCAGCTCTCCTTCTCCGGAAATTAAAACTAAACTATTTCTCGCGCCCGGCACAGCGCCGCTAATATATAAAATATTATTTTCTTGATCAACTTGAACAATTTTTAAATTACTGACGGTCGCCTTGGCATTGCCCATCCGTCCGGGCATTCTCATGCCTTTTAAAACATGCTGAATGCCGCCGGCGCCGATTGAGCCAGAAGTTCTTACCTGATCCTTAGTGCCGTGCGTGGTGTTGTGTCCGTGAAAACCATGGCGCTTAACGCTACCCTGAAAACCTTTGCCTTTTGAGGTGCCGGTAACTTTCACGCTGTCACCGATCTCAAAAGTATTTACATCAATAACATCTCCAGCTTTTAAATTATCAGTATTACATCTGAATTCTCTTAAATATCTTAAATTATAATTTTTGGAAATTGGAAATCCGCCCGGACGAATGTCCATTCGGACGGGTTGGAAATTGGAAATTTTCTTAAGATGCCCTAACTGCGGCCTTTTAATATTTTTTTCTTTTCTCTGGCCATAGCCAAGCTGAACCGCGCCGTAGCCGTCTTTACTGGCCGCAGTTTTCACCTGCACGACTGGGCAAGGGCCAGCCTGAACCCGAGTTACGGGCGTTACTTTTTCACCCTGCCAGACCTGCGTCATCTCTAATTTTTTACCTATGATAAATTTCATACTTTTATAAAACAAAAACCGGTTTTTTCAACAAACCAGTTTAAAACCGCCCCGGGCGGTTAAAGTAAAATTAATTTCTAAATTTAGAATTTAATTTGGCCTGTTAAAATCTCCTGCTACATCAATTTTTATTTAAACACTTTCCCCTTTAGGGAGTTATTTGAACAATCCTTGATATAAATATATAAAATAAACTACTGATACACATCCGCTTAGATTAGTATTTCACATTTTTATTTCTACGTCAACTCCGGCCGGCAGGCCGAGGTTGGTTAAAGATTCTATGGTTTTAGCCGTGGGCTCAATAATATCTACCAATCTTTTATGAATTCTAATCTCATACTGATCCCGGGAATCTTTATGCACAAAGGTTGAGCTATTAACCGTGTATTTTTTCTTTTCCGTGGGCAAAGGAATGGGCCCGTAAATCTGCGCGCCGGTTCTCGTGGCCGTATCTATAATATTTTTGGTTGATTGGTCAATAATCTTATGATCAAAAGACTTAATCTTAATGCGGATTCTTTGTTTAGAATCTTCATTAGTTTTTGCCTCTACTTTGTCTTTAGTTTCGCTCATGTTGCTTAAATTTTAAAATTAAATATATAATCCCCTCTACCGGGCCGCGCCTGAATAAGTAATGGCTTGCATAGTGTTCCAGTCCTCGGTAGTTTTTGGCGCATGGCCGTAAATAGCTTTAAAAATCTTAATGCCGGCTCTTTCGCTGTTTAAATTTCTGTTTTCCGCTTTCTGCCTTAGTCCGTAAGCCATAACTTTAATAGCGGCGTTATCTTTATCATCATTTATATCCGCAACTCTCTTGTATATTTTAACAAATTGCTCTTTAGCTTGTTTTTCCGCTTTATCGCTGATTAAAGACGGAAAACGGCCATTGGCTATTTTAATAGTATCAGTTAATTCGGCTTCGGTTTCCGGCAGTTTGTCAAAGGCTGACTTATAGGAATTAATCACGGCCGCTCTTTCGCCCGCGCCTAATTTTACCGTATTGGCATCAACGCCGTAAGTAATAAAATCATTGATTGCGCTTTTCATCTTATCTGATACATCTTTTAAATCATTGACCATTGACTTTAAATATTTTATTTCATTTTGCTGTTCTTTAATAGTATTGCGGAGTTGTTTTAGCTCGACTAAAATCTGGTTAAACTTATCACTGGATAACAATTTTGATTTTTCGTTTATGTCCGAAATTTGTTGGGTTGACGAAATGGCGGGGATAATTGAAGCGATGTTATTAGCTTGCTCCCTAATAACTGTAAAATATTGTTCATTATAAACCACCAGACTATCTAAGGAAACCAGCCGAATGCTAATGCTGTTGTTGCCAATATTCAAACGGCTAATATTATTAACATTCATCAAAAAAACATGGACCGATTGGCCTGGAGACAAACTATACTGTTCCGTTTTAAGCGGGTAATTAGTAGTATTATTCCAAGCAGATAAATAAAATCCGGCCTGGCTATCACCCGCATTAACCATATCAAATTCAATTTGTGTATCAACGTGCTGATCATTTATAGCCGCCGAATATTTAAAATTATTTATATACGTTTTCCAATCATCAGAGGACGTAGTCGATAAACTGCCAATAGTCATCATTTTAGTCAAAATATTATTATCTTCGTTCACTTCCTCTATTTGATTTCTATCATCAACTATCGCTTTGAAAGTATATTCAATGCCATTTTCAAGTTCAATATCATCTAATAGATAATTTTGTTTATTAAAAATAATTTCATATTCTTCGCCCGCCGCCAACGAATTTTTACCCAAAGAATTCATATTCATCACCGCATTATAAATATTAGCAATTCCTCTACAGCTAACCATTACGCATTGTCTAATATCTACGTAATTCGTGCCATATACAAGACTCAAAATACCATTTAAGTTTGCCTCGACATTTCCTATATTTTTTATTTTTACGCCGATTTGATATCTGCCGTAAGGATCTTCAATTTTAGGGATTATTCTAATATCACTAACTGTTAAATCCGGTCTTTCGCTGCTTTCAACGGCAAATCCAGATTTGACTCCAACGAAAAAATTAACGCTAACGCCAATTATTAACACAACTGATAAAAACAATACTTTTTTACTCATTTTCTTTTTACTCATATTTTTTTGATTATTTTAAATATTTTAATGTTTAAAAATATTTAAACACTAATAAATTTAATTACTCCCTGTTCGGCTTTAATGGAGAGTCCGATTTTGGAGTGTGAGTTCTGTAGCAGGGCTTACTTAACAATTTTAGTGACCACGCCGGCGCCCACGGTGCGGCCGCCTTCGCGGATAGCGAATCTTTGCTTTTCTTCCAGGGCCACCGAAGAAATCAATTTAATTTTCAAATTTACCGTGTCGCCGGGCATAACCATCTCGGTGCCTTCCGGCAATTCAACTTCGCCGGTAACATCAGTCGTGCGGATATAAAACTGCGGCTTATAGCCTTTAAAAAATGGCTTGTGCCGGCCGCCCTCTTCTTTAGTTAAAACAAAAACTTCGCCTTCAAATTCAGCGTGCGGAGTGACCGTGCCGTGCTTGGCCAAAACCTGGCCTCTTTCAACCTCATCCTTTTTAGTGCCGCGTAGCAATAAGCCGGCATTATCTCCGGCTCGGCCTTCGTCTAAAGATTTATTAAACATTTCAATGCCGGTAATCACGGTTTTTTGCGTATCGCGCAAACCGATTATTTCCACTTCTTCATTGATTTTAATCACGCCTCGTTCAATGCGGCCGGTAACCACCGTGCCGCGCCCTTCAATGGAAAAAATATCTTCCACTGGCATTAAAAACGGCTTATCAGTATCCCGTTTAGGTTCAGGAATATAATCATCTAAGGCTTTGGTCAAATCTAAAATCGCCTGGCCAGATTCGCCGCTAGGATTTTCTAAAGCCTTTAAGGCCGAACCCCTGATAATCGGCGTGGTATCGCCAGGGAATTCATATTTTTTTAATAAGTCGCGAATTTCTTCTTCTACTAAATCAATTAATTCTTTATCTTCAACCATATCGCATTTATTCAAAAAAACCACGATATAAGGCACGCCGACTTGCCGGGCGAGTAAAATATGCTCTCTGGTTTGGGGCATGGGCCCATCCGTGGCCGCGACCACTAATATGGCGCCGTCCATTTGGGCCGCGCCGGTAATCATATTTTTAACATAATCAGCGTGTCCGGGACAATCAACGTGGGCATAATGCCTTTTTTCAGTTTCATACTCAACGTGGCAGGTGGCAATGGTAATGCCGCGAGCCTTTTCTTCCGGCGCCGCGTCAATCTGATCAACGCTTTTTTCCGACGCTCTAAAACCCTTGCTTTTTAAGACCGCTAACATCGCGGCCGTCAAGGTTGTTTTGCCATGATCAACATGGCCGATTGTTCCCACATTGACATGGGGTTTTGTTCGTTCAAATTTTTCTGCCATATGTGTATTGCTTAAACGACCCCCCCACCTACAAGTTGGTGGGGGGTTTTTGCCCGGTTAATTAAAATGATGGGCGTCCAGCCGTCTTTATTATTAAATTTATAATTTAATTATACTTTTAATTCTATGCCAGTTTTTTTAATTTCATCTATAAGCGGCGACCAATTATTTTCATTATAAAAATAATTGGGAGAATAACCGATTGGTTCAATATTCGCATTTTTCATTAACCATAATTTTCTAAAAAAATATTTTCCTTCTTCCGTTGGATTCTTGCCGAATCTATCTGAAATAATGCAACTATCAATATCGCTGTCTTTTTTTTGCTTTCTTTTGGCATAAGAACCGTATAATAAAATTTTTTTAATATCAATGCCGTCAGCCCTTAAAAGATTTGCATATTCTTTAACTGTACTCTCTATATGTTCTAAAGATGTTTTTTTAGCCATTGATGTAATTTTTTAGTTTCATTAAAATAATTTTCTGTATAAATCTTTGAACACTTTTTGTAAAATTCTTTCTGCCATTCAGGATACCTGGCTTCTAAATTAAATTCCGTTAAATCAGCTAATAGCATTTTATCTTCTTCTTTAAAATTTAATCCGGTTTCTTTGGCTAAATTAACGAGGTTGTGCGAATAAGGCGCGTGCCGTTTCTTTAATTTCACGATTAGCGCTTTTAACAATTTTTCAATTGATAAATGGCACATAAACAAGCAATAAGGATATCGCTTGGTCTTAAACATAAATTTTGCTGTCTCAAAATCATATTCCGACAATTCTTTCCAGTATTTTATTAAATTTTTAAAATCAATCCCCATTGGTTTATTGTTCTGCCTACCTCTATTTGCCCGGTTAATTAATGATGGGCGTCCAGCCGTCTTTATATTAAATTTATTATTTATTTCAACTTAAAAATCAAATTCGTTTTCTTTTCGTTCTTTTTGCTGTTTCATTTTATTTTCATATTCCTCCTGTATCGCGAATAACATAGCCTTATGCGCTTCTCCATCTAATTCCTTAAAACCTAATTCTTTTAATTCTGTCTCCAATTGCTTGCGATATGTAGGAACGTCAATTATATTAGAACCGTCTTTTCTTTTAAAGACAGCTCTCGCCATTGAAGAAATTTTAGTCGGATCAATAATAACCTCTGCGATATTACCTTCTTTATCAATAAAATAAAAGAGCGTAATATTATCAAATTTCCAATATATCGTTGATTGACCTTTATGCGATTCGTTTATACTATGCTTATCTATTTTTTCTTTTGGCACAGTTATACTTTTGTGCATCCTTATGTAACTTCCTAAATTTTCGGCTCGGCCTTCTTGTTCCAGCCGTTCCTGCATCTGCGGCATCTCCTCTTTATTTCCAATTAACACCGCCGCATTTTCTTCAAATCCTTCTTGGTTAATTTTCTCTTTTAAATTTGGGTCAATTAACATTTCATTTTTGTTTTCCATAAAATTAAAAAATAAAATTAAAAATTATTAGTAAATTCGTATCCCTTTTTATTAAAACGCCAATTCTTCCAAATACTGGCGGTCTTCTTCAATGATTTCTTCGGCATTTATCTTTCTTCTTGAAGGAATTGACCAGCTTTTACCGGCTCTGGCCATCATGATTTTTTCAGAGTCTTCTTCTTCTTTGACCGGCAATTCCCTAAAATAATCAGGAATGGCGCTGATATTTTCCTCTTCCGCCTGATCGCTTTTCCAGATAGCTATATCGCGATTTATTTTATCAAGTAAGCCGTCTTCTGTCAAGCCTCTTACTTCGCTCTTGCCTAAAACCAAATTTTCATAGTCTTTTAAAGACAAAACAACAAACACATTGTCCGGCTTGGCGCTGTCAAAAACAATCAATTTGTCGCCGGTTTTTTTGGCTAAGTTAATGGCTTTTTGCAATTGATCCTGCATATGAATACGAATTACGAATTTATTACGAATTTACGAATAATTCATTATTGCTGATATTTATATTATATTTTCTCCTGAACAAAAAGTCAAACAATAATACAAATTACGAATCCTGTACGAATTTACGAATAATGAACAAAATGTTTTTTTCAGAATTCGTAAATTCGTAATAAATTCGTAATTCGTATTATTTACTTTTTTTCTTTTCCTCCAACAATCTCTTCGGCCACGTGCCTGGGCACTTCGGCATAATAAGCGAATTCCATACTGTAGCTGGCCCGGCCCTGGGTCATTGACCGCAGTTGCGTGGCATAACCGAACATGGCGGCCAACGGAACTTTAGCTTTGATAAACTTAATATTGGCGCGATCGCCCATTTCTTCAATTTGCGCTCTTTTGGCATTAAGGTCGCCGATCACTTCGCCCATAAATTCTTCCGGTGTCACGGCTTCAACTTTCATAATCGGTTCTAAAATAACCGGCTCGGCCTTGCGGCAGGCTTGTTTAAAAGCTATGGAACCAGCGATTTTAAAAGCCGCTTCCGAAGAATCAACTTCATGGTAAGAGCCGTCCAGCACGGCCACTTTAATGTCAACTATGGGGTAGCCGGCTAAAATGCCCTTGTCCAAAGCTTCTTTAACGCCTTTCTCAACGGCCGGTATGTATTCGCGCGGAATCGTTCCGCCTTTAACTTCATCTAAAAATTCAAAACCTTGACCGGCCTCATTGGGCTCCACTCTTAACCAGCAATGGCCGTACTGGCCACGACCGCCCGATTGTTTAATATATTTTCCCTCGGCTTCGGCCGCCTGTTTAATGGTTTCGCGGTAAGCCACCTGCGGCTTGCCGACATTAGCTTCAACTTTAAATTCGCGCTTCATGCGGTCAACGATAATGTCTAAATGAAGCTCGCCCATACCGGCGATAATCGTCTGCATGGTTTCTTGATCGCTTCGAACCCTGAAAGTCGGATCTTCTTCGGCTAATTTGGCTAAAGCCAAACCCATTTTTTCCTGATCGGCTTTAGTCTTTGGTTCAATGGCGATGGAAATAACCGTTTCCGGAAAAATGATTGATTCTAAAACCACCGGCCGGTTTTCATCGCACAAAGTATTGCCCGTGGTCGTGCCTTTTAAGCCAATAACAGCCGCGATTTCTCCGGCATACACCTCCTGGACTTCTTCGCGATGATTGGCGTGCATCCTGACGATGCGGCCAATTCTTTCCCGATTGCCGGTAGTGGTATTTAAAACATAAGAGCCTGATTGTAAAACTCCGCCGTAGACTCTAATAAAACACAGCTTACCCACGTATGGGTCGGTGGCGATTTTAAAAGCTAAAGCCGCGAACGGTTCAGTGTCAGACGGCTTAACTTCTATGACTTTTTCTTTATCGTCAGGATCAAAGCCGGTAATAACCGGCTTGTCCAAGGGCGAGGGCAAGTAATCAACTACCGCGTCTAATAAAGATTGCACGCCTTTATTTTTTAAAGCGCTGCCGCAAAGCACCGGCACAATTTTATTATTATTAACGGCTTGGCGCAAAACTCTTTTTAGATCAGCCAGTTCAATATTCTCGCCGGCCAGATATTTATTCATTAAAGTTTCATCATTATCGGCGATGGCTTCAACTAATTTAGCCCGGTATTCTTCAGCCTTGGCTTTTAGATCGTCCGGAATCTCGCGATCTTCCCATTTAGTGCCCAGTTCGTCCAGAAAAAAACGCGCCTTTCTTTCAAACAAATCAATAATACCCTTAAACTGATCTTCAGCGCCGATGGGCAATTGAATCGGCTGAGCCTGTTTAGTCAGTCTTTTATAAATTGAATCTAAATCAGCGTAAAAATTCGCGCCGGTCCGATCCATTTTATTGATAAAAGCGATACGGGGCACGTTGTATTTATCCGCCTGATGCCAGACGGTTTCTGATTGCGGCTCAACGCCGGCCACGCCGTCAAACACCACCACGCCGCCGTCCAGCACCCTTAGCGAACGTTCCACTTCGGCCGTAAAGTCAACATGTCCGGGCGTATCAATCAGGTTAATGCGGCAGTCCTTCCAAAAGCAAGTCGTGGCCGCGCTGGTTATAGTAATGCCGCGTTCCCGTTCCTGTTCCATCCAGTCCATTTCAGCCGCGCCTTCGTGCACTTCGCCGATTTTATGCTTTTTACCGGTATAAAAAAGAATCCGCTCGGAAACCGTAGTTTTCCCCGCGTCAATATGGGCGATAATGCCGATGTTACGTGTCTTTTCTAAACTATATTCTCTCATAAAATGATACTAATTACGAATCTTTTACGAATTTACGAATACTGAATTACTGTCTTTAGATTATATTTACCAGCCTTTTGAATTTTATACCCTTAGAAGTAAAATTAATTAAAATCGCCAATTTTAACTTGGTCACTTTTAAATATGAATTAACTTGATTAAAATATTTTTTTGAAAAATGATTGCCTTGCTTAATTTCTATGACAATTTTATTATCAATTATAAAATCAACAAAATATCTACCAACAATATTACCTTTATAACAAACTGCATAAGGACTTTGGGCTTTAAATGCTATACCAGCTTTAGCAAACGCCGCTTCCAACGCTTTTTGATAAATTTTCTCTTGATAGCCAAATCCTAAATTATTAAATACCTCAAAAACTATTCCTATTACAATATAACTCTGTTCTCTATAAACAATCTTATCTTCACCTCCTTGCATATTAAAATTATTCGTAAATTCGTACTAAATTCGTAATTCGTATTATCTAGCAAAATAAGCAAACGCCTTATTGGCTTCGGCCATGCGGTGCACTTCAGCCCGCTTTTTCACGGCCGCGCCCTCGCCTTTGGCCGCGTCCAGAATTTCGGCCGCTAATTTTTCCGCCATAGGCTTGCCTTTCCGCACCCGGGCCGCGTTGATAATCCAGCGGCAACCTAAATTAAAACGCCGTTCGCCCCTGACTTGAAACGGAATCTGATAATTGGCGCCGCCGATACGGCGGCCACGAATTTCCAGTAAAGGACTGACCTGCTTTAAGGCTTTATTAAAAACATGCCGCGGGTCCTGCTTGGAAACTTCTTTAATAATATCAAAACAGCCATAGACAATTTTTTGCGCCACGGTCTTTTTACCCCGTTCCATTATGTAATTGATGAACTTGGCAATGTCTGCGTCATTATATCTGGCGTCCGACGCGATTTTTCTTTTGGAGACTGGTTTTCCTCGCATATAAAGTCAATTATCAATTACGAATTATCAATTATCAATTTTAATTCGTGATTTGTAATTGTTAATTGTTAATTGATTATTTAGGAGTCTTAGCCCCATATCTGCTCCTTGACTGCCTTCTATTTTCTACTCCCTGGGTATCGTAAACGCCGCGGATGATTTTATACCTTACGCCCGGCAGATCTTTAGTCCGGCCACCTTTAAGCAAAACAATAGAGTGCTCCTGCAAATTATGGCCAATGCCCGGAATGTAAGCCGTCACTTCCATGCCGTTGGATAGCCTGACGCGGGCGATTTTTCTTAAAGCCGAATTTGGCTTTTTCGGCGTGGTGGTAGTCACTTTTAAACAAACGCCGCGCTTAAACGGAGCGCCTTTGGCTAATTCGGTTCTTTTTCGGTGCAAAGTGTCCAGCGTTGATTGCAAGGCTGGCGACTTAGATTTAATTTTAGAAGTTTGCCGGCCCTTGCGGACTAATTGATTGATGGTTGGCATAGTGAAAAAAAACAAACCCGAATATTCGGGATTATAAATAAATTTAATTACTTATTTTAAATTAACACAAGAAATAAAAACGGTCAAGGAGTCTTGGCTCTACACTAAATAGTGTGGTGGAAAACTAAAAAGCAGTGGTAAAATTAGCTTGAAACCGGAGTTTTTCAACTCTGAGCTAAAAATTAACACTGCTTCTATGCAAAAATGTATCAATAAAATGCTAAATCTGCAAGG